>NZ_JABFOM010000006.1:0-170966 GCF_013116715.1 Arthrobacter sp. 147(2020)
TGACTCTATTCTCGATTCCAAGGTCAGAAGCCTCCAACAAACCCAGGGCGGTTCATGGAGCGATTCTAATCAGTTGCGGATTCTCATATAGGGATCAACATATTAACGAGGTCATCGACCAGTCGCTCCGCGCCAACCCGACAGCTAGCGTCCACGCATTGCTCTACGGCTCCCTGACCGAATATGAAGAAGCTCTTTCTCTTTCTGCCATCTTGCACAATCTGACTCTTCTCGCGCAGGACAGTGCTTCGATCGGCGGCATCAAAGGAACTTGGGCCCGAAGTGGTTCTACTAATGAAGAAGGACCATCGCCAACGACCTGTGAACTGGGCGACTTTGTAGCGTTCGGTTCAATGCTTCAATCTCTCACGGGTCACCTCTCCCAAAGGAACGACCCGCGTGAGCTCGATGAATGACCCAAAGCATATTGCCGATGTAACCAACGTCCAGGGTGACACAATCACCGCCGCTGTGCGCCCCGAAGCCGCTCCAGGCCTTACATTCTCGAATGGTCACGCGTACTTCGTCGGTCAGGTCGGTGCCTACGTCAGGATCCCTCTGGGTCTCGTCGATCTCTTCGCGATTGTGGTCCAAGTCGGATCAAGCGCCAACAACGAAGAACCAGTGGATGGCGCAGTCCCCGGTCGTCCTTGGATGCGACTTGAGTTGCTGGGCGAGGCACATCGTAACGGCTCCTTTCAACGAGGTGTAGCGCGATATCCGTCTATCAATGATCGAGTAGTTCTCGTGACTGCTAACGACCTTAGCCTTCTCTATCAGGTGAAAGATGATGCTCGGTCATTAAGGATCGGACACATTGCTAATGCCCCGCACCTACCAGCGCTCGTCGATGTCACAAAATTGGTGACAAGACACACAGCTATTGTTGGAAGTACAGGCAGCGGAAAATCTTCGACCGTAGCGACAATACTTCAGGGTCTCGCATCGAAAGAGAGGTTTCCTTCGACTCGAGTCCTGGTTATCGATGTGCATGGCGAGTACGGGCATGCCTTTGGCGACTCCGCCCTTCGACTACAAGTGGACGCCAATGAATTGGCATCTCCTGCGGAGAATCAAACGCAACTTTGCCTCCCATACTGGGCTTTGCCGTTTGAGGATTTCCTCGAACTTTCTCTTGGGTCCGTGGATGATAATTCTGCTACGACCGTCCAGCAAATGGTTACAGATGCTAAGAGGAAGTACGCAGTTAACCACCCAAATCTAGGTTTAGAGCCAAACAGTATAACCGCCGATACACCAGTACCGTTTAGTATCCGACAATTATGGATGCACCTCCACGAAATGCATTTTGCTACACATTCTGTAGCTGCGAATGCTCAAACTGTCGATACTCGCGCATATGCGAGTAACGAAAATGGGCAGCCTCTCGTTGGCGATGCCGAGAAGGTATCACCTCCGACATATCAGCCGACCGTGGCAAGCAAAACTTTCTTGAGCGGAACTTCCATAAATATTCGACGCCAAACCAATTCGTTAGGAGCGAAGCTGCGGGATCCAAGATATAACTTTCTATTCCGACCGGGCCCTTGGGATGTCAACTCGGATGGAGAGGTCACGAGTGACCTTGGAGAATTTCTTGAAACATGGCTCGGAGCATCTCGGCCCGTTGTGATTGCCGACCTCTCCGGCGTTCCCAACCAGGTCCTCCAGCGCATTGTCAGCGTATTATTAAGGCTCCTATACGAGTCCCTAATCTGGGCGAGGAAATTATCTGAGGGCGGCCGCTCTCGTCCGCTCCTAATAGTCCTCGAAGAGGCACATCGCTATCTAGGCGACAGCAAAGATGCTGCAGGAGAAATAGTCGAGCGTATCGTCAAAGAAGGACGTAAGTTCGGCGTTGGAACTATGATTGTCAGTCAACGCCCAAGTGAAATCAGATCCACGGTGTTATCGCAGATTGGATCCTTCGTTGTTCTTCGGCTGACTAACACGTCCGACCGCGCCTTGGTTCGGTCGAGTCTGCCCGATAATCTGTCTGGTCTATTCGACGCAGTTTCGGTCCTTCGTACCGGAGAAGCGATTGTTACCGGCGATATCATGAAGCTTCCTAGCAGAGTCGTCATTGAATCGAGCGAGTCCAGTCGTCCTGACAGTTCCGATCCAGATGTCGTCGGCAGGGATTTACCAGGTGGGTGGGACACCCCAAGAGTTCCGCAAGACTATAAAGACGTTGCTTCGGCATGGCGCAACCTTACGCCCCATAGCCGACGCATTATTCACCCAAACTAATCAAATAGAGGAACAGAAAATATGGATCGCATGCCAGTATCAAGTTCGAATCTTGTTTCAGCCGGTTACGACGAAACGAGCATGACACTAGAAATAGAGTTTAAAAGTGGATCTCTATATCAGTACTTCGACGTTCCACCAACCGTCCACAATGAACTTATTGGAGCAAGCAGCGTTGGTCAGTATTTTTCACAGAACATTAAGAATTCATACCGATACGCTCAATTATAGACTGGGTGGTCGATTTTATTGTCACGGCTTTTATGCAGACGTCCCTTAGGCTTGGCTGCTTAGCAAGTCCTCTCACGCGGCAAATGGAAAATAGATCCTAGTCCCCACTAAAACCCGTCGCGGGTGGTCTGCGCCAGTTTCTGCATTTCCGATGCCGGACCCAACCAAAACCTGGGGGCGACGCGCCTCCTGCCGGGGACGCGTCGCTCGTCGGTTTTGCGTGAATCGAACCTTAGCTAGTGACCGAAGTCAGCTGGTGTGTCGAACGGTCCGACGACGGTAATGGTGCGTGGCGCGGCAGCCAACTCAGCCGCGAGTTCCCGTACCTGCTTCTTGGTGACGGCGTTGACCCGGGCGAGCACCTCGTCCAGTCCGAGGAACTCCCCGGAGACCAGTTCTGCCCTGCCGAGCCGCGACATCCGCGAACCGCTGTCCTCCAGAGCCATCACCATGCCGCCGGAGAGCTGCCCGACGGCGCGGCGCAGCTCGTCGGCCGAAATGCCGTCGGCTGCGAGCCGGTCCAGTTCGGCACCGAGCAGGTCGATCACCTGTCCGGTCTTCGCTGGGGAGCAGCCTGCGTACATGGCGAAGTACCCGGCATCGGCGTAGGAGGCCGAGAAGGAGTAGGTCGAGTAGACCAGTCCCCGCTTCTCCCGGATTTCCTGGAACAGCCTTGATGACATGCCCCCGCCCAGCACGGCGTTCAGGACGCTCATGACGAACCGTCGCTCGTCGGTGGCGGTGATCGACGGGCAGCCGACCAGGATGTTCGCCTGCTCCACCGCACGGCGGATCACGCGGATCCCGCCGGTGCTTTCAATCGCGACCGGCGTATCAGACCGCCGGGCGACGGGCAATGCGTCCTCCTCGAGGGTCCAGCCGGCGGTGCGCAGCGCGTCGAGCACCAGAGAGCAGACCACCTCGTGGTCCAGCCCGCCTGCTGCGGTGACCACGAGCTCGGAGGGCCGGTAGTACCTGCGGTAGTGGTCCAGGACAGACTCGCGGGGAACGGCTTTGATCGCCTCGGGCGTACCGCCGATGGGCCGGCCCAGCGGGTGTGAGCCCAGGACGGCCTCGACGAACTCTTCGTGCGCGACGTCGGCGGGGTCGTCGCTGTCCATCGCGATTTCCTCGAGGATGACGTCGCGTTCCTGCTCCAGTTCGTCGGCGTCAATCACCGCGCTGGTCACCATGTCTGCGATCACGTCGATCGCCATGGGCAGGTCCGCGTCCAGTACCCGGGCGAAGTAGCAGGTGTGCTCCTTCGCTGTGGCAGCGTTCGACTCGCCGCCCACCTCGTCGAACGCCTCGGCAATCTCGAGCGCGGTGCGCCGGGTGGTGCCCTTGAAGAGCAGATGCTCCAGGAAGTGGGTTGAGCCGTGCTGGCCCTCGGCCTCGTCCCGGGATCCGACGCCCACCCAGAATCCGATGGTCGCCGACCGCTGGCCGGGCATCGCCTCGGTGAGGACACGCACCCCGCCGGGAAGCACCGACCGGCGCACAACGACTCCGCCCAGGGTTCCGGCGACCAGGGTAGGATCCTGCGCCGCAGGAGAGCCGTCGGCCGTAGGCGCCGGGGTGGGCACCAACGGCAGGAGGATCGAGGAAGGGCCAGTGGGATTCTCGTGTGAAACGGCCAACGGCCCCGTTCCCGACGAAGTGTCGGGAACGGAGCCGGAGGCGTTGTTAGCTAAGACAGCCATTCGTTAGTTGTCGTCGCCCTCTGCTGAGCCAACCGAGACTGCCGAAGCGTCGTCGGTGGCGGCGTCGTCGGCAACCACTGGGGAGAGCGAAAGCTTTCCGCGGTCGTCGATCTTGGTGATTTCAACCTGGACCTTCTGGCCCACCGAGACAATGTCGTCGACGTTGTCGACGCGCTTGCCGTTGGCCAGCTTCCGCAGCTCGGAGATGTGCAGCAGCCCATCCTTGCCAGGGGTCAGGGAGACGAAGGCACCGAAGGTGGTGGTCTTGACGACCGTTCCCAGGTACCGCTCGCCAATCTCAGGGACCTGAGGGTTGGCGATGGCGTTCACCGCGGCGCGTGCAGCCTCGGCCGCACCACCGTTGGTGGCGCCGATCAGGACGGTGCCGTCATCTTCGATGGAGATGTCAGCGCCGGTGTCTTCCTGGATCTGATTGATCATCTTGCCCTTGGGGCCAATGACCTCGCCGATCTTGTCAACCGGGATCTTCACCGAGATGATGCGTGGCGCGAACTCGGAGAGCTCGTCCGGCACGTCGATGGCTGCCTCAAGCACACCCAGGATGTGCAGGCGGGCTTCGCGGGCCTGCTTCAGTGCTGCTGCCAGCACCGAGGCGGGGATTCCGTCGAGCTTGGTGTCCAGCTGAATCGCTGTCACGAACTCGGAGGTACCGGCAACCTTGAAGTCCATGTCGCCGAAAGCATCTTCGGCGCCGAGAATGTCGGTCAGTGCCGCGTAGCGGGTCTGACCGTCAACGACATCGGACACCAGGCCCATGGCGATACCAGCGACGGGTGCCTTCAGAGGCACACCGGCGTTGAGCAGCGACAGGGTTGAGGCACAGACCGAGCCCATCGACGTCGAGCCGTTGGAGCTCAGCGCCTCGGAGACCTGGCGGATGGCGTACGGGAATTCCTCACGGCTCGGCAGGACCGGCATGAGGGCGCGCTCTGCGAGGGCACCGTGACCGATTTCGCGGCGCTTCGGGGAACCGACGCGGCCGGTTTCACCGGTGGAGTAGGGAGGGAAGTTGTAGTTGTGCATGTAGCGCTTGCGCGTTACCGGCGACAACGAGTCGATCTGCTGTTCCATCTTGAGCATGTTCAGAGTGGTGATGCCCATGATCTGGGTTTCGCCGCGCTCGAAGATTGCCGAACCGTGGACGCGGGGCAGCACCTCGACCTCGGCGGTGAGCTGACGGATGTCGCTCAGGCCACGGCCGTCGATACGGATCTGGTCCTTGAGGATGCGCTGGCGGACAACGCTCTTGGTGACCGAACGGAAAGCAGCTGAGAGCTCCTTTTCGCGGCCTTCGAACTGCCCGGCGAGGTCAGCGATGACGCTGTCCTTGAGGGCGTCGGAGGCGAGGTCGCGCTCCTTCTTGTCAGCGATCTGGAAGACCTCGGTCAGCTTGGCTGCTGCTGCCGACTCGACTGCTGCGAAGACGTCGTCCTGGTAGTCAAGGAAGACCGGGAACTCGACGGTTGGCTTGGCGGCGCGGCCGGCAAGGTCGGCCTGGGCGTCGCAGAGGGCGCGGATGTACGGCTTTGCCGCTTCCAGGCCGTCGGCCACGATCTCTTCAGTCGGCGCGGTGGCGCCGTCTTCCTTGATGAGCTTCCATGAGTTGTCGGTCGCTTCAGCTTCGACCATCATGATGGCGACGTCGTCACCCTCGGGTCCGCTGACAACACGGCCGGCGACGACCATGTCGAAGACCGAGTTCTCGAGCTCGGAGTGCTTGGGGAAGGCGATCCACTGGTCCTCGCCGCTGCCGTCGGACACGAGTGCCACGCGGACACCGCCGATGGGGCCGGAGAAGGGAAGGCCGGAGAGCTGCGTGGACATCGACGCGGCGTTGATGGCGACGACGTCGTACCGCACGTCGGGGTTGATCGCCAGGACGGTGACGACGATCTGGACCTCGTTGCGGAGGCCCTTCACGAACGCCGGGCGCAACGGGCGGTCCATCAGCCGGCAGGCGAGGATCGCCTCGGTGGAGGGGCGGCCTTCGCGGCGGAAGAAGGAGCCTGGGATACGCCCTGCGGCGTACATGCGCTCTTCAACGTCGACGGTCAGGGGGAAGAAGTCGAAGCCTTCGCGGGGGTGCTTGCCAGCGGTCGTTGCTGACAGGAGTGCAGTGTCTTCGTCGATGTACACCATTGCGGCGCCGGCTGCCTGCTGTGCAAGGCGGCCAGTCTCGAACCGTACGGTGCGCTTGCCGAACCGGCCGTTGTCAATAACGGCTTCGGCGAATTGGATTTCGGGACCCTCCATAGAGAGTCACCTCCGTTTCTGTTTAGCGAGCCTTGCCGGAACCTGTCCACCGTCTTCGCGGTGGATGTCGCATCCGGTCTTCGATCGAGATCCACGGGGGCTCACGTGTCGTCGGCACTGAAAAGTGCGCTGGACACGCCGTCTGCTCCCGGAGACCACTACCGAGGACCGCGAATGCGCGGTGCCTGCCTGGCTCCAATGTGTTGAGTTGTTCGTGTGGCCGGTGGCCACATGTGGAAGGCGGCTCCTTCCCTCAAGGAAGGCGCCGCCCCACGTGTCTTACTAGCGGCGCAGGCCGAGACGCTCGATGAGCGTACGGTAGCGCGTGATGTCAGTCTTGCGCAGGTAGTCCAGCAGACGACGACGGCGTCCAACCATCAGAAGCAGGCCACGACGCGTGTGGTGGTCGTGCTTGTGCATCTTGAGGTGTTCGGTCAGGTCGAGAATACGGCGGGACAGCATAGCAATCTGCACCTCAGGTGAGCCGGTATCGGCTTCCCCGGTTGCATATTCCTTGATGATTTCCTGCTTGATAGCGGCGTCAAGGGCCACAATTAACTCCTAGAGTTGTACCGTGAACAAGTTTCCTGGTCTTCACTGCAGTCAATTTTGACTGTTGAGTCATAGACACAGAAAGATCCAGCCACCACGGACTGCAGCCGGATCCACGGTTCAGTTTACCTGCTGAGGTGTTGTTCTGTCGAAAGGACCTCGCGGGTACGTTCGACGTCCAGATGCATCTGTGCGATCAGTGCTTCGGGCCCGGTGTAGGCCACCATGCCCCGCAGCCGCGCCGTGAACTCAACGATGATGGTCTGCCCGTACAGGTCAAAGTCGGAGACCTCTTCCTGGGGTCGGTCAATGACATGGGCTTCAACGTGCCGGCTGACGCCCTCGAACGTGGGGTTCGACCCCACTGAGATGGCTGCCGGCCACCGGGTGCCCGCTTCATCCACCAGCCATCCGGCGTAGATTCCGTCGGCGGGGATGTAGCCCCCGGAGGCCGGGGACAGGTTGGCGGTCGGGTAGCCCAGCTCCCTGCCCCGCGCGGCACCGTGCACCACTTCGCCCCGCATCCGGTGCGGGCGTCCCAGGATCCGGGCCGCCGTGGCGACGTCGCCGTCCTCCAGTGCTTCGCGCACCCAGGTGGAAGAGCAGCGCCGGTCGCCGTCGGCCTCGGTCGGTTCGGTGGGGCTGGCACCGAAGTCGTCAATGACGATCACCTCGAAGCCGAGCTTCGCGCCGAGGTCCCGCATGGTGCCCAGGTCCCCGCTGTTGTCGCGCCCGAAGCGGACGTCGTGGCCCACCACCACCGCCCGGGCATTCAGGGCGTTGACGAAGACCTTGGTGACGAACTCTTCCGGCGTGTTAGCGGCCAGTTCGAGGGTGTAGTGCATCATCAGGAGCGCCTGGATGCCCGTGGTGGCGAGGGTTTCGATCCGGTCCTCGAGGCCCATGATGAGCTCGGGCGCCTGGTCCGGCCGGTGCACCTTTGCCGGGTGCGGTTCGAAGGACACCACCACCGCCGCGGCGTGGTGGGACTCGGCGGCAGCCACCAGCTGCTGCAACACCCGCTGGTGCCCGATGTGGACGCCGTCGAAGTTGCCGATGGTGACCACAGATGGACCAAAACCATTCGGAACACTGGCCAGGTCATTCCAGTAGTACACGCATCTCCTCTTTCGTTTCCTCGTTCAGTGCTGCCGGCAAACCGCCGGGACAGCGTGCCCCGTGAATCCGGTTAGCCGCGGGCGGCGTATTCGTTGCGGATTTCGGTGGTCTTCGCAATGTATCGGTGCCACACCAGCAGGGCGGCCGGGAAGGCGAGTTCGATGACCATCAGGATGATCATCATGAAGTGGGGGGTGCCGGAGAACGCCCATGACAGAACACGACCGATCCCGCCGATGAAGACCATCAGGCAGACCATCCAGAGCATGTTGGCCCACTCGAACTTCACACCGATGGTGATGAACGCTGCGCCCACGCCCACCATCATCGCGGCGAAGAACCGGAACTGGCTTTCGAGGGTGGGGCTGGGGTTACCGATGTCGGTGTCAGGCAGGCCCGAGGTCCCGGTGATCAGGTAGTACGCACCGAAACCGGCAAGGATCAGTCCGACCAGGACGACGACGGTCCGGAAGACGCCCCACTCCCCCTTGGCCGATTTGGGTTTGCTCGCCTTCTTTGGGCTCTTTGCTGCCGTTTTCGGATCCGACGACGGCGTAGCGGTCCGGGACGAGGCTCCGGGGGTGGCGCTCGGCTGACTGCCCGCTGGACGTGACTGGCCGGGGGCGGGGCTACCGGCGGGGCGTGACTGACCTGCCGCCGGGCTGGAGGGCTTGCTGCCGGAGCCTGGACGGGTGCTGTCCTGTGGATTGCCGGCGGGGTGATTCTCTGGGCTGGACATGAGGCTCCCTTATGGATGTGCCGCTACTGGTCGACGGTGGAATCTGTGTGCTGCTGTCATACTCTCACGCAGTGGGGCTGGCCCGCTCGGTAGCTGGTTCAACTGCACGCCCGCGCCGGTTGAGATAGAGCCACCAGAGCCCCAGCACCGGCAGCAGCAGGGGAACGAAACCGTACCCGCGTCCGAACAGTGACCAGACGGTGTCATTGGGGAACGCCTCGGGGTCGAGGAGGCTGAACAGTCCAACGGTCAGCACCCCGACCAGTTCCAGCCCGACCGCTCCCACCGAGATCCAGTACCAGCGCTGGCCGGGCATCGCGAGGGACACGGTGGCCAGGACATACACGCCGGCTGCAAGAGCTGTCAGCAGGTACGCCAGCGGGGCTTCAGCGAACTTGGTGCTGATCTGGAAGACTGCCCGGGCGGTTGCCGCCAGGGCGAAGACACCATAGACGGCAATGAGCAGCCGGCCCGGACCGCTGTTGCGGTGGCGCGTGGGCCGAGCGGAGCTCTTTTCGGTGCGGTGCGTGCTCACAGGGGCACCCGGTCCCAGATCTGTTCCATCCGGAACAGCATAACGAAGACGGTGATCCCGACGGCGCCGAGCACCACGTTGCTCCACCGGCTCCGCTCGAGGATGGCCCACCAGAAGCCGGCCAGCGGGATGCACAGCGCGGTGAGGAGGTAGCCCCAGAACTCCCAGGCTTCCCCGGCGATCGCTTCACCACCGGCCTGCCTGATGATGGCTGCCACACCGTAGACCAGCAGGAACAGTTCAACTGCAGCGATCGAGAGGATGGTGACATCGTTGGGCGGCTGACGGATCGCTGCCGCGCCGAAGCAGATGACCGCAGAGGCCAGACAGACAATTACCCCGGCAATGAAAAACCCGTCAACGATCATGGTGCGGTGCCGTTCTCGCCAACGGTAGAGGTGTTCTCGTCGACGGCGGTGCCGTTGCCGGGCGCGAAGACCAACAGGGGACGCGCCCGGTCGGCCGAGTTTTTCAGCAGGGCGACCAGGGTGCCATCGGGAGCGAACGCGGCCACCGGACCGACGTCGTCCCCGGCTGGGATGAACCGTCCGTGGGACAGGTCGAGCGCCTCACCAGCTGAGAGTTCCCGGGGGGTGAAAAGGACCCGCGCCGCGTCGTTGATGGGCAGCAGGCGCAGGTCGGCGGCGAGCTCCTCGAGAGTGGAAGCCTGGTCCAGGGAGTAGGGTCCCACCTGGGTGCGCCGGAGCGCGGTCAGGTGGCCGCCGACCCCGAGGGCCCCGCCCAGATCACGGGCGAGGGCGCGGATGTAGGTGCCGGAGCTGCATTCGACAGTGACATCGAGGTCCAGCAGTGTCCCGTCAGCGTCCGGGCCTGTCACGGTCCGGATGTCGTGGAGCTCGAACCGGTGGATGGTCACGGGACGGGCTGCCAGGACAACATCCTCGCCGGAGCGGACCCGGGTGTAGGCGCGCTGGCCCTTGACCTTGATGGCGCTGACGCTGCTGGGAACCTGTTCGATGTCGCCGGTGAGGTCCGCAATCCCTGCGCTAATGGCCTCGGGAGTGATACCGGCGGCTGAGGTGGTGGTGACCACGTCGCCCTCGGCGTCGTCCGTCACTGTTGACTGGCCGAGCCTGATGGTGGCCGTATAGGTCTTGGAGGTGCCCACCACGAAGGTCAGGAGCCGGGTGGCACGGTTGATGCCGACCACCAGCACCCCTGTCGCCATGGGGTCGAGGGTGCCCGCGTGGCCCACCTTCCGGGTTCCCGCGATCCGCCTCATCTTGCTCACGACGTCATGGCTGGTCCAGCCCTGAGGCTTGTCCACAATAATCAGTCCTGAGTGGACTTGCCCGGAATTCACGCCTCTCAGTATAGGCGCGATGCAGCGGCCCGCCGTCCGGCACCGGACCACACCCGGGCAGGCAGGGAGCTGCCACACCGCCGGGTCGACGGCGGCCAGTGAGCCCGGGCGGCGATACGCTTGGCCCATGCCGAACATCTCGACCCACACCGCTGCGCTGCCACCGAACCAGATCCGTGAAATCACGCAGGCTGCCTGGGCCACCCCGGGCGCGATAGTGCTCAGTATCGGCGAACCAGGATTTCCGGTAGCACGACACGTGCTGGAGGCCGGGATGGCTGCGCTGGACCGGGATGAGACGAATTACACACCCAACGCCGGCATCGCGCCCCTGCGTGAAGCCTTCGCCAAGCGGTTTGGCGACCAGAACTCTCACGAGGTGGATCCCGGGCGGGTGTATGTGACAGCTGGCGCGCAACAGGGCCTGCACCTGGCGATGAGCCTGCTACTCGACGTCGGGGATGAGGTCCTGATCCCGAACCCCGGCTACCCCACGTTCGGCATGACGGCCCGCCTGCTGCATGCCGTTCCGGTGGAGTACCCGCTGCACGCCCAGCACGGGTTCCAGCCGCGGGTTGAGGATTTGGAGCGGCTGCTCGGGCCGCGCACCCGGGTGCTGGTCCTCAACTCGCCGTCGAACCCGCTGGGTGCGGTGTTCAGCGAGGACCTGACCCGTGCGCTGATGGAGTTCGCTCAGGCCCACGACCTGTGGGTCATCTCCGATGAGTGCTACGAGTCATTCACCTACGATGTGCCGCACGTCAGTCCCGCTCGCTTTGAAGGGCCCGGATCGGAACGGGTGTTCACCTCGGTGACCCTGTCCAAGACGTACGGGCTGACCGGGATCCGGGTAGGTGCGCTGATCACCCCGCCGGGGATGCAGCAGCCCCTGGACAATGTGATGGAATCCATCGTCTCGTGTGTGGCGGCGTCGTCGCAGTATTCAGCCCTGGCCGCCCTGACCGGGCCCCAGGACTACGTCGCCACAGCCCTGGCTCATTACCGGCGCAATCGGGATGCCGCGTCGGCTGTCCTGGCTGCGCTGGGAATCGAATTCCTTGACGCGCAGGGCGCCTTCTACCTGTGGGCAGACCTCTCCCACGCCACCGAGGGAAACGTCAGGGACTGGGTGCACCGGATGCTGCGCCAGAAGGGTGTTGCGGTAGCTCCGGGCACCGCGTTCGGTTCGATTGGTGAGGGGTGGATTCGCATCTCGTTGTGCGGCGATACCGACGAGCTGGTGGAGGGTCTGTCGCGCCTCCCGGGCCGCGCAGTAGGCAACCTCGACTGAGCCCGGATCCGAAGCTGGCTGATATTTACATCAATTTTGGCTGGGTCTATCCTGTGAATGTTTTCGGCAGTTTACCGTCCTAGGACGACGCTAACGCGGACGAGATGGGGGGCTTGGGGCGCGCGGCGTTCTCGCCGGAACAAGGGTCTCACGTTGTTAATTTCGTCAATGTCGAGGAGATACACCGTGAAAAAAGCAACCTCCGCCGCGCTCGCATCAATTGCGCTTGCGGCGACCTTGGGCCTTGGAGCCGGCCCAGCGCATTCCTGGGGGTACAGCAAACCCCTACCCACGCCGGGCAAGACCACCACCTTGGCCGATGGACTCCTGTCGCCCCTGAGGCTGGCCCTCGGGTCTGGGAAATCGGTTGACGTCGCCCAGTCCTTCGGCGGGACCGTCGACCGCATCAAGTCGGATGGGTCGATCCAGCAACTCGACGCCATGCCCGGCTACTTCGCGGGTTCGGTATCGCGCTTCGGGGGGACTACCTACTACACGATGACTGTCGGTGCGGGTGAGGGAGTCCCGGAAGCCAACGAGTCCCTCCTGAAGTCGATCGACAAGAAGGGCAAGATCAGGACCATCACTGACATCGCCGCGTATGAGCGGTCGGCGAATCCGGATGGTGACACCGTCTACGGGTTCCGGGACCTGGACGAGGAGTGCCTGGCCGCTCAGGTCAACCTCGGTCCGTTTGCCCGGTACCCGGGAGCCCAGGACTCCAATCCCTATGCCACGGTAGCCTTCCGCGGTCATGTGCTCGTAGCCGACGCGGGAGCCAACGCCATCTTCAAGGTCGACCGGAAGGGCAAGGTATCCACCGTCGCGGTCCTTCCGGCGATCCCCCTGGAGATCACCGAGGAACGCGCCACGGCACTCGGACTCGATCCGTGCGCGATCGGATCCACCTACTATCTGGAGCCGGTACCTACCGACCTCGAGTTTGGGTGGAACGGAAAGCTTTACGTGACCTCCCTCCCCGGCGGGCCTGAGGATCCATCGCTCGGTGCCCTCGGGTCCGTGTTCGCCGTCAACCTGTGGAAGAGCACCACCACCCAGGTGGCCGCCGGGCTGGTCTCCCCCACCGGGGTGGCAGTGGACAGGCGCGGGAACCTCTACGTGGCTGAACTGTTCGCCAACCGGATTTCTGTGATCCCCCGCGGATCGTCGACGGCGCAGCCCCTGCTGGAGGCAACCCTGCCGGGAGAGGTGGAGCTGCGGGGGTCAACCCTGTACGCGACCACCGATGTGCTGCCCGGGGAAGGGACACCTCCCGACGGGAAGGTCATCAAGGTCAAGCTTAAGGGCGGACACGGCTGGTACAAGTCAGGGCAGGAACCGACCGGTGACACGGCCGACGTCAACCAGGACTGATCAGCAGGAACATCACCAGTGTTAACGCCGGGAGGGCGGGTCCGCAGCTGCGGACCCGCCCTCCTGGTCTGTACTGGCCTGGGGTGTACTGGCCTGATCTGTACTGGCCTACTTGGCTGTGTCGGGGCTTCCCGACTCAGCGTCGTCGTCGTCCTCGTCCGGCTTGCGGTACGGGTCCGCGTCGCCAGCGAACTTTGCACCCTGGGCGATTGCCGCAACCTCGGCGTCGCGCTCCCGGGCGGTGCGCAGCAGTTCTTCGAGGTGGCTGGCGTTGACCGGGATTTCGTCGGGAACGAATTCGAGGGTGGGCGTCAACCGGGCGGTAATGTTCTTGCCCACCTCGGAGCGCAGCACTCCGCGGGCAGATTCCAAAGCGGTGCGGGTGGCTGCCTGCTCCTCAGCGTCGCCAAAGACCGTGTAGTACAGGGTGGCGTGCTGGAGGTCGTTGGTCACCCGCGCGTCGGTGATGGTCACGGCCTCAAGCCGTGGATCCTTGACCCGGCGGCGTAGAGCCTCAGCGACAATTACCTTAATCCGTTGGGCGAGCCGTGAAGCCCGTGCCGGATCTGCCATAACTAACTCCTCTTGCCTAAAAACTAAACTTACCCAGAAAGCTGGGACTTCATGTACCGCCGAGGGACCAGCATGGTCGCCGCTATTGTGACCCCGTAGAGCAACCGGCCGTCGTCGTTATCCGGCGGCCCGGGAGTGGCATCGGGCCTACCGGAGCTGGGCGGCCGACGACCGCAGGTCGTTGCCGCCCAGCGAAGGGGCGGGGCCGCCGGATAACGACGGCGCCCGCGCCCTCGAAGTGGGCAAAGGCGCCCCGGATCCCGGGGCGCCCGCGCCACTACTTCGTCAGCCTAGACGCGCGGCTTCTCGCGCATCTCGTAGGTCTCGACAATGTCGCCTTCCTTGACGTCATTGAAGGACCCGAGGCCGATACCACATTCGAAGTCCGTGCGGACCTCGGTGGCGTCGTCCTTGAACCGACGCAGGGACTCGACGGTGAGGTTGTCGCCGACAACCGTGCCGTCGCGGACCAGGCGCGCCTTGGAGTTCCTGCGGATAACACCGGAGCGGACGATCGAGCCGGCAATGTTGCCGAACTTCGAGGACCTGAAGACTTCCCGGATCTCTGCGGTTCCGAGCTGAGCCTCTTCGTACTCTGGCTTGAGCATGCCCTTGAGCGCTGCCTCGATGTCATCGATTGCTGCGTAGATGACCGAGTAGAAGCGCAGGTCGACGCCTTCGCGGTCGGCAAGGTCTGCCACCCGCTCGGCTGGCCGGACGTTGAACCCGATGATGATCGCCGAGTCCACGGTGGCCAGGTTGACGTCGTTCTGCGTGATGGCGCCGACGCCGCGGTGGATGACCCGCAGTGCAACTCCATCGCCCACATCGATCTTGAGCAGTGAATCTTCGAGTGCTTCGACAGCACCGGAGACGTCGCCCTTGAGGATGAGGTTGAGGGTGTCGACCTTGCCGTCTGCAACGGCCTGGTCGAAGTCCTCGAGGCTGATGCGCTTGCGGCGCTTCGCCAGGGCTGCGTTACGGTCGGCTGCTTCACGCTTCTCGGCGATCTGGCGGCCGGTCCGCTCGTCAGGCGTCACCAGGAAGGTGTCACCTGCGCGAGGCACAGTCGAGAGGCCCAGCACCTGAACGGGGCGGGATGGTCCTGCGACCATGACGTTGTCGCCGTCCTCGTTGAACATCGCACGGACACGGCCGTGCGCCACACCGGCGACGATCGTGTCGCCGACGTGCAGCGTCCCGGACTGGACCAGCACTGTTGCGACTGCACCGCGACCCTTGTCCAGGTTGGCTTCGATGGCGATACCGCGGGCGTCCTTGTTCGGGTTGGCCCGCATGTCCAGCGCAGCGTCAGCGGTCAGCAAGACGGCTTCGAGCAGTTCGTCGATACCTTCGCCCTTGAGCGCCGATACGTGGACGAACATGGTGTCGCCACCGTATTCCTCGGGAACCAGACCGTATTCGGTGAGCTGACCCTTGACCTTGTCAGGGTTGGCGCCTTCGCGGTCGATCTTGTTCACTGCGACGACGATCGGCACGTTTGCTGCCTGAGCGTGGTTCAGTGCCTCAACAGTCTGGGGCATCACGCCGTCGTCGGCCGCGACAACCAGGACCGCGATGTCAGTGACCTTGGCACCACGGGCACGCATGGCGGTGAACGCCTCGTGGCCGGGGGTGTCAATGAAGGTGATGGCCCTTTCGGTGCCCTCATGCTCGTGGTCGATCTGGTAGGCACCGATGTGCTGGGTGATGCCGCCGTGCTCGCCTTCGACGACGTTCGACTTGCGGATCGCATCCAGCAGGCGGGTCTTACCGTGGTCGACGTGACCCATGACGGTGACCACTGGAGGACGGGCCTCCAGCTGGGTGTCGCCCTCGGCTTCGAGTTCGGCGTCAATGTCGATGTCGAAGTTGCCGAGCAGCTCGCGCTCCTCGTCCTCCGGAGAAACGACCTGGATCTTGTAACCCAGTTCGGTGCCGAGCACCTCGAAGGTTCCTTCGTCGAGGGACTGGGTAGCGGTCGCCATTTCACCAAGGTGGAACAGGACCGTAACCAGTGCCGCCGGGTTCGCATCTATCTTCTCGGCGAACTCGGAGAGTGAAGAGCCACGGCGCAACCGGACAACTGTGTTGCCGTCGCCGCGGGGTACGCTGACGCCGCCCAGGGACGGAGCTGACATCTGCTCCAGTTCCTGACGCTTCGCGCGCTTCGACTTGCGCTGCTTGCCGCGTCCTGCGCCGCCCTTGCCGAAGGCGCCGGCAGTGCCGCCGCGTCCGCGACCACCCTTACCGAAGCCGCCGCCTGCGGGTGCGCCGCCACCGGCGCCGGGTGCGCCACCTGGGCCACCACGGCCTGGGCCGCCGCCTGGGCGTGCAGCGCCGCCGCGGCCTGGGGCCGCTGGGCGTTCGGTGCGGTTAGGCATCATGCCTGGCGTTGGACGTGATCCTGGTGCGCCAGCTGCCGGACGGGGACCGCCTGGACGTGCTGAGCCTGCGGCTGGACGTGGGCCACCGGCACCGGCTGCCGGACGGGGTCCGCCAGCACCAGCGGCTGGCCGCTGGCCAGCCGCATCGTCACGGCGTCCCGGACGGGGCATGCCCTGGGATGGTGCGAAGGGGTTGTTGCCGGGGCGGGGCCCGCCGGAGCGGTCGCCGTCGCCGCGACCCGAGCGGGGCATGCCCTGCGAGGGTGCGAACGGGTTGTTGCCTGGTCGGGGTGCACCGGGGCGCGCCGCCGATCCGGGACGCGCGGCAGGAGCCTGCGCCTCGGCTGGCTTGGGTGCCGGACGGGCGCCCGGCTTGGCTGCCGATGAGGCTTCCGGCGCTGCTGGGTCGGCTGCTGCTGGAGCGGCCGGGGCCGCTGCCGGAGCGGCTGGTTCGGGGGTCGCCACAGGGGTGTCCTGGCGGTCCTTCTCCGGTGCCTTCGGACCGGGAGTAGCCGGGGAGGCTGACTTCGGCGGGGCAGGGGTGGAGGCCGCTGGGCTTGCTGCGGGTGCCGGCGAGGCCTTGGCGGGTGTTGGATCAGCGGCAGGCTTGGCTGCTGCCGGTGCTGGTGGTGCGGCAGCAGGTGCTGCCGGGAAAGCGCCGCGAAGTTTCTTCACGACGGGTGCCTCAATAGTTGATGAGGCGGAACGGACGAATTCGCCCAGTTCCTGCAGTTTGGCTACTGCATCTTTCGAAGTAATTCCGAGCTCTTTGGCGAGCTCGTGTACGCGGACCTTAGCCACATTTCTCCTGTCTCGGTCCGCACCGAGTCAGGCACGAACCAATTATTTCCTACTGCAGACCACAGCTGCCGGGGCAACTGAAAATCCGATTGCAAAGCTCAACAGATTGTTCATCGTTGGGCACTCATCGCTGGGTACTCATCGGGAATCCATCAGTTTTCTGACCCGCTTTCAGGGGGGACGGTTTCTTTAGGGTGGCTCCGTAGCGAAGCTTCCTTGAGTGTGTGGAGCCGGTCCTCGACTTCGCGAGAGTCAACCTGGCCTCGGAAGGCACGGTTGAACGCACCCCGCTTGAGGGCCTGCTCCAGGCACGCCGGCGTGGGGTGCAACCACGCACCTCTACCGGAGAGACGGCGGCGATCATCAATCACGACGGCGTTGGAGCCGTCCGGATTGTCTCTCACCAACCGCAGCAAAACAGCCTGGTCATCACGTTTCCGGCAACCGACGCACGTTCTAATCGCGGTTTGTTGGGATGGCAATGACCTAAGCCTCTTCCATTCTAGCGCTTTTCGGCAGGCAAGGCCGCATTGGCAGCACTACCCGCTGTTCAGGCCTTGACCGCGTCGGAGACAATGTCGATGCGCCACCCGGTCAGCTTTGCTGCCAGCCGCGCGTTCTGACCCTCTTTCCCGATGGCCAGCGACAGCTGGTAATCGGGAACCACCACTCGCGCGGACCGGGTACTCTCATCGGTGATCGTGACCGACGAGACCCGTGATGGCGACAGTGAGCTGGCGATGAAGGTGGCCGGATCGTCGCTGTAGTCCACGATGTCGATCTTCTCGTCGTTGAGCTCGTTCATGACCGCCCTGACACGGGATCCCATCTCCCCAATGCACGCGCCCTTGGCGTTGACGCCTGGAACCTGTGCCTTGACGGCAATCTTGGTGCGGTGCCCGGCCTCTCGGGCCAGAGCCACAATTTCGACAGTGTGGTCCGCGATTTCCGGTACTTCCAGTTCGAACAGTTTCCGGACCAGTCCCGGATGGGACCGGGACAAGGTGATGGAGGGGCCCTTCATGCCGCGGTGGACGTCGACGACGAAGGCACGCAGCCGCGCGCCGTGCAGGTACTTCTCCCCCGGAACCTGCTCGGGTGGTGGGAGCAGTGCCTCGACGGATCCGAGGTTGACCTGGATCATGTGCGGGTTGGTGCCCTGCTGGATCATCCCGGCTACGAGTTCGCCCTCTTTTCCACGGAATTCGCCGAGGATGTTGTCGTCCTCGGCGTCGCGGAGGCGCTGCAGGATGATCTGCCGCGCAGTGCTCGCCGCGATCCTGCCGAAGCCCGTGGGGGTGTCGTCAAACTCGCCGACCGGGGCGCCGTCGTCGTCGGTCTCGGTTGCCCAGATGGTGACGTGACCGCTCTTGCGATCCAGTTCCGCCCGCGCGGTCTCCTGTGACCCTGCGGTCTTGTGGTAGGCGACCAGCAGTGCCTGTTCGATGGTGGGGATCAGGAGCTCCAACGGGATCTCCCGTTCTCGCTCCAACAGCCTTAGCGCACTCATATCAATATCCATTTAGTTCTCCGAAGCTGTGGGTGTAGTGGTGGGGCGGGCATCGTCAAAGATGCCTTCGTCCCCGCTGTCGTCAGGAAGTGTGTCGTCAGGATGTGTGTCGTTCAGTGGCGTCTCGTCGAGGTGCGCGAACTCAACCTGCACGGTGCCTTTGCGGATACCCGTGAAGGGCAGCGTCAGGGGGTCGCCGGTCTTCGGCTTCATCCCCTTCTTCACCGGAATCTGGGGAGTCAGTCGGACGCCGTCGTCGCTGACTTCCAGAAGCCGCCCGGTGATGTCGTCCCCTTTGACCTGGCGGACGGTGACCAGGCGGCCCACGTTCCGCCGCCAGTGGCGGGGCTCGGTGAGCGGTCGGGACACACCCGGCGAGGAGACCTCAAGGCTGTAGGGCCGCCCGTGGTCATGAGGGTCGGCATCCATGGCCAGTGAGACGTCGTGGGCGACGTCGGAAATCAGGTCGAGGTTGACGCTGCCGGTCTGATCTTCCGGCAGGTCAACAACCACGTTGACGGTGCGTTCCGATCCAGCGGATTTAATTTCCACGGCCTCAAGGAAGAGCCCGTGCTGCTCAACGGTGGGCTGCAGCAGCGCTGTGAGCCTGACCGATTCCGCCTGGTTGTCCGCGTCACGCGCTTGTTGCTGCAGCGTACTTGCCGCAGGCGGACTGTCATTGCCCGGCCGAACCGCCATTGCTGCCTCCCACTCGATGATGTTGTAGCTCTAGCGTAGCGACATTCCAGCAAATACGGGGTACCAGGTCCCGAACGGGCGGGGATCATGACATCATCAACAGTTGTGAAGGACTCTTCTGGCCCCCGGCGTTCCGGCCCCCGCGGCGTCGCCCGGAGCGTCGCACACCGGACGATCCGCAGCCTCGCTCTGGTCCTCGCCTTCGTGCTGGTGGTCGCCCTCGGGATCAACCTCGATGGCCCCCCACCCCCCGGCCCACCGCCGCTATCCCTCACCGAACAGGCCCAGGTGATCGCTGAGGTGTCAGCGACTGACCTCGCTGCCGCGGCAACCATCCTTTCCGACGGTGCGGCCGCCGATGGCCAGGGGGTGGGTGAGGCCTACGCTGTGACAGCTGGTCTTCTGCAGGAGCAGGCCGCGGCGCTCCGACACCCTGTCCTGTCAATGGTGTCCTCCCCCACTGTTTCCTCCGGTACTGTTTCAGCCGCACCCCAGCCCTCTGCCGAAGTCGCCCGAGGGGAAGGTCTGGCGTCTACCGGTGGCAGCTCCGCCGCAGCAACCCAGCCAGCGCCCACGCCAACGAGTTTCGTGGCCGACCTGTTCTCCGCGGCTCAACAGAACCTTGAGGCCTCGATCGCCACGGAACCGGGGATAGCACGTCTGCTCGCGTCGGTAGCCGTGAGCCAGCGGCATCAGGCACTGGCGTTGGCGGGGCTCCAGGGCCTGGAGGCGCCGGAGTGGGAGCCGCTGCCTGCGGCCGGTCCCGGCCCGCTGCCCAAGTGTGCCGGCACGGACCCCGTCGACCCACCTGAGGCAGAGCCGCTGAGCGCGGCGGTGTCCGCCGAGCACCAGGCCGCTTACGCCTACGAGGTTGCAGCGGCGCGCATCCCCGACGGCGCGCACCTCACCGAGCGTGCCGAGCAGCACGCCCTCGCCGCCGTCGCAGGCGAGGGTGTCCTCCAGGGTCTGGCGTGCACTCAACTGCCAACGCAAATTCCGGCGTTCACCCTCGACGCCGGCTTCCTTGACGACCCGGCTGGCACCCTGGACCAGCTGAACGCCGAGCTGGTGGGAATGTACGCGGATCTGGTCGGGCTGACCGAGGGACCCGCACGGTCATGGGCTGTCGAACGGTTCATCGACGTCGCCGGCCAACAGCAGACGATCAGCGACACCCCAGAGGCATTTCCCGGCATCAGTGAGTGAGGCGAGGGATCCCTCTCACAGTCGCCGTCGATCTGACCGGCCACGCCGCGCTGGCAGCCCACCCTAACGCCGAGTTGGCGGTCAAGGAGAGCGATGTGGTGAGCGCACGGAGCCTAGACTGGGCGTCGTGGACCTTTCAACGATCGAGCTCCCCTCCGCCTTGGTGCGAAGCGCCCGCGCACTGCCGTCCGGGCACGGCTGGCTGGACCGGTGGAGGGATTTAGCCCGGACCGCGCTCACCGAGTGGGGGCTCACCCTGGACCTGCCCGGCGGCACCCTGCCCTGGGTCGGCAGCGCCGCCCTGGTAGTGCCGGTCCGCCGCGCCGATGGCAGCCCCGCCGTCCTGAAGATCACCATTCCCCACGAGGAAGCGCTCCCCGAACCCGACGCCCTGGTCTTGTGGGGAGGCAGGGGTGCGGTGCGGCTGCTCGCGGCCTCCCGTGATGACTACGTGCTCTTGCTGCAGAGGCTAGACGGAGACCGGTCACTGGCCGGGGTGCCGTTGGATGACACTGCCGCCATCTGGGGCGGACTGGTCCGGGAGCTGGCACTGACACCTGACAAGGGTGAGCTGTGGCGCGACATTCCGTCAGTAGCTGCGCAGGCGGAGATGTGGACCGACACAATGCCTGCGGACTGGGATCTGCTGGGACGCCCCTTTGACCGGTGGCTCCTGGAATGTGCCCTGGAAGTGTGCCAGGTGCGCGGAGCTGTGGGGCGACGGTCCGAGCAGGATGTCCTGGTCCACTCGGACCTGCACTACCTCAATATTCTGGCCCGCCTGGATTCCGATGCCGTCGAACAGGCAGGCTACCTGGCCATCGATCCCAAGCCGGTGGTAGGCGACGCCGAGTTTGCGGTGGCACCGATGCTGTGGAACCGGATTGGGGATCTGTTCCCCGGTGACCCGGAGGGCCATCTGCGGGAACGGTGCTCGGATCTGGCGTTCGCCGCTGGTCTTGACCCACTTCTGGCACGGGACTGGGCGGTGGTCCGGGAGGTCCAGAACGCACTCTCCGCCGTGGAGGCTGGGAACCAGGACGACGCCCAACGTTCGCTGTGGGTGGCCAGTACGCTGCTGCGTCGGACCCTTCCCGAGCTGCCCGCCGCAGCAGATCTGGCCCGGCCCTAGCGGAGCTCCCGAATCGCAGCTTCAGAATCACCGGAGCTTCAGAATCACTGCAGCGCTGGCTGCACGTTTTCCACCCACACGTCGTACCCCAGCTTGGCGATCAGCGCGCCGACCACCACGAGGAAGACAATCCTGATGAATTTGCTGCCCTGGGTGATGGCCATCCGCGACCCCACGTAGCCGCCGACCATGTTGGCCAACCCCAGCACCAGGCCCAGGCCCCACAGCAGGGAGCCATTGGGGAGGAAGAACATCAGCGCGCCGAAGTTAGTGGCGAGGTTCACGATCTTCGACTTGGCGCTGGCGTCAAGGAAGCTGTAGCCGAGCAGGGTGACCATCGCGATGATCAGGAAGGAGCCGGTCCCGGGCCCGATCAGCCCGTCATAGAACCCGATCACCAGACCAATCGCTGCCGCTGTCCCATAGTGCCGCCCGCCGGTGTGGCGCAGTTTGGTCAGGGTTCCGACGGTGGGCCGGAAGGCGGTGAACACCGCCACGGCAATAAGTGCAACAACGATGATGGGCTTGAACACCGACGACGGCAACGACGTCGCAATGATCGCGCCACCAAACCCGCCGAGCAGCGCTATCCCTGCCATCGGCAGTGCGGTTCTGAGATCGGGCTTGGCCCGCCGGTAATAGGTGATGGCACTGGTGGTGGTGCCGAACAGCGAGCCCATCTTGTTGGTGGCCAGCGCCTGCACCGGGGTGATCCCCGGAACCAGGAGCAGGGCCGGCAGCTGGAGTAGGCCGCCGCCCCCAACCACCGCGTCGACCCAGCCCGCAGCGAACCCGGCAACCAGCACCAGCAGAATCGTCGCGAGCTGGATCTCCTCCAGCCCGGAGTTCAACCGGCCCTGCTAGGAGGTAACGAGGCGGCGAAGGTGTTCGACGACCTCCGCGACTGCAATGTTCTCTGCTTCACCGCTGCGGCGGTCCTTGACCTCCACCACGCCGTCGGCCAGGCCGCGCCCGACGACGACGATGGTCGGCACGCCGATCAGCTCGGCATCACCGAATTTGACGCCCGGGGATACCTTGGGCCGGTCGTCATACATGACCTCAAGACCAGCAGCGGAAAGGTCTTCGGCAAGCTGGTTGGCAGCGGCAAAGATTTCCTCGCCCTTGCCTGTGGCGACCAGGTGGATGTCCGCCGGCGCAACGTTCCGGGGCCAGATAATGCCCTTTTCGTCGCGGTTCGATTCGGCCAGGGCAGCAATGGCCCGGGTCACACCGACGCCGTAGGATCCCATCGTGACGGTGGCCAGCTTCCCGTTCTGGTCGAGGACCTTCAGGTTCAGCGCCTCGGCATACTTCCGGCCCAGCTGGAAGATGTGGCCCATTTCGATTCCGCGGGCCGCCTTGAGCGGGCCCGAACCGTCGGGGGCTTCGTCGCCGTCGCGCACCTCCACAGCCTCGATGGTCCCGTCCCAGGAGAAGTCCCGGGAGGCGACGAGGCCGAAGACGTGTTTACCGGTGACGTTGGCACCGGTGATCCAGGAGGTTCCCGCCACGATGCGGGGGTCCACCAGGTAGGTGATCCCCGTTGACCCGTCGGCGCCGAGCACTGCGGCGTCCAGGCTTACTCCGGGGCCGATGTACCCCTTGACCAGGCCCGGATGCTTCCTCAGGTCCTCGTCGGAGGCAGGCTCCACCATCACTTCGCCACCCACCTCGAGGTGCGGTGCAAGGTTCGCTTCGATGCGCTTCAGATCGACCGTGCGGTCACCCGGCAGACCGATGATGACCAGCCGGCGCTCTCCGGTCGGCAGGATGGCGGCCAGCACGACATTCTTGAGGGTGTCGGCGGCGGTCCAGGGGCCGCCGTCACGGGCAAGGGCTTCGTTCGCGTGGTTTACCAGCGTGTCGATGGTCGGGGTGTCAGGGGTGTCCTTGATTTCCGCGGCAGCGGCTCCGGTGAAGTCAATCGAGTCCGGGACAACCGTGGTGACCGCCTCGACGTTGGCGGTGTAGCCGCCCTCGGACGCCACGAAGGTGTCCTCGCCGATCTCCGAGGGGTGTAGGAATTCCTCGCTCTTGGACCCACCCATAGCGCCGGCAGTCGCAGCGACGGGCACGATGGTGAGGCCGAGCCGTTCGAAGATCCGCAGATAGGCGGCGCGGTGCAGCTGGTAGCTGCGCTCCAGCCCGGCGTCGTCGATGTCGAAGGAGTAGGAATCCTTCATGATGAATTCGCGGCCGCGCAGCAGGCCAGCGCGTGGCCTCGCCTCGTCGCGGTACTTGGACTGGATCTGGTAAAGGCTCAGCGGCAGATCCTTGTACGAGTTGTACAGATCCTTGACCAGGAGGGTGAACATCTCCTCATGGGTCGGAGCCAGCAGGTAGTCGGCTCCCTTGCGGTCCTGGAGCCTGAAGATGCCGTCGCCGTACTCGGTCCACCGGTTCGTCGCCTCGTAGGGCTCCTTGGGCAGCAGCGCCGGGAAGTGCACCTCCTGCGCGCCGATGGCGGCCATCTCCTCGCGGATGATGGTCTCCACCTTGCCGAGCACCCTCAGTCCCAGCGGCAGCCAGCTGTAAATGCCGGGGGCGGCCCTGCGGATGTAGCCGGCCCGCACGAGGAGCCGGTGGCTGGCCACCTCGGCGTCGGAGGGGTCTTCGCGCAGGGTGCGCAGGAAGAGGGTGGAGAGTCGAAGGACCACGCGATAAAATCCGTTTCTTGAGCACTGACTGCCGAGGGCAGCTTAGAATCAGATACCAATCTAACCGTTTCAGGCGGCACCTGATGACACGGGCGCCAGGTGATGCAGTCCTAGAGGCTCCGCAGCGCGGCGACCGTCGCGTCGACGAGCTCCTCGCCCCGGGTCAGATCGTCCGCATTGTCGCCCGAGCTGCCGACCGTGACGTTGATCGTGGTGGTGCCGATCAGCGCGGTCAGGGAGACGGTCTCCTGAATGGTCCCGGGCACCCGGACCACGGTCCGGACGGCGAAGGTCTTGTCGGCGTTGGTGGTCGCCTGTTGCTCGGTGACAGCTGCCGTGACCACTTCACCGCCGATGTCCATCTCGAACTCGGAACAATCAGCGAGTTGGGTGCGGTTGGCTTCGAGCTGGTCCTGGATGACGTCGTCGGACCCGTGGCTGGTGAGGCTGAGTGAATCAGGCTGGAGGGAGGATGCTCCCGCGAAGGTCATGACGGCAAGGGTCGCGCTGAGGGCATCCCCGACAACGTCGGTGTCAGCGAAGACGTTGCATTCCTCGGGGGAAACTGTCAGGTCGCTGGGGGCCTCGGTGCCGGCCTGGTCCACCAGATCACGGATTTCTGCGTCGTCGAGGATCACGCCAGCGAGTGACTCGTCCTCATTCACCGCGGTCAGCGCCGCGACCAGTTCCTCGGGGTTGTACTCGGTGTCTGGCCGGGGAGCCGCCGTGGGATCGGTCCCGGCCGGGTCCGTGCCGGTTGGTTCGGCGCCGCCGGTCGGTTCAGCGCCGCCGGTGGGTTGGGCGCCGTCGGTGGGTTCGGCTGACAGCGTGGCGGGAGCGGGGAGGTCATCAATGTCCGGGCCCACGCTGCAGCCGCCGACGGCGAGAAGCGCGGCGCACGAGAGCACCGCGAGCCGGCGTCGCCCCCGGGCTTTTACACCAGCACCGTGGGTCACAACAGCACCGTGGCGAAGGTGCCCACTTCTTCGAAGCCCACAGTGCGGTAGGCGGAGAGGGCACGGGTGTTGAATGAGTTGACGTACAGGCTCACCACTGGCGCGCGCTGTTGCGCAGCGAGGACGACGGCGGCGAGGTAGCGGGCGCTGAGTCCCTGTCCACGGTAGGCCGGGTTCATCCAGACCCCCTGGATCTGGACGGTGGTGCTGGAGACGGTGCCGAGCTCGGCTTTGAAGATGACCTGCCCGTCCTCGTCGAAATCGGCGAGGGACGCCTGACGCCGGACCAGGGAGGCGACGCGGCGACGGTAGTGCTCGCCGCCACCGGTGAAGGGTGAGTACCCGACTTCCTCCTCGAACATGGCGGCGCAGGCGGGAACTATCACATCCAGCTCATCCTCGCGGGTGAACCGGAGCCCTGGTGCGGGGTCGACTTTCGGCGTCCCGGTGATGGCCAGCAGTGGCTGCTGGGGCCGCACATCGAACGGTTCCGGGCTGTGCAGCCGTAGGGTCGACCAGATGGCCAGCACCGCGTCGGCGGGTCCGAAGATGGAGGAAAATTTCCGGCCCGATGTTCCCAGGTAGGTGCCCAGCGCGGCACCGTCATCCGGGGACACCCCGATCGGCACCAGATTGACGCCGGCCCAGCAGGCCGAAACCAGCTCTCCGGCCCGGAAAATCCCTATCACTTCGCCGCCCGCATAGGACGGGGACAGCCCGCGTGAGGCTTCCAGATGGGACGCGATGAAGACATTCGACGTCGGGTCCAGATCCACCAGGCGACCGAGTGCCTCGTTGTGCTCCTTGTCGAGCGTCACGAAGCCGTCAACCACTGCGGCGCCCGCAGCTGTAGTACTGGAAGCGTCCGGTCCGGCCGCGGCAGTACCGGTCCCGTCGACTTGCTCTGCGTGCGACCTAACTGACGGTAACCATGGGGCCACCCTGGCCAGCAGTCTCGCCATCGGCTTCCCCCATCTCCTCAGCAATTCTCATGGCCTCTTCAATGAGTGTCTCAACAATCTGGTCCTCGGGAACAGTCTTGATGACCTGTCCCTTGACAAAGATCTGGCCTTTTCCGTTTCCGGACGCCACACCGAGGTCGGCTTCACGTGCTTCGCCGGGGCCGTTGACGACGCACCCCATCACCGCAACGCGCAGGGGAATTTCCATCCCTTCCAGGCCAGCAGTGACCTGCTCGGCGAGGGTGTAGACGTCCACCTGGGCCCTGCCACAGGAAGGGCAGGACACGATCTCCAGTTTGCGCGGGCGCAGGTTCAGCGACTGCAGGATCTGGTTGCCCACCTTGATTTCCTCGACGGGCGGCGCCGACAGGGAGACCCGGATGGTGTCGCCGATGCCCTTGGCCAGCAGGGCTCCGAAGGCAGTGGCCGACTTGATGGTGCCTTGGAAGGCCGGTCCGGCCTCGGTGACGCCAAGGTGAAGGGGCCAGTCGCCGCGTTCAGCCAGGAGTTCGTAGGCACGCACCATGATCACCGGGTCGTTGTGCTTGACCGAAATCTTGAAGTCGTGGAAATCGTGCTCCTCGAACAGTGAGGCTTCCCAGACCGCCGATTCGACGAGCGCTTCGGGTGTGGCTTTCCCGTACTTTTCCATCAGACGTGGGTCGAGCGAGCCGGCGTTGACGCCGATTCGGATCGAGGTTCCCGCCGCCTTGGCTGCTGCTGCGATTTCCTTGATCTGGTCGTCGAACTTCCTGATGTTGCCGGGGTTGACGCGGACCGCTGCACAGCCGGCATCGATCGCCGCGAACACATACTTCGGCTGGAAGTGGATATCGGCGATGACGGGGATCTGGGACTTCCTGGCGATGATCGGCAGCGCTGCGGCATCGTCTGCCGATGGGCACGCAACCCGGACAATGTCACACCCGGTGGCGGTCAGTTCAGCGATCTGTTGCAGCGTCGCATTGATGTCGGTGGTGGGGGTGGTGGTCATGGACTGGATGCTGATCGGCGAATCCGATCCAACGCCCACGGAGCCGACCTTGATCTGCCGGGTTTTACGGCGCGGGGCAAGGACGGGTGGCGGGGCGGCTGGCATTCCTAAACTGACCGAGGTCAAAGGATCCTCCATGTGTAGTTCATCGGTACATCAAATATTTGTCGGCTGTGAGACCGGGGATCAGGCGTACTGCGACAGGAGGCCGATACCGGGCTTCCACTCGGTGGCCTTGACTGCGGCGATGGCGCCCACCAGTGCGAACGGATCCTGGCTCAGCAGGTCGTTGAGCGACTGCTCGCTGTCAGCGGTGAAGATCAGGAGGGCGCCGGCTCCGTCGGTAAACGCCCCGGATGCGAGGACACGCCCTTCCCCTACCAGATCGGTCAGCCATTCGCGGTGAGCGGGACGGTGCTCGTCGCGTAGGTCGGAGGTATCAGGGCCATACACATATTCCACTGCGAAAACACTCATGGAACCACCTTATACGTGATTACAGCAGGTACCTCGCCGCGAGGACGGCGACGGCGGCAGCCCACAGCAGCGACGCGAGGGTGCCGATGATGAACCGCTCGGCGACCGCTGGCGTTTCCTTCAGTTCGGCGTACCGGCCCAGACCCTTGATCGCCACCACGTAGGCAATGGCAACCGGCTCGTTGGCCAGGATGGCTGCGGCAACGCCGAGCCGCTCGAGGATCCCGATTACCAGGCCGCCCCGCAGGACACCCGGGCGGGGCATCGCAGGGGTTTCAGGAGGTTCAGCACTGTCAGTGGTTTCGCGGAGGGCTGACCCGTCCATCGGGGGTGCCGGGGTGCCGGGCTCGTGTGCGGGCGGGTCGGGGACCACGATCGTGAGGGTTCTGCCCGGGGTCCCGTACTCGATCGTCCGCCTTTTGGCTGTGGAGTCACCGTGCTCGTCGACTGATCGTGCAATCTTCAAGACGCCGATCGTCACGGGCCAGCCCACTCCGGCTGCCACGAGCAGCGTCAGTATCACCCACAGCACTTCCATAGCTAGTCCTCCGTCGCGGCCAACGCATCACAGCCTGGCTGGAATCCGGTAACCGGGCCTCCCACCTGCTGCCTTCACTCCGGGACTCTACCGGCTGGGTACGACACCGTCCGGGTACGACGCTTAACGTGGCGCTGCAGCCTCCCCCGCATCCGCGCGGGCCAGCAGGACGGCGGCAGCCGGCCGGGCGGCCCACTCCTCGACCCACGCTGAGCGGGCAACTGCCTTGCTGACGGCCTGAGTGGTGATCCCCAACTGCCGGGCCGCGACGGTCTGGCTTCCCCATGTGTTGGGTTTCAGCTGGTCCAGGATCCGCCATTCAGCAGCTGTTCGCTTCATGACGTGCAACCCAATGAGCATCAACACACCCTCGGCTTCGGCAACCCCGAACTCCCCTTCCACGGCGACGGCGGCCCGATCCCCCGCTTTCTTGGCGCGCTCGACGGCGGCGCGGGCGGCAACGAAGGCTTCGCCCCGGCCTTCCCGGGCAGTGGCGGGCGGCGGCAGGTCGACGTCGCCCACCCCAATGCCCACGTACCAGCCGCCCGCCCGCAGGCAGAGCAGGGCGGCGTCGACCACCGCCTCGGGAGAGTCGAGTACTCCCTGCGCCTCATCCCCCACCGATCGGTCGAAGGGAACAACCACCGGCACCGGCCTCAGCAGGTCGAGCAGCCCGGGGACGCCGTCCTCGGACTGCGAACTGCCTTTCTGGTCAATCGTCATCACGAACATGTAGCAACCCTATGGGGTTGTAAATCAAATAACAACCTATTTAGTGCTCAAATTGATTTACAACCTATTATGCGGGTGGGAGGAGGAAGGCCGACTAGCCGAAGAGATTGACTGGCTTCACGATGTCGGCGTAGATCAGCAGCGCGCCCATTCCCATCAGCAACACGGCCACCACATAGGTGAGCGGGAGAAGTTTCGCCATATCGAAGGGCCCGGGGTCGGGGCGCCTGAACAGCCGTGCGACGGTCCGGCGGAGTCCCTCCCAGAGCGCACCGGCAATGTGGCCGCCGTCGAGAGGCAGCAACGGTATGAGGTTAAACACGAACAGGGCGATATTGACGCCGCCCACCAGGCCGACCAGGGTCGCCACCCGGGATTCAATCGGGACTTCGTCCATCGCTGAGACTTCGCCGGCGATCCGGCCAACGCCGACAACACTGATCGGACCTTCAGGATCACGCGGTGCATCCGAGAACGCCGCCTGACCCACTTCGACGACCCGCTGCGGGAGGTTGATCACGACGCCGGTGACCGCGACGACGTTCTCGCCAACCGCCGGCAGCACCTCGCTGGCGGGGCCGGGGACCAATTCCTGCTGCGAACCGACGCCGATGAATCCGACGGCCTCCAGCACCGGATTGCCGTCGGCGTCGAGCTTGGGACGGCCGTCAATGTCGGGCACCGGCCGTTCGGTGAGCAGCGGCGTGATGGTGGTGTTGATGGTTTCGCCGTCGCGCACGTAAGAGATGTCCGTTTCGGCGCCGGCGGTATCCCGGATCCAGGCGGAGAGCTCGGTCCAGTCAGTGACGTCCTGGCCGTCGTAGCTCACCACGCGGTCCCCCGGCTGCAGGCCCGCCTCGAACGCGGGAGCCGCAGGATCGTCAGCAGCGCAGGAAGTCTGACCGGTGGATTCCTGCTGGCTGGCGGGCACCACGCACTCGTACACCTCGGAGACAGTGGTGGTTGCCTGGGGGGATCCGAAGCCCATGATGAGGACGGCGAACATGATGACGCCGATGATCAGGTTCATCACCGGTCCGCCGAGCATGATAATGATCCGCTTCCAGATGGGCAGCTTGTAGAAGACCCGGTTCTCGTCGCCCGGACGGAGTTGCTCGGCGGCCGCCTGCCGGGCGTCATTGGTGAGCTGCTGGAACATCCCGGTGCTGGACGGGCGGACCGCGGTGCCCGAGCCGGGGTCGTCGTTCTTGGCGGGCGGGAACATCCCCACCATCGACACGTATCCGCCCAGCGGGATCGCCTTGAACCCGTATTCGGTGTCGCCGCGACGGCGGGAGAAGAGGGTGGGTCCGAACCCGATCATGTACTGGGTGACGCGGACCTTGAAAAGCTTGGCGGGGACAAGGTGCCCCACTTCGTGCAGAGCAATGGACGCCGCAATACCTACTGCAACGAAAAGCACTCCCAGAACGAAGAGCAGAATGGACAACGTGGTTCCTTTGGCTTAGCTGTACTGATCCTGCACACCACAACGAATCCGGGCGAGTGTGCGTGCCCGTTCCTCGGCGCCGAGCACGCTGCTGAGAGTGAGTGGCCCGCTGCTGTCATGCTCGGCGGTGACGGCCTCCACCGTATCCACGATGTCAGTGAAACCTATGGCTCCGCTGTGAAAAGCCCCAACGGCTTCCTCGTTGGCTGCGTTGAAGACGGCCATCGCCGTCCCGCCGCGTGCCGCAGCGGCCTTGGCCAGCCGGACGGCGGGGAACGCTTCCTCGTCGAGGGGTTCGAAGGTCCAGGTGGCCGCAGTGGTCCAGTCGCAGGGGGTTGCCGCGCCCGGGATGCGATGCGGCCATCCGAGGCCTAGGGCGATCGGCAGGCGCATGTCAGGCGGTGAGGCCTGCGCGATGGTTGAGCCGTCGGTGAACTGCACCATCGAGTGAATGATCGACTGGGGATGCACGACGACGTCGATCCGTTCCAGCGGAATGCCAAACAGCAGGTGGGCCTCAATCACCTCGAGCGCCTTGTTGACCATGGTGGCGGAGTTGGTGGTGACCATTTTGCCCATGTCCCAGGTGGGGTGGGCGAGGGCCTGCTGAGGGGTGACGCTCTGCAGGTCCTTCCGGGCCTTGCCCCGGAAGGGTCCACCCGATGCGGTGAGGATCAACCGGTCGACCTCTGCTGCGCTGCCGGAGCGCAGGCACTGGGCAAGGGCCGAGTGCTCCGAGTCGACGGGAACAATCTGGCCCTCAGCGGCGAGGTCGTGGACCAGTTGCCCGCCCACGATGAGGGATTCCTTGTTGGCCAGGGCCAACAGGTGTCCGGCCTTCAGCGCTGCGAGGGTAGGCGCGAGCCCGATGGAACCGGTGATGCCATTGAGGACGACGTCGGCGTCGGGCCAGGCGGCGAGGTGGGCTGAGGCGTCGGGTCCGGTAAACAGTGCCGGGGAATAGTTTTTCGCTGCCGGTGCCGCGTCGGCCGCCTTGCGGATGGCGTCGCTGAGCTCGGCGTCAGTGCCGGAGGCCGAGGCGACGGCCTGGGCGTTGACCGCCACGGCCTGCTCTGCCAGCAGCGCCAGGTTACTCCCGCCAGCGGAAATGGCAGTGACGATGAAGCGATCGGGAGCCTGCCGGATCACGTCGATGGCCTGGGTGCCGATGGAGCCGGTGGACCCAAGGATGACCACCCGACGTTGTCCGGTAGCTGGCGCGATAAATTCCATGGTTCAAGTATCGCGCACAGCACCGGATGCAAAAACGGCCCCCTGGCTCAGATCCGCCGGTTGCCGCGGCAGTTCCTGAGCCCGAGGGCCGTTTCTGTTGTGCGGGTGGCTGGTTAAGGCGGGTCGCTGGTTAGCGGCTGATGGAGGCGAGCGCGTCTGCGATGGTTTCCTGGCCGGAGATCAGCTCAAGGACCTGCCTGTCCCCTAGCCTGCTGTCGAGCAATGCTGCGATGACCGCCGCCACGTCCGCGCGGGGTACCGACCCCTGCCCTGTCTTGGAGGAGAGGCGCACCCTGCCGGTGGCGGGGTCGTCGGTCAGTCCACCGGGGCGGACAATCGTCCAGCTGAAGGACGACCGTGCCGCGAGGTCTTCCTCGGCGGCGAGCTTGGCCTGGAGGTAGGCGTAGAAGATGTCGTCGAGTCCGTCGGGGCGCTGGCCGTCCCGAACCGAATCGGCCCCCATCGAGGAAACCTGGACGAACCGTTTGACGCCGGCAATCTCTGCGGCGTCTGCCAGCAGCACTGAGGCACCGCGGTCGACCGTGTCTTTACGTTCAGCACTGCTGCCTGGACCTGCACCGGCGGCGAAGACGACGGCGTCGGCTCCGGTCAACACCTGGGCGACCTCCTCGGGAGTACTTGACTCGAGGTCAATCACTACCGGGGTGCCGCCGTCGTTCTCAATGTCTGTGTTGTGCTCCGGGTTGCGGACCAGTCCGACAACCTCGTGACCCTGTTGAACAAGCTGGCGGGTGAGTTCGCGGGCAATTTTTCCGTGGGCTCCTGCTATCACTGTTCTCATATGGGGGTAACGGCTTACGGACCACCACAAATTCCCGAAAGCTGCGGGTAGATTCCGAAGCTACCGTTCCCCGGCCCTCGCCAGGGTCTGCTCGGCGTGACGAAGAATCGGCCCGTCGATCATCCGACCCTGGAACTGAAAGACGCCGCCGCTCCGGGCTGCCTCGGCCAGAATTGCCCGGGCGTAGTCGACTTCCTCGGCCGACGGCCGATACGCCTCGCGGATCACTGGCGCCTGGCTTGGGTGGATGCACGCCTTCGAGCCAAACCCTGAGGCCACTGCATCCCGGGACTCTGCGGCCAACCCGTCCAGATCGGCAATGTTGATATAGACGGAGTCCATCGCCGCCTTGCCCGCAGCAGCCGCCGCCAACAGCACCTGGGAGCGGGCCTGCAACGCTACCTGCCGATAGGAGCCGTCAGATGTCCGGCTGGACGACCCTCCCAACGACGCCACCAGGTCCTCGGCACCCCACATCAATGCCACCACGTTCGGTTCGGCAGCAATCGCCTGCGCATTCAGCACCCCTACCGCGGTCTCGCACAGGGCAACCACCGAGAACGCACTCAATCCCCACAGATCGGCGGCCGATTCGGCCTTGGCCAGCATCACCGTGCGATACGGGGTGTGCTTGAGCATGTCGACGTCGAGCGCGTAGTCCCCGGTCGACGCAGGGTTGATCCGTACGATGGTGCGCGACGGGTCGAGCGTGCTCGCGGCGACCGCTTCCCGCGCCGCTGCCTTGCCAGCCGGAGCTACCGCGTCCTCGAGGTCAAGGATCACCGCATCCGCACGGTCGGCAGCCTTCGCGAACCGCTCCGGCCGGTCGGCGGGACAGAACAGCAGCGCTGGCCCCATGGTGAAGGTCTTCATGAGCTCTGGTGCCCTTCCCTGGTCCACATCAGCACACTCCGGGTGACCAGCGCGACGACGGTGCCGTCCTGGTTGCGGCCGGTGTGTTCCATCGTGACGATCCCCTGGCCCGGCCGCGACGCCGAAAGCCGCTTCTCGGTCACCACCGTGTCCGTGTACAGGGTGTCCCCGTGGAACAGCGGATGCGGAAACTTCACATCGGTCATCCCCAGTTGCGCCACGATGGTCCCCTGGGTCAGTTGCGGAACCGACTGGCCGACGACGGTCGCCAGCGTCAGCATCGAGTTCATCAGCCGCTGGCCAAACGGTTGCGATGAACTCCACGCCGCGTCGAGATGGAGTGCCTGGGTGTTCATGGTCATCGTTGTAAACAGGACGTTATCGGTTTCCGTCAGGGTGCGTCCGGGCCGGTGCGAATACACCACCTCGGTGTCGAGTTCCTCAAAATAGAGGCCCCGCTGCTCCACCACCGCACGCTCGGGCGCTGCTCCCTGACGGTCCGGCGAGTCAGTCTCAGCCATGCAGGTCAACCTCCAGCGGTGCTCCCGTAGCCGCGAGGACCTCCTCGACGCTCACCCCGGGGGCTGTCTCCCGCAGCACCAGGGTGCCACCGTTACGGTCGGCGTCGACGTCGATCACCGCAAGATCGGTGATGATCCGGTTGACGCAGCCCTTGCCGGTCAGGGGAAGCGAACAGCTGCTGACAATCTTCGGCCTGCCACTGCGGTCAACGTGTTCCATCATCACGATGACGCGCTTCGCACCGAAGACCAGGTCCATGGCGCCGCCCATCCCCTTGACCATCTTGCCGGGAATCATCCAGTTGGCGAGGTCCCCGTTTGCAGCGACCTCCATCGCCCCGAGGACCGCCACGTCAACGTGGCCGCCACGGATCATGCCGAACGAGGCAGCCGAATCGAAGTAGGCCGCACCCGCGTTGGCGGTCACGGTTTCCTTGCCGGCGTTGATGAGGTCCGGATCAAGCTGTTCCTCGGTGGGATAGGGCCCGACGCCGAGGATCCCGTTCTCCGAGTGGAGCACCACCTCCACGCCGTCGGGGATGTAGTTGGGGATCAGCGTGGGCATACCGATGCCCAGGTTGACGTACTGGCCGTTCTCCAGCTCGAGGGCAACGCGGGCAGCGAGTTCGTTACGGGTCAGTGCCATGTCTCAGACCGCCTTTGCAGCGTTGGAATCGGCCGGGTTGGAATCGGCAGAGTTGGTGTCAGACCGGTTGGAGCCGGGAGCCGCTTCGGAAGTGAGTGACACGGTTCGCTTCTCGATCCGCTTCTCCGGGTTGGCCGCCAGCACTACGCGCTGGACGAAGATCCCGGGAATGTGGACCTGGGCAGGGTCGAGATCGCCCGGTTCCACCAGCTCCTCGACCTCGGCGATGGTGATCTTGCCGGCCTGGGCGCACAGCGGGTTGAAGTTCATCGCGGTGGCATGGAACACCAGATTGCCGTGCCGGTCACCCTTCCAGGCATGCACCAGCGCGTAATCGGGGTTGACCGATTCCTCCAGCACATAGTCCTGCCCACCGAAAGTGCGCACTTCCTTTGGCGCTGAAGCCTTAGTGACGTTGCCGGCGTCGTCGTACTTCTGCGGCAACCCACCCTCGCTCACCTGCGTGCCGACCCCTGCGGGTGTGTAGAACGCCGGGATCCCGGCGCCGCCCGCGCGCAACCGCTCCGCAAGGGTGCCCTGCGGCGTCAGTTCCACCTCCAGTTCGCCGGAGAGGTACTGGCGGGCGAACTCCTTGTTTTCACCCACGTAGGAGCTGATGGTGCGACGGATCCGCCCATCGAACAGGAGGACGCCGAGCCCCCAGTTGTCCACCCCGCAGTTGTTGCTGATGGTTTCCAGGTCGGTGGTTCCCTGCTGGTGCAGGGCGTCGATCAGGGCAACCGGGATTCCGCAGAGGCCAAACCCACCGACGGCCAGTGAGGCACCATCGGGGATGTCGGCGACCGCCTCGGCGGCCGTGGCAACAACTTTGTCGATCACTGTAACTCCTTAGGTACTGGCGTGTGGCGTGGTGCTAGAGGCCGAGTTCCCGGGCGATCAGCATCAGCTGAACCTCGGTTGTCCCCTCGCCCACTTCGAGAATCTTCGAGTCGCGGTAGTGCCGTGACACAGTGAACTCGTTGATGAATCCGTAGCCGCCGAAGATCTGGGTGGCGTCGCGGGCGTTGTCCATTGCTGCTTCACCAGCCACCAGCTTAGCGATGGATGCCTGCGTCTTGAACGGCTTGCCAGCGAGCATGCGTGACGCGGCGTCGTAGTAGGCCAGGCGGGCGGTGTGCGCCCTGGCCTGCATCCGGGCGATCTTGAACTGGATCGACTGGAATGATCCGATATTGGTGCCGAACGCCTGACGTTCCTTCGCGTACTTGATCGATTCCTCGACACAGCCCTGTGCGGCACCGGTGGCCAGCGCAGCAATGGCAATGCGTCCCTCATCGAGAATCTGGAGGAAGTTCGCGTAGCCGCGCCCACGCGTCCCGAGCAGGTTCGCCTCGGGGACCCGCACATCGGTCAGGGTCAGCGGGTGGGTGTCGGAGGCGTTCCAGCCCACCTTGTTATAGGCCTTCTCCGCCTTGAATCCGGGAGTGTCGGACGGGACAAGGATGGTGGAGATTTCCTTCTTCACCGAGCCGTCCTCGCGGGTGATGGTGTCGGTGACCGCCGTGACGGTGACCAGCCGGGTGATGTCGGTGCCGGAGTTGGTGATGAATTCCTTGGTGCCGTTGATGACCCATTCACCGTCCACGAGTTTCGCTGTTGTCTTGGTGCCGGACGCGTCCGATCCAGCCTCGGACTCGGTCAGGCCGAAGCCGCCGAGCGCCTTGCCGCTGGCCAGCAGCGGCAGCCATTCGCGCTTCTGCTCCTCGGTGCCGAACCGGTAGACCGGCATCGCGCCCAGGGAAACGCCCGCCTCAAGGGTGATGGCTACTGACTGGTCCACCCTGGCCAGCTGCTCCAGTGCGAGGCACAGGGCGAAGTAGTCGCCACCCATTCCGCCGAATTCCTCGGGGAAGGGCAGCCCGAACAGGCCCATGTCGGCCATCTGGTCGACGACTGCGTACGGGAAGCTGTGCTCTTCGTCGTGTTTGGCTGACACGGGCGCGACAACTTCGTCGGCGAATTCGCGAACAGTGTCTACCAGGTCCTGGTATTCCTCGCTGAGTTCAAAGTTCATGACTTACGCTTCTTCTTTCGTTGAGATGATTCCCGCTGGGTCGGGCAGGGTTTCTGTCGCGTGGATTCGGGCGACGATCTGGTTGGCTTTGACCAGGTCGCCGGGCTTCAGGTGGATCGAGACGGTACCTGCAACCGATGCGGTGAGCTGGTGCTCCATCTTCATGGCCTCGACGCTGAGCAGGGTCTGACCCTTATCGACCGTGTCGCCGTCGGCGACCGCCACCGAGGTGACGGTGCCCGGCATGGTGGAGCGCACCTCGGGGTCTGCGGTGCCCTCGGCGCGGGCGATCAGCGCCAGCTGGGCTTCGAGGCGCTCCGCCCTGCTGAGGCTGCGTACCGACGTCGACCAGCCGGCGTCCGAGTACCAGATCCTCCCCGCACCCCGTTCGATCGACGCGCTGCGCCGGATCCCGTCAACCGTCACGGTCCCCTGCTCAGGATCGTGGGTGACGAGGCGGGACGCCGCGTCCCCGATCCGGACCTCAAACCCGCCCCGGCCCGGCTCGATGAGGACTTCGCGGACGTCGTCGGACGAGACAGCGAGGTTCAGCCGCCGGGGCCGGTGTGCACCAATCCGCCAGCCGTCGCGACGGGCCCAGGGCGACGGAACACTTCCATCGCGCGAGCCGTCAGCCCCGCCGTCGCCTCCACCGGCGTCGACCGCCGCCAGGATCGCGATCTCCTCATCGCTGATGCGGCGGAAGGCGAGCCCGGGCAGCTTGCGTTCGATCATGGTGGTGTCGAGGCGGCCGGCGCGGACGTCGACGTCGTTGATCAGCAGCTTGAGGTATTCGATGTTGGTGTGGACGCCGAGCACCACCGTATCGGCGAGCGCCCGGTCCAAACGGTCCAGCGCCTCGGTGCGGTTGCGTCCCCACGCGATGACCTTGGAGAGCATGGGGTCGTAGCTGGCGGAGACGTCGAGTCCGCGGAGCAGGGAACTGTCCACGCGGATGCCCTCGCCCCGGGGCTCGGCCAGCCCGACGACCGTGCCGGTGGAGGGCAGGAAGTCAGCCTCGGGGTCCTCGGCGTAGACCCGGGCCTCGACGGCGTGGCCGGTGAGCACCACGTCCTCCTGGCTGAGCGTGAGCTTCTCGCCGGCTGCAATCCGGACCTGCCACTGGACCAGATCGATACCGGTGATCATCTCCGTAACCGGGTGCTCCACCTGGAGGCGGGTATTCATTTCCATGAAGAAGAACTCGTCCGGCGCGTCTGCTGAGACCAGGAACTCGACGGTTCCCGCTCCGCTGTAGTCGACGCTGCGCGCAGCGTTGCACGCAGCCTCACCGATGCGGATCCGGGTGGCCTCGTCCAAAAGGGGTGAGGGGGCCTCTTCGATGACCTTCTGGTGGCGGCGCTGCAGGGAGCACTCCCGCTCCCCCAGGTGAATGACATTCCCGTGGTTGTCAGCGAGGACCTGCACCTCGATGTGCCGCGGGGTGAGGATCAGGCGTTCCATGAACAGGGTGTCATCCCCGAACGCTGAGGCGGCGACCCTCCGGGCTGTCGGCAGGGTGGCTGCAAGGTCCTCGTGCCGCTCGACAACGTGCATTCCCTTGCCGCCGCCACCCGCGGAGGGTTTGATCAGCAGTGGGAACCCGACGTCTGCGGCGGCGTCGAGCAGCTGCTGGTCGGTCAGGTCCGGCTGCGCGATGCCGGGCACTACTGGCACCCCGTGGTCCATCACGTGGTTTTTGGACCTGATCTTGTCACCCATCACGTTCAGGGCGTGCACCGACGGGCCAATGAAGGCGATGCCGGCGTCACTGAGCGTCTGTGCAAAGGCCTGGTTCTCGCTGAGGAACCCATACCCGGGATGCACGGCCTGCGCACCGGTCCGACGGCATGCGTCGACGATGGCGTCGATGGACAGGTAGCTTTGGGCCGGGGCGGCCGGGCCGATCCTGACGGCAACGTCGGCCTCCCTCACATGGAGAGCATCGGCATCGGCGTCGCTGTAGACCGCCACCGACCTGATGCCGAGCGCCCGGAGGGACCTGAGGACCCGGCAGGCGATCTCGCCGCGGTTGGCAACGAGCACTGTCTCAAACAGGGCTGTCTTCAGGGCGGTGCTGTCAGTGGTGGGGTCAATCGGTAGCATCGTCGCTCACATCCGGAAAAGGCCGAAGGAAGTGTCCCGGACCGGAGCGTCGGCACAGATGTCCAACGCCAGGCCGAGCACCGTGCGGGTATCCGCGGGGTCAATAATGCCGTCGTCCCAAAGCCGGGCTGTCGAGTAGTAGGGACTGCCCTGTTCCTCGTACTGGTCGCGGATGGGGGCCTTGAAGGTCTCTTCGTCGTCGGCGCTCCACTCCTCGCCGCGGCCTTCCAGCTGGTCACGCTTGACGGTGGCCAGCACGGAGGAGGCCTGGTTACCGCCCATCACCGAGATCCGGCTGGAGGGCCACATCCACAGGAAGCGTGGTGAGTAGGCGCGCCCACACATCGAGTAGTTGCCTGCGCCGAAGGAACCGCCGACGACGACGGTCAGTTTGGGGACCCGGCAGGTAGCGACGGCGGTCACCATTTTGGCGCCGTTCTTGGCGATGCCACCAGCTTCGTAGTCGCGGCCGACCATGAAGCCCGAGAGGTTCTGCAGGAAGATCAGGGGGATGCCGCGCTGGTCACACAGTTCGATGAAGTGGGCGCCCTTGAGGGCGGATTCGCTGAACAGCACTCCGTTGTTGGCGACAATCCCGACCTGGTGGCCGTGCAGCCGGGCGAAGCCGGTGACCAGGGTGGCGCCGTACTCCTTCTTGAACTCGTGGAACTCGCTGCCGTCGACGAGCCGGGCGATCACTTCGCGGGCGTCGTAGGAGGCGTTGACATCGGTCGGGACGGCCCCATAGATCTCGTCGGGATCGACGGCCGGTTCGGTGGCCGCAGTGATCTCCCAGGCTGGGGTATTGCGGGGCAGGGTGGAGATGATATCCCTGACGATCTCAAGCGCATGGGTATCGTTCTCGGCCAAATGGTCGGTGACACCTGAGATTTTCGAATGGACGTCTCCCCCGCCCAGCTCCTCGGCGGTGACAATTTCACCGATGGCCGCCTTCACGAGCGGGGGCCCACCGAGGAAGATGGTTCCCTGGTTGCGGACGATCACCGTCTCGTCGCTCATCGCCGGAACGTACGCTCCACCCGCGGTGCAGGAGCCCATGACCGCTGCGATCTGTGGGATCTTCCTGGCCGACATGGTGGCCTGGTTGAAGAAGATCCGCCCGAAGTGTTCCCGGTCCGGAAATACCTCATCCTGCTTCGGCAGGAACGCTCCACCGGAGTCCACCAGGTAGACGCACGGCAGGTTGTTCTCCAACGCGATTTCCTGGGCGCGCAGATGCTTCTTGACGGTGAGCGGGTAGTAGGTGCCGCCCTTGACGGTTGCGTCGTTTGAGATCACGAGGACGTGGCGGCCATGGACCAGGCCAACACCGGCGATGACACCGGCACCCGGGCACTCGTCGTCGTACAGGCCGTTGGCGGCCAGCGGCGCGATCTCGAGGAAGGGGCTGCCGTCGTCGAGCAACTGGTCAACGCGCTCCCGTGGCAGGAGTTTGCCGCGGGCCACATGCCGTTCACGCGAGCGGGCAGGACCACCGAGGGCCGCCTCGGCAAGCCGGTCGCGAAGTTCGGCCACCAGGCCCCGTTGCGCGTTGTCGTTCTCGCGAAAGCCGGGGCTGGTGGGATCTACCTGGGAAGTCAGCGTCTGCATTGAGGTCTTTCCCTGACTGGTGCTCATCGGCGAGCTGACCGTCGGTCGGAAGCATTTTCAGTTAGTGTGTACTAACTGAGTTTAGGTTAGTAGCTAATAACCGACTTGTCCACCAAAATGGGATGACCGGTCCTCGCGACCGGACGAGATGGGGGCATCAATGGAAGCTTCGGCGCCGAGCCGGATCACCGGGCGCAGCAGGGCGAAGGCGTCCCGTCGCGCTGCACTGCTGGACGCCGCCGCCCAGCTCTTTGCTGAACGGGGCTACAACGGGGTGTCGATCGAAGACCTGGGGGCCGCCGCGGGCGTCAGTGGCCCAGCGGTGTACCGCCACTTCAGCGGCAAACCGGCAGTTCTTGCCGCCCTCCTGGCCGGGGTCAGCGAGGACTTGCTGCAGGGAAGCAACGCTGTCGTCGCGGAGGCCGCCGATCCGGCGTCGGCGCTGCGCGGACTCATTCAGTTTCAGGTTGATTTCGCCCTGCGCAACGCCAACGTGATCCGGGTGCAGGACCGCGACCTCAACAGCCTCTCCCCCGAGGACGAACACACCGTGCGGTTCCTGCAACGTCAATATGTGGAAGTGTGGGTGGATGTCATGGCCCAGCTCCTACCGGACGCCGACCCCGGCCACCTTCGACGAAAGGCCCACGCCGCCTTCGGGCTGATCAACTCCACACCGCACACCACGAGCCGCCGGAAAACCAGTAACGATATCGCCGATCTGCGGTCGCTGCTGGAGAAGATGGCCTGGTCGGCGCTTAATGCCTAGCCAATTGCCTAGTAACCTGTTTCTACCCGACACCTAACCGAAAGTTCGATGTGACTTCACTACGCGCCGTTGAACCCTCCGACCTGGACGAGTTTTTCACCCATCAGCTCGATCCCAGCGCCAACCACATGGCTGCGTTCACGGCCAAGAACCCCGCAGACCGCGGGGTGTTCAACCACCACTGGCAGAACATCCTTAACGACCCCCAGATCACCGTGCGCACCATCCTCAACGACGGCGTTGTGGTGGGAAGCATCCTCGCGTACCGCAACGACGAGACCCCCGAGATCAGCTACTGGATCGACAAGGCCCGCTGGGGTCAGGGCATCACGACGGCGGCAGTGGGGCTTTTCCTCGAAGAGTTCACCGACCGACCCATCCGGGCACGCGCTGTGGTGGACAACGTCAACTCCATCAGGATCCTCGAGCGCTACGGCTTCGAGCAGATCGGTGAGGTCCAGGGATTCGCCAACGCCCGGGGCGCCGTCGTCAAGGAACTGGTCCTGGAACTGCGCTAGCAGCGGGTAACAAATTACGCTGGCAGCATCCCAGCGCCGGCAGGAGACCCGTCAAGGTCCTCCCTGCCAGCGCTGGGTCAGATCATCGTCAGGACCATCCCGGGATCGGACAGGATCGTGCCGATGTCGGCAAGGAAACGTGACCCCTGCTCGCCATCCACCAGACGATGGTCGAACGACAGGCTGAGCGTCATCACCGACCGCAACGCGATCTCACCCTGGTACTCCCAGGGCGTCCGGCGGACAGCGCCCATCGCGAGGATGGCTGCCTCCCCCGGATTGAGGATGGGCGTTCCCGCGTCGATCCCGAATACTCCGACATTGGTGATGGAGATGGTGCCGCCTGAAAGGTCTGCCGGTGTGGTTTTCCCGGCACGGGCAGTCTCGGTCAGCGTGGTCAGGGCCCGGGCAAGCTCCAGCAGGGACATCCGGTCGGCATCCTTGAGGTTGGGCACCATCAGTCCGCGCGGCGTGGCCGCGGCAATCCCCAGGTTCACATAGTGGTGCTGCACGATCTCGGCGCTCGCCTCATCCCAGCGGGTGTTGATCGTGGGGTTGCGGTCCACGGCAATGCACAACGCCTTCGCCACGAGGGTCAGCGGGGTGATCTTCACATCAGCGAAAGCCCTGCTGGCCTTCAGGCGTGCCACCAGATCCATGGTTGGGGTGACGTCGATGGTGAGGAACTCGGTGACGTGCGGTGCGGTGAAGGCGCTGGCAACCATCGCGGCGGCCGTGTGCTTGCGCATGCCCTTGATCGGCGCCCTGGTCTCCCGGTGCCCGCTGGGTGCTGGGGTCTTGGTTGGGGCAACGGATCCGACGACGTCGGACGCCCCACCGTTGGCATTGTCCGAGGCCGCCAGGACATCCTCGCGGGTGATCAGGCCATTCGGCCCGGTCCCGGTGACTGATTCCAGCTCGATCCGAAGATCGCGCGCCAGTTTCCGCACCGGTGGCGTGGAGCGGGGCCGGTCCGTGGATGCAGAAGTCTCCGGAGACGCCGGGGCCACAACTGCCACCGGCGCCGGTGCTGGTGCTGGTGCTGGTGCTGATGCAGCGGGTGCCGGCGGAGCACCGGCTGCCCCGCCACGGGGACGCCGGGAAGGCCGTCCCCCTTTTTCGACTGCAGCACCGTAACCCACGAGGTTGGGTTCGCGCTTGGCGGGGACGGCGTCGTCGCCACCCGCACCGTCGGAGTCCGCTGCGGCCGGGCCGCCGACACCTGCGCCCCCACCATCGGAGCCGCCTGCTGACGGAACATCGAACGAGATGATCGGCGCACCAACCTCGACCACGGTGCCGGGCTGCTCATGCAACCGCGCCACCACCCCTGCGTAGGGCGATGGCAGTTCGACCACCGCCTTGGCGGTCTCCACATCGGCAATGATCTGGTTCAGCTCGACAATGTCGCCCTCAGCGACATGCCAGCTCACGATCTCCGACTCGGTCAGTCCTTCGCCCAGGTCCGGGAGCCTGAATTCCTTGATCACAGTTGCCACTACCTTTCGAGCCCGCTCAGCGAATTGGGTCGTCCCATAGCGCGGTCAACGCCGTCGAGAATACGATCCAGGTCGGGCAGGTGATGGAATTCCAGTTTGGAGTACGGGTACGGGATGTCGAAGCCGGTCACCCGGACCGGTGCGTGCTCCAGATAGTTGAAGCAGCGTTCGGTGATGCTTGCCGCTATCTCGGCACCCAGACCGCCCGACTGCGCAGCCTCGTGGGTGATCACCAGCCGACCCGTCTTGCGCACCGAGGCCTCGATGGTCGCGAAGTCGATGGGAGCCAGCGACCGCAGGTCGATGACCTCAACCGACAGGCCGTCGTCGGACGCGGCGATCGCTGCGTCCCGTGCCGTGGGAACCAGCGGACCGTAGGTCACCAGGGTGACGTCGCTCCCCTGGGTCACCACGTGGGCGTCCTCCATAGAGGTCGCTGCGAGGTCGACCGACTCATCCACCTCCCCCTTCACGTGGTACCGCCGCTTCGGCTCGAAGTACAGGACCGGGTCATCGCTGGCAATGGCCTGCTGGATCATCGTGTACGCGTCCTGCGGGTTGGAGACACTGATGACCCTCAGGCCGGAGGTGTGGGTGAAGTAGGCCTCGGGCGATTCCGAGTGATGCTCGGGCGACCCGATGCCTCCGCCGAACGGCACCCGGATGGTGATGGGCATCTTCACCGCACCCTGGGTGCGGTAATGAAGTTTGGCGACCTGGCAGACGATCTGGTCGAAGGCCGGGTAGATGAACCCGTCGAACTGGATTTCCACGACCGGGCGGTAGCCGCGGTAGGCCATCCCGACGGCGGTCCCCATGATGGCGGACTCTGCCAGCGGAGTGTCCAGGACACGGTGCTCGCCGAAGTCTTTCTGCAGCCCCTCGGTGATCCTGAAAACGCCACCGAGCTTGCCGATGTCCTCGCCCATGAGGATCACCTTGGGGTCATGTTCCATTGCCCTGCGCAGGCCGGCGTTGATGGCCCGGCCGAATGTCATGGTGGACATTAGTGGCTTCCTTCCGTGGCTGCGGGGCCCGACTCAAAGGTGGCGAGGTAGCGGCCATAGTTCTCCTGCTGACGGTCCAGCCAGGAGTTGGGGGTGCTGTAGACGTGCTTGAAGACGTCCATTGGCTCGGGTTCGGGCATTTCAATGCAGCCTGCCCGGAGCTTCGCTGCGACGTCGCCCGCCTTCGCGTCCACCGCAGTCACGAATTCGTCAGTCATCAGGCCCATCGACTTCAGGAGCGTTGCCAACCGGGAGATGGGGTCCTTTGCCGCCCAGTCCTCCAATTCGTTGGCGTCACGGTACTTGGTGGGATCGTCGGCGGTGGTGTGGGGTCCCATCCGGTAGGTGACGGCTTCGATGAAGCTCGGTCCCCCACCGGTCCTGGCACGGTCCAGAGCCTGCCGGGTGACTGCCAGACAGGCCAGCACGTCATTGCCGTCAACGCGTACCGAGGGAATGCCGAACCCGGGTGCGCGGTTGGCGATCGGCACGTGAGCCTGCAGGCCAACCGGTTCCGAGATGGCCCAGTGGTTGTTCTGGCAGAAGAAAATGACCGGGGCCTGATAGCTCGCGGCGAAGACCATTGCCTCGTTGACATCACCCTGGCTGGTGGCACCGTCGCCGAAGTAGGTGACGGCCACCGAGTCGGCGCCATCGTTCTGGATGCCCATCGCGTACCCGGTGGCGTGCAGGGTCTGCGCGCCGATGATGACCTGGGGGGTGGCCATGTTGATGGTGAAGGGGTCCCAGCCCGAGGAGGCGTTGCCCCGCCACACCCGCAGGATGTCGGTGAAATCCACGCCCCGGCAGTAGGCGACGGCGTTCTCCCGGTAGCTGGAGAAGACGAAATCGTCCTCGCGGAGGGCGCGGCCGGAGCCGATCTGCGCCGCCTCCTGGCCCAGCAGCGGCGGCCAGAGGGCCAGCTCGCCCTGCCGTTGCAGCGCTGTCGCCTCGGCATCGATCCGGCGGACCACCACCATGTCTTCATACAACGCCTGCAGCGCAGGGCCGTCGACGTCGGCGACCCACCGGTCGTAGTCACTGTTCTCCCGCCGGACGCCGGAGGGCGAAAGGAGCTGGATCAGCGTGTCTTCCCCGGCGGAAGCGGTGTCATTCAGAGGCACAATTACACAACCTTCATCGATTGGGTCTGACCGTGGACGGATCGCACAAGATCCGGTCGATTGGTCCGACCATGACCCCTGGGCGTCTTTACCCAAAGATACTGTGACCCTACTCACAGGGGCCATGGAGCACAACCGATCGCCGTTTGACTGAGCACAATGCCAGATATTGCCGGCGGCGGGCGTGTTAGCATTGCGCATTATGCAACCCCTCGATTCCACCGATACCCGCCTTCTGATTGCGCTGGCCAAAGACCCGCGCCGCACGGTGGTGGCGCTGGCGCAGAAGCTGGGGTTGTCGCGCAATACGGTGCAGGCGCGGATGGCCCAGCTGGAGAAGAAGTCAGTGTTCCTCTCCTTCGAGCGTCGGATCAACCCGGCAGCCCTCGGCTACCCGTTGATGGCGTTCATCCACGTGCATGTGCAGCAGCAGAAGCTGGCGACCATCACCGAGCAGCTCGCCGGCATCCCCGAGGTGCTGGAAGCCTACGGGCTCACCGGCCAGGCCGACATCCTGGTCCGGGTGGTCTGCGCCGACGCTGAAGATTTGTTCAGGATCAACGGCAAGATCCTCGGCTGTGACGGCGTGGAGCGCTGCGACACGTCCCTGGCCATGGGAGAGCTCGTCCCCTTTCGGGTGGAACCACTATTGGAGCGCGGGCCCCGGGCGTCCAGCTAAACCCCCCGCACATAGCAACAGGCCGGTCCGAAGTGATCGGACCGGCCTGTTGCCAGCGAAAGACGTCTGCGAAGAGCGGCCTAGTGGTCGGTGGCCTTTTCCGCGCCGACCCCGGTGAGGGACCTGACTTCCATTTCCGCCTGCTTCTGCGGATCCTCCTTCGTCTTGGCCAGAACGCTACCCAGCCAGCCGAGGAAGAACGCGAGCGGGATGGAGACGATGCCCGGGTTGTTCAGCGGGAACAGGACGAAGTCGGCGCCCTGGATCATCGAGGTTTCCCGGCCTGAAACGACTGGCGAGAAGATGATGAGCAGGATTGCAGAACCCAGCCCGCCGTACATGCTCCAGATTGCACCCTGGGTGTTGAAGCGCTTCCAGAAGAGCGAGTAGAGGATGGTGGGCAGGTTGGCACTGGCCGCTACAGCGAAGGCCAGGGCTACCAGGAAGGCGATGTTCTGCCCCTGGGCGCCGATACCGCCGAGGATGGACAGGATGCCGATGACGACGACGGTGCGTCGTGCCACCTTCACCTCGCCGTCGGGATCGAGGTTGCCCTTGCGGATCACGTTGGCGTAGATGTCGTGGGCGAAGGAGGCAGCTGCGGTGATGGTCAGACCGGCAACCACCGCGAGGATGGTGGCAAAGGCGACCGCCGAGATCACGCCGAGCAGGATTGGTCCGCCGAGCTCAAAAGCGAGCAGCGGTGCGGCCGAGTTGACTCCACCCGGGGCGGCGGTGATGCGGTCGGCGCCGATGAGGGCACCTGCACCGTAACCGAGTACCAGAGTGAACAGGTAGAACCCACCGATGAGCCAGATGGCCCACACCACTGAGCGGCGGGCCTCCTTGGCAGTCGGCACCGTGTAGAACCGCATCAGCACGTGAGGCAGAGCAGCCGTACCGAGGACCAGTGCCAGTGCCAGCGAGACGAAGTCCAGCTGTGAGGTCGAGCTGACCCCGTACTGCAGACCCGGGTTGATGATCTCGGGGTTGCCTGCGGTCTCCATTGCGGCACCGAGCAGGGTGGACAGGTTGAAGTTGTGGATGGCAAGGACCCAGATGGTCATCACGAACGCACCGGAGATCAGCATGACGGCCTTGATGATCTGCACCCAGGTGGTGCCCTTCATGCCGCCGATCAGTACGTAGAGGATCATCAGCCCACCAACGACGGTGATCACCAGGGACTGGCCGATCCGGTCGTCGATGCCCAGCAGGAGCGATACGAGTCCGCCCGCACCGGCCATCTGCGCGAGCAGGTAGAAGAAGCAGACGGCCAGGGTGGTGATGGCAGCTGCGATGCGTACCGGACGCTGGCGCAGGCGGAACGAGAGGACGTCGGCCATGGTGAACTTGCCGGTGTTGCGCAGCAGTTCGGCGACGAGCAGGAGCGCTACCAGCCAGGCGACGAGGAAGCCGATGGAGTACAGGAAGCCGTCGTAGCCGTTGATGGCGATGGCACCGACGATGCCGAGGAAGGAGGCCGCGGACAGGTAGTCGCCCGCGATGGCGGTCCCGTTCTGCGGCCCGCTGAAGGATCGGCCGGCCGCGTAATAGTCGGCGGCGGTCTTGGTGTTACGGCTTGCCCGGAGCACGATCACCAGGGTGACGGCGACGAACAGACCGAAGATGGTCATGTTCAGCCATGGTTCACCAACCTGGGTGCTCTCGACCGTCTGCATCGGCAGGGACACCGGCATCATTTGTTAGCTCCTGGCTTTTCGACGAAGATCTCCGGAGCGGTGACCTCAAGCTCGTGGCGGATGTCCGCAGCGATCGGGTCCAGCTTCCGGTTGGCGTAGGTGACGTACCCCATGGTGATGGCGAAGGTGGTGACGAACTGCAGCAACCCCATGATCAGGCCGATGTTGATGTTTCCCCAGACGGGGGTCGACATGAAGTCGGTCGCGTAGGACGCCAGCAGTACATACAGGAAATACCAGAGCAGAAAGAAGATCGCCATCGGGAAAACGAAGCTGCGGTGGCGCTTGCGTAGTTCCTGGAACTGGGGATTCTGCTGGTATGCGGTGAAGTCGACGGGCGCTGCTGTATGAGCGTCCGGCGGCGATGGCTCGGTAGCCATGATTCCTCCTCGTTGAGAACGTCTTCCGCGCCAGGCCGACTCCGAAGGGTCCAGGAGCTGCGTCGGGCACGTGAAGGTGTGACTCCCATCACCTTGAGCCCTCGGGACACGGTTCTCCAATACCGCAGCACCGTTCATCGCCCAGTGAACACCCAGCTGCGGTGAGCGGCCACCTCCTGCGGCGAATGGGAGTGCCGGCGGACGCTGGAGCGCGCCACGGACGGCTACTGTAGAGCAATGTTCAGCACCGCCGTCGACACCGCCCTGGTGGGCGCGATTGTTGTCCTCACGATCACGGTGGTCGCGGGCCTGGGATTCAAGCTCTCCCGGTCCTACCGCGATCTGGGGTCCGACGCCGACCGCGCCACCTACGCCACCCTGCACACCGCGGCGCTCGCCTCGGAGCATCTCCGTGCCGGCCTGACCCCCGCCGGGGCGTCCAAGGCCAGCAAGCATCTGCGGAGCCTCCTGCGGTGTGACACCCTCCTGATCACCGATGAGAACGCCGTACTCGCCTGGGACGGCGGACGGGAACTGCCCGCCCAGATGATGGAGTTGGTGCAGCAGGTGCTCACCAGCGGCCGCACGCAGATTTTCAGGGAAGCGCAGCTCGGCGACCCGGGTGCAGTCCCCGGCGACGGGCAGGTGGTGATCTCACCCATCCGGGTCGACAAGCGGGTGGTGGGCACCGTGGGAGCATTCGCGCCGTACGTGAATGCGGGGCTGGTGCGTGCGGCCAATGAAGTGGCTGGCTGGGTATCCACCCAGGTGGAGCTCGCCGAACTCGATTCCTCCAGGACCCTGCTGATGGAAGCCGAGGTGCGCGCGCTGCGCGCCCAGATCAGCCCCCACTTCATCTACAACTCCCTGAACGCCATCGCCTCCTTCATCAACACCGACCCCGCCCGGGCCCGCGAACTGGTGGTGGAGTTCGCCGACTTCACCAGGTACTCCTTCCGGCGGCACGGCGACTTCACTACGGTTGCCGAGGAACTGAAGTCCATCGACCGGTACCTGCTGCTGGAGCGGGCCAGGTTCGGGGAGCGACTGAAAGTCAGCCTGGAGATTGGGCCCGAGGTGCTGAGCACGGTGATCCCCTTCCTCAGCCTGCAACCCTTGGTCGAGAACGCGGTGCGTCATGGCCTGGAGTCCACTGACGGGATGGGCCACATCACCATCACCGCCCACGACGCCGGCGCCTTCGCCGAGGTCACCATCGAGGACGACGGCGTGGGCATCGACCCCGACTACCTGCGTTCGGTCCTGGCCGGGCACACCGACGGGGTGCATGTGGGGCTGCGGAACGTTGACCAGCGGCTGCGTCAGGTATACGGCGAGGACCACGGACTCACCATCGACACGGCGGTCGGAGCAGGGACCATGATCACCTTGCGGATCCCGAAGTCTCAACCCGACCACCAGACCTGAGCACGTCGGTCACACGGTGGGCCGGTGGGACGCGTAATCTGGAGCACATGGTCAATGTTGTCATCGCCGACGATGAGCTCCCCGCAGTCGAGGAACTGGCTTTTCTGCTCGCCAAGGATGCCCGAGTCGGTACCATCCACCGTGCGTCGAGCGGGGCCGAGGCGCTGCGCGCCCTGGAGACTCACGACGTCGACGCCCTGTTCCTTGATATCCACATGCCGGCCCTCTCGGGCCTGGACATTGCCCGGGTCATCTCCCGGTTCAGCCGGCCACCCGCCGTCGTCTTCGTGACCGCTGACGAGGACAGGGCCCTTGAGGCGTTTGACCTGCGCGCGGTGGACTACCTGCTCAAGCCGGTCCGGATGGAACGCCTCGCCGAATCGGTGCGGCGGATCTGCGAGCTGATCGAGGCGGGCAAGGATGGCACCATCGCCGCACCCGAGGTGATCACCGTTGACCAGGGTGGCATCAGCCGGATGATCAGGCGCGATGAGGTCCGCTACGTCCAGGCGCAGGGCGACTACGCCCGGCTGCATACCGCAGAGTCGAGCTACCTGATCCGAATCCCCCTCAACGATCTGGAGCGCCAGTGGGCCGAGGCGGGCTTCCTGCGCACCCACCGCTCCTACCTGGTGGCGATGAACCAGGTCCAACAGGTCAAGATCGGTGCCGGGCGGGCGTCCCTGATGGTGGGCGACGCCGAGCTTCCCGTCAGCCGGCGGCATCTGCCGGTGGTGCGGGACAAGCTTGAGGCGACCCGCCTCCGTCCCCGGCAGCAGTGACGTGGGCCCAGTGAACCCCGCCCAGGGTCCGCCCCAGCGGGTCCGGGTAACGGCGCCCCGCAGTGCTGGCCGGCTGCACCCCGGCGCCTACCCTGTCACCCGGGAAATGGCCGAGCAATCCGAGGTGGGGGAACTGTTTGTCAGGTCATTGATCCGGTCGCAGTTCCGGCTGGCTGTCGTGGTGGCGACGGGCTTCCTGGTGATTCTGATCGGCATCCCGGTGCTGCTGGCCGTTTTCCCGCAGATCGGTGACTTGTCGGTCTTCACCGTGCCGGTCCCCTGGCTGCTGCTGGGGCTGGGTGTGTACCCACTGGTCATCAGCTGTGCCGCCCTCTACGTGCGCAGTGCATCTCGCAACGAAATGCGGTTCAGGGACCTGGTCGATGAGGACTGACCTGTTGGTGGGTGATTCCCGGTGAACGCCGAACTCAACCCGGTGGTCGGGTACGTGGCGTTGACCCTGGTGTCACTGAGCACCGTGCTGATCGGGATCTACGGGCTGCGGATTTCCCGGACCACCGGTGACTTCTACGTCGCGTCCCGGACGGTGCGCCCCTGGTGGAACGCGTCAGCGATCGGCGGTGAGTACCTGTCGGCGGCAAGCTTCCTCGGGGTCGCCGGACTCATCCTGATCTCGGGCGTCGACGCCCTCTGGTTCCCCATCGGCTACACCGCCGGATACCTGATGCTCCTCCTCTTCGTCGCCGCTCCCCTGCGCCGGTCCGGCGCGTACACCATTCCGGACTTCGCTGAGGCCCGCCTGGAATCGCTAATGGTCCGGCGCGTGACCAGCCTGCTCGTCGTCGTCGTCGGCTGGCTGTATATCGTGCCGCAACTGCACGGTGCCGCCCTCACCGTCCAGATCACCACCGGCCTGCCGCCGTGGGTGGGCGCCGTCGCGGTGGTGGTGGTGGTGTGCCTGAGCGTGGTCACCGGCGGAATGCGCTCCATCACCTTTGTGCAGGCCTTCCAGTATTGGCTCAAGCTCACCGCGCTGGCCGTGCCGATCGTGTTCATCCTGCTGCGGCTCACCGCCGACGGCAGCCCGCTCACCGATGCCGGTGCGGTGTTCACCGCCGAATTGAACATCGGCGAGGACGCCTCGCTGTACCGCAACATCTCGCTGGTCATCGCGCTGCTGTTCGGGACCCTCGGCCTGCCGCACGTGCTGGTGCGTTTCTACACCAACCCGGACGGTGCCTCTGCGCGGCGCACCACCCTGATCGTGCTCGGGCTGTTGTCGGTGTTCTACCTGTTTCCCACCATGTACGGGATCCTTGGGCGGATCTATACCCCGGATTTGGCGGTCGACGGCGCGGCCGACGCGACGGTACTGCTGTTGCCGAGCCGGATCTTCGAGGGGACCGCAGGTGACCTGCTGTCCGCGCTGGTGACGGCCGGTGCCTTTGCCGCGTTCCTGTCGACGACGAGTGGACTGGTGGTGTCCCTCGCCGGGGTGGTCAGCCAGGAATTCTTCCAGGGCAGCGTCAAGGGGTTCCGGCGGGCGGCGGTCATTTCCGCCGCGATCCCGCTACTGCTGGCGCTGGCCACCAACACCCTTGCCCTGGCGGGAAGCGTCAGCATGGTGTTCGCCTTTACGGCGTCGACCATCTGCCCGCTGCTGCTCCTCGGGATCTGGTGGCGTGGCCTCACCGATGTGGGCGCGGTGGCCGGCATGCTTGCCGGCGCGGTGCTGTGTGGTGGGTCGATCCTCGCCGCAGCGGCACTGGGCGCTGAGTCCGCCCGCTACGAGTGGCTGGAGCAGCCCGCCCTGTGGACGGTGCCGGCGGCGTTTGCAGTCACCATCGTGGTCTCCCGGCTTACCGCCGGCAGGAGACCGGGGAGCGTGTCACGGGTCCTCGCCCGGCTGCACACTCCCGAACCCGTGCAGCCGCCGGGATGAGACGGATCTAGTCGATCGAGGCCATCAAGCCGACCACGCGGTCCATGAACGCGTCGACCTGGCTTTCCTCGTAGCCTTCGGCGCCCTTGGCCTCACGGAAGACGGCGCGCCTGACCACGTCCACGCTCAGCGGGAGGTCGTTCTCGAAGTAGCCGAGCAGCCGGTCGCAGAGGGTGTCGACGTCGTCGACGTTGTAGCTTTGGGTCTTTTTCTTGGTGGGCCGCCTGAACCGGTCACCGGCGGGGCGGTGCAGCCTGCCCCGCAGTACCGCCGCGGACCGGCCGATCTGCATCAGCCAGGCCTCCTCGCCGTCGGATTCGATGACACGGTCCCGCTCCCGCTGCGCGAAAACATCCTCGAGCCGGTCGAGGGCCGCGTCAACCGCCTGGGGCTCGTAGCCACCCTTGGCCGGATCGAACGCCATGGAGCGGACGTCAGCGCTGGTGACGGGGCCGTGCGTGGGATCTTCAGTGTTGTAGTACTCCCGCGTGCGGGTCAGGAAGCTGTCCACCTGCCGAAGGTTGTACCCGTACTGCCGGCGCCCCACCCGAGCGAAGGGAGAGCTGCCCTGGCGAGCTTCGTTCATGGTGTTGTGAATCCTTTGTCAGTGGTCGACCCTGGGCTAGAGAAATCCCGGTACCAATGTAACCGACAGCACGAACGCAACCGGGGAGGCAAACACAATCGAGTCGAGCCGGTCCATCATGCCTCCGTGCCCGGGCAGGATGTTTCCCATGTCCTTGACTCCGAGTTCGCGCTTGATCATCGACTCGGCGAGATCGCCGGCCGTCGCAGCGGACACGGTAGCCACGGCCAGGACCAGGCCGAACCACCAGGGCCGGTCGAGCAGGAAGACAGCGGCGATCGTACCCACCAGGACGGCGCCGCCCACTGATCCGGCGAAGCCTTCCCAGGATTTCTTGGGGCTGATCTTGGGCGCCATCGCGTGTTTGCCGAAGAAGGCCCCGACGAGGTAGCCGAAGGTGTCGTTGGCGACAACCAGCAACAGCAGGGTCGCGACCAGCAGCTTGCCCGAAGGTTCCTGCAGCAGGAGCATCGCGAAACTGAGAAGCAGCGGCACCCAGAGCACCACGAAGACGCCCGCCACGATGGATCGGGCGGCGTCGGGGGCTGGATCGAGACTGCGCCAGAGCGCAAGGATCGTGGTGGAGAAGACGACGGCGTAGGCAAGGGCCTCCGGGCCGCCCAGGTAGGCGGCGAAGGGCAACGCGATGGTTGCGCCGATGGTCGGGACCAGCGGCAACCGGATCTGGCGCACCTCCAGCGCCCGGGAGACTTCCCAGACACCCAGCAGGGCGAAGCCGGTGGTGATCGCGACGAAAGCGATCGGAAGAAAGAGGATTCCACCCAGGACCGAGCCAAGCAGGGCAACACCTACCGCCGTCGCCGCGGGAAGGTTCCTCCCGGCCCTCGAGGGGGCCTTCGGCTGGCCCGCCGCCTTGCGGCTGGCCCGACGCCGGAGCTGGCGGGTGCCGGGGGCCCGTCGGGCCCGCCCGGCACCCCCTGCACCAGCACCGGGCTGACCACCAGCTGAGGGCTCCGTCGGGGCAGGGTCGGCCGCGTCCCCGTGGTCGGGGGCCGCCTCGCCGGTGGCGGAGCCTGCCTTCACCTGTGGGGCGGGCAGACCGCCAGAGTTAGCGGAGTGGTGGGTGTCGCTCATTAGACCTCAAGCAGCTCGGTTTCCTTGCGCTTGAGCAGTTCGTCGATCATGTCGGTGTGGGACTTGGTGCGCTGGTCCAGTTCCTTCTCGCCGCGCGCTCCTTCGTCCTCGCCGGCGTCGCCGTCCTTCACTGACTTGTCGATGCCGTCCTTCGCCTTGCGGCGGATGTTGCGGATGGCAATCTTGGCGTCCTCGGCCTTGGTCTTGACCAGCTTGACGTACTCCTTGCGGCGCTCTTCCGTCAGTTCGGGGAGAACCACCCGGATGATGTTGCCGTCGTTGGAGGGGTTCGCTCCGACGTCGGAGTCCCGCAGGGCCCGTTCGATGTCATTCAGGGCGGCCCGGTCGAAGGGGGTGATCAGGAGGGTGCGCGCCTCAGGGTTCTGGAACGAGGCCAACTGCTGCAGCGGCGTCGGCGCCCCGTAGTAGTTCACCATGACTTTGGAGAACAGCGAGGCGTTGGCGCGTCCGGTGCGGATCGTCGCGAAGTCCTCTTTCGCCGCTTCCACAGCCTTGTCCATTTTCTGGGTGGCCTCTTGCAATGTCTCGTCGATCACTGTAGCTCCTAAGCTGTTCGCCGGCTGGGCTACAGCCGCGCGTTGTCCGGTTCAGTTTTCAATCCTAGTTCACATGGACCGCCCGACCAGGGCAGGCCGGGCGGCCGGGCGTCTATGTGGTGACGACGGTGCCGATCTTTTCGCCGAGGATCGCCCGGGTGACGTTCCCCTCGCCCTCCATACCGAAGACGACCATCGACAGGTCGTTGTCCTTGCACATGGTCATGGCAGTCTGATCCATCACCCTAATGTCCTGACGGAGTGCCTCATCGTAGGAGAGGGTCTCGAGCTTCTTGGCGGTAGGGTCCTTGTGCGGGTCCGCGGTGTAGACGCCGTCGACCCCGCTCTTGGCCATGAGCACCAGGTCGGCGTGCACCTCAAGGGCACGCTGGGCTGCGACCGTATCGGTGGAGAAGTACGGCAGGCCGGCACCGGCACCGAAAATGACGACGCGGCCCTTCTCCAGGTGGCGGATGGCCCGGCGCGGAATGTACGCCTCGGCGACCTGCCCCATGGTGATGGCGCTCTGCACCCGGGTTTCGACCCCCGCTTGCTCCAGGAAGTCCTGGAGGGCGAGGCAGTTCATGACGGTGCCCAGCATGCCCATGTAATCGGCGCGTGAGCGGTCCATCCCACTTTGCGAGAGTTCAGCGCCACGGAAGAAGTTGCCGCCGCCGACTACGATGGCCACCTCGACCTGTCCGACCGTCGCGGCGATCTGCTTGGCCACTGAACGTACGGTTTCCGGATCGACTCCCAGCTTGCCGCCGCCAAATACCTCACCGGAAAGCTTCAGCAGCACCCGACGGCGGGTTGGCTGGTCATGAGTGCCCATATCAGAGTTGTCCATTGTGCCTCCCAGGGCATTTGTGGGGTTGTTGCTAAAAGAATACGTTGCGGGGGCCAACTGAATGATCCCCCGCGGGAACTGCTGACAGGTTGTCAGGGCAGGAAAAAGGGGTGGTCACCGCGGTGACCACCCCTTCATTCAACTACCTGCCTGGCCTATTCGAACCTACGCTCCGACCCGGAACCGGGCGAATGCACTTGGCTTGGCGTTGGCTTCGGTGAGCACCTGCGCAACCGACTTCTTGGCATCCTTCGCGAATGCCTGGTCCACGAGCACGCCCTCCTTGAAGAAGCCCGTCAGACGGCCTTCGACAATTTTGGTCAGTGCGGCCTCGGGCTTGCCCTCGGCGCGTGCGGTCTCGTCGGCGATGCGGCGTTCGGTTTCAACCAGTTCTGCTGGCACGTCGTCGCGGACGAGGTACGTCGGCGAGTAGGCAGCAATGTGAACCGCGATGTCGTGAGCGGCTTCCTTGGCAGCGTCGCCTTCGCCCTCGACGGCGAACAGGACGCCAACCTGCGCGGGAAGATCCTTGGAGGTCTTGTGCAGGTACGCGTCGACGATGTTGCCCTCGATGCGCGACAGGCGGCGGATGGCTACCTTTTCGCCCAGCAGCGCGCCAGCCTCGATGACATGCTCGGAGACAGGCTTGCCGTCAACCGTGTAGGCCAGGAGGGTGTCGACGTCGGAAGCACCGGACTCGATCGCTGCGGCGAGAACCTTGTTCGAGAACTCGACGAAGGGGCCAGCCTTGGCCACGAAGTCGGTTTCGCAGTTGACCTCAACCATGACGCCAACGTTGCCGTCGACCTTGGCTGCCACGAGGCCCTCTGCGGTGGAACGGCCTTCGCGCTTGGTTGCGCCCTTCAGGCCCTTGATGCGGATGAGCTCCATAGCCTTGCCGGCATCGCCGTCAGCCTCGTCGAGGGCTTTCTTTACGTCCATCATGCCAGCGCCAGTGCGCTCGCGGAGGGCCTTGATATCGGCGGCGGTGTAGTTCGCCATATGAACTCCTAAGTATGTTGTGTCTAAGAAGAGCTATGCCTGCAGGCGGTGACGCCTGGGCACATGGAGAAGGGGGTGCGGATTTTCACCCGCACCCCCGAATCCAGTTACTTGCTGTCGTCGGCTGCCGGAGTTTCGTCGGCTGCTGGGGCTTCCTCGGTAGCGGCAGGAGCTTCTTCAGCTGCTGGGGCTTCCTCGGTTGCGGATGCTGCTGGTGCTTCTTCCGCTGCTGCCTCGGCAGGTGCGGCGTCGGCTGCCGGGGTGGCGCTGTCGCCAAGCAGTTCGCGCTCCCACTCGGCCATAGGCTCAGCTGCTGCCTCGGTGTCGTTTCCACCGGAGCGGTTGTGACGGGCGATCAGGCCCTCTGCAACGGCATCTGCGACCACGCGGGTCAGCAGGTGGACGGCGCGGATGGCGTCGTCGTTGCCGGGGATCGGGAAATCAACTTCGTCGGGATCGCAGTTGGTGTCGAGGATCGCGACGACGGGGATGCCGAGCTTCTTGGCCTCGTCGATGGCAAGGTGTTCCTTCTTCGTGTCAACGATCCACACGACTGAGGGAGCCTTGGTCAGGTTGCGGATACCACCGAGGTTGGTTTCCAGCTTGGTGAGTTCGCGGCGCAGGAGGAGGAGTTCCTTCTTGGTGTGCCCGGAGCCGGCCACATCGTCGAAGTTGATTTCCTCGAGCTCCTTCATGCGCTGGATACGCTTGGAGACAGTCTGGAAGTTAGTGAGCATGCCACCGAGCCAGCGCTGGTTGACGTAGGGCTGGCCCACGCGGGTCGCCTGCTCGGCGATGGCTTCCTGTGCCTGCTTCTTCGTACCGACGAAGAGGACAGTGCCGCCGTGTGCGACGGTGGCCTTGATGAACTCGTACGCGCGGTCAATGTAGGACAGTGACTGCTGCAGGTCGATGATGTAGATGCCGTTGCGCTCGGTGAAGATGAAGCGCTTCATCTTCGGGTTCCAGCGACGGGTCTGGTGGCCAAAATGTACGCCGCTGTCGAGCAGCTGGCGCATGGTAACGACTGGCATGTCGTTCCTTTCTATCGGCAGGGCGCAAGGCGCCTGTTCTGCCTGTTGACGGTTGCTAGTGTTCCGTTCGGGTTGAACGTCACTCCTGGTACCCGTTGGTTTTCACCCACTGGCCCAGCACCGGACTCCTGTCCGGACCGTTGGACCCGTGCCCGTCGCTTCCGTAATGGTTGCGGGGGAACGTAGTACGCGTAGTCAGCTACTGGCGATCTGTACCTACCCGGATGTTCTCCGGGCACGCGGAATCGCAGCAAACTGCTGTATCGAGTGTACTACAGGGCTGGCATCGCCCGGGACGCGTCAGGGGCAGCCGGGGTAGGTCACTGGAGGGGTCCGGCAGGTCGCCGACGGGTTTGGCGGTCCGCTGCGGATATCCACAATCCCCTCGATGGTTCCCCACGCCTCGGCCGACGGCGACACACTGTCGTAATGACCTCGGGATCAAGGCTTCACCGCTCAACTCTGGTCGCAGCGTTGCTGGTCACGGCGCTGGTGATTACTGGATCGTCGGCCCCCTCCCCGCCGAGGGAGCAAGGAGTAGCAGCGCCGGGTCAAGAGTATGCCCCACCGTGGAGCTGGCCGCTCTCCCCCACACCCGTCGTGTTGAGGCAGTTCGATCGGCCGGAGCAGCCGTGGTTGCCCGGACACCGCGGTGTCGATCTGGCGGTGGAAGAGACGGCCCGGGTCAACAGTCCTGCGGCGGGACGGGTGGTGTTCGCTGGCTGGGTGGTCGACCGGCCGGTGGTTACCGTGGACCACGGAGGTGGGGTGCTGAGCAGCTTCGAACCGGTCACTGCCGTCTTGGACCGCGGTCAGGCGGTCCAGGACGGGCAACAGATCGGCACCCTCGATACGGGAGCCGGTTCACACGGGGCCAGTTCACACTGTCCGTCGAGCTGTCTGCACTGGGGTGTCCGGGTCGACGGGGAGTATGTGAATCCGTTGAATTACGTCACGGATCGCCGGCCGTCGATCCTTCTGCCGTTGCGTGGCCCCTGACGCCGACCCTCACCTCAGCTGGGGTTAGGGTCGGCAGTGGAACCTTGCACGCTGGCGCGTGCCGGATCAGACGAACGCGGCAATTCCGGTGATCGAACGGCCGGTGACGAGGGTGTTGATCTCGTGGGTTCCCTCGTAGGAGTACACGGCTTCGGCGTCGGAGAAGATTTTGGCCATCTCGTAGTCGGTCACAATGCCGTTGCCGCCGAGCAGGCTGCGTCCCATCGCGACTGTCTCCCGCATCCGTGCGGTGGTGAAGGCCTTGGCCAGCGCCGACTGTTCGTCCTTGGCCTGGCCTTCATCCTCCAGCTGGGCCAGCCGAACCATCATGCCCATTGAACTGACCGTGTTGCCCAGCATCTCGACCAACTGAGCCTGGACCAACTGGAAGGAGGCCAGGGGACGCCCAAACTGGTGGCGCTCAACCGTGTAGCGGCGGGCGACGTCGAACGCAGCAAGCTGCTGGCCCACTGCCTGCCAGGCAACCGACAGGCGGGTGACCTTCAGAACCTTGTTGGTGTCCTTGAAGCTGTTGGCACCCTTGAGGTGGAAGTCGTCATGGACTACCACGTTGTCCAAAGTGATGTCAGCATTTTCGACCGAGCGCAGGGCGATCTTGTTTTCGATCTTGGTGGCGCGGTAGCCCTCGAGCTTCGTGTCGACGAGGAAACCCTTGACCTGGTTGTCGGCGAGGTCCCTGGCGTAGATGACCACCCAGTCGGAGAAGGTGGCGTTGCCGATCCATCGCTTCGCCCCGTTGAGGATCCAGTTGTCACCCTCACGGCGCGCTGTGGTGCGTGTGCCGCCGGCGACATCGGACCCGCCCAGGGGCTCGGTCAGGCCGAAGGCGCCGATCTTCTTCATCGAGTAGATATCCGGCAGCCAGGCTTCCTGCTGCTCCTTCGAGGCGAGCTCCTCGATTGACCCGGTGAACAGGCCATCGTGGACGCCCATGAAGGTGGCAATTGAGGTGTCGGCGCGCGTGAATTCGGCGTGCACCAGACCGGCGAACAGGTTGGAGTAGCCCTGGCGGCGAACGGGGCTCATCACGTCCAACTCGGCGAGCTTCGGGATGAGGTGCTGAGGGAAGGTTGCCTCGTTCCACCATCCGGTCGCGTGCGGCTTCACCTCGGTGTTGAGGAACTGACGGACCTCGTCCAGCCGGTCTCGTTCCTTCTGGCTCAGTAGCGCCTCGAAGGAGTAAAAGTCGCCGTCGGCGTACGGCAGGTTGTTGACATCGATGACCGGCTTGCTCATGGGGTGTCCTTTGGGTCGTCCAGTAGTTCTGACGACTATGTTACCCACGAGTAACTTCCCTGCCAATTGGGCAACGCACAGCCAAGAGCGCCCGCATGTTCCCGGCCACCACGAATCCCCCGCCTACACGACACATTTTGCATCACTCCTGAAGGGGTCATATTTATCGAATATGTGTTCTACTTTTAACTCTGACAAGGGAACCGATCACGGGTGAAGGGTGGCGCACACATGACAGCACAATCGACGGAAGCTGGGATACGGACGGTCAACGACGAGGTGGACGTGAGGTTCAGCAGCAGCGGTGCGCCCCTGGCGATGCGGTGGCGGGGCAGGATCTGGCAGGCAGTTGGAGAACCGGTGAGCTGGTCCAGTTCCCGCAGCTGGTGGGAGCCAGGAAACACCCCAGCGAACGGGCAGGGCAGTCTGATCACCAAGCAGGCGTGGAGGTTCCAGGCCCAAACCGGCCCGGTCTCCCCCACCCTTGAGTTCGATATCAGCTCAGATCCACAGACCGACGGTTGGCGTCTGCGCAGGATCGCCGGAGCTGAGTAGATTAGGCGGAACTAAGCAATTTAGTCGAGTGAGCATGGTGCCGGTGGCCTAGAGAAGGACTTGATGACTCTCAACAGATGGGCTGAAGTCGCGTTAGCTGCTGCCCCAAATCGTGACGCCTGGATCGAAGCGACAGATAACGGCTGGGGAGCACTCGTTCTCTGGGCTTCCGAATCTCGCAACCTCATGAGACACCCGGGCCAGTCGGATCAGGAACAGGTGGTCCAAACTGTCACAGCGGGTGGCGTCACCACAACGCATGAACTGCCCCTGACGCTCGAGGGTCGTCAGGAGTCGGATGACGACGTCGATATGTACCTCTCGGAAGCAGGCATACCGCCGCGCCCCCGCGGATTCACTTGGTACATCCGCCTACCTCACAGCGTGAGGAACGAACGAGAGTTTTGGTCGATCCTCAATCAGGCAATCGCCGATAAGACCCCCGATGCTCGTCGTCCGTCCCAGTTCCTTCCGCAGATCGTCGACACGTTGGCATCTCTATACAGCTAGCTGCCGCCCAACCTCCAAAGCAAAGAGCCCCTGATCCGCGTTTCCGCAGGCCAGGGGCTCTTTTCGGTAGGGCTGCTGGGGCTTGAACCCAGGACAAACGGATTATGAGTCCGCTGCTCTAACCAGCTGAGCTACAGCCCCTCGCAGTGCGCACGAAGCGCACTGTTCATTCTAACGACACTCCAGGTCCCGGCTAACCGCCGCTAGACCGCTTCAGAATCCAGCGAGTCACCGTAGTACAGGCCCTCGAACGTCGCGAGGGTGGCTGACAGGGAGTGCACGTCCACCATCGAGCGGCTCGCCTTGCCCATCCGGTCGAGGTCATCCGAGGGCAGGCTCAGGAGCTGCGTGATGCGATCCGCGAGTTCGGCGCTGTCGTGGGGGGTGAACAGGTAGCCGTTCACCCCGTGGTCCACCAGGTGCGGCAGGGCCATGGCGTTGGCCAACAGTACCGGGGTTGACGCGGACATCGCCTCCAGGGTCACCAGCGACTGGAGTTCGGCGGTACCGGGCTGGCAGAAGATGGCGGCCCTCAGGTACGCCTGCCGCAGCTCCTCGTCGGTGATCAGACCGCGGAAGACCACTCTCCCGCCGAGACCCAGCCGCGCCACCTGCGCCTGCAGAGCCGCCTTCACCTCGCCGCCGCCCACGATCTCGAGGTGGACATTGAGCGATGGCGGCGTTTTGGCTACCGCATCGATCAGGACATCGACATGCTTTTCCTCGGCAAGCCGACCCACGAAAAGAACAGTCGGATAGTCCTGGGGTTCGAGCGATTCACCGGGATTGAGCTCATACGCCGCCGAGTCGATGCCATTGGACAGCGGGACCACCTTGCGCAGGAACGCGTGCTCGTGCATCGCCTTCGCGGCGAGCGGGGTCGGCGTAGTGACAACAGCCGCCTTGCCCATGACCTTGCCCATGTCGCGCCAGGAATTCTTGGCGACGATCTTCTTGAACCACTCAGGGAAGGGCAGGAACGGATTGAGGTTCTCCGGCATGAAGTGGTTGGTAGCGACGACACGGATGCCGCGTTTCACCGCTTCGTAAAGGGTGTACTCCCCCACCATGTAGTGGCACTGGATGTGGACGACGTCGGGCTGGACCCGGTCGAAGAGCATGCTGATATCCCGTTTGATTTCCCACGGGAGGCAGATTCGCCAGTAGTCGTGAGTGGGGACGGCGTGGGACTTCAGCCGGTGCACCGGCCACTCGCCGCCGGCCTCGGTGAAGCTTTTCCCGTTCTGGGTGCTGGGCGCCAGAACGTGGACGTCATGGCCGCGCGCATGCATTCCCTTTGCCAGCCGGTAGCCGAACTGGGCTGCGCCGTTGATGTTGGGCGGATAGGTCTCTGCGGCAATCAGGATCGTCAACGGTAATTTATCTGCCGGGTGGCTCACGGTGGGTTCCTCTGTGGGTTACTGGCGGATTGGGGCGGCTGGGCGGAGTCTGCCTCAGCTAGCGCCGGCGTCGTAGTTCTTTTTGCCGCTGCACCACATCGGGATGATGGCGGGACAACGCAATGACCCCCACAATAGCAACCAAAGCGGCCATCCCCATGGCAATTGCGATGACTGATTCCACGTCGGGTTCCAGCTCACCAAGAATCACAATGCCGATCGCGATGCCGACAATAGGGTCGATCACGGTCAGCCCCGCAATGACCAGGTCGGGCGGGCCGGTGGCGTAGGCGCTCTGCACAAACCAGGACCCGAGCGCCGCAGCCACAGCGATGGCGATCAGCGTGTAGGGCGGCACATTGAGGAGGAACCGGCCGTTGGGGTCCAGCAGGTGGGTAGCAATAATCTTGGTCAGGACCGCCACGAACCCGAAGAGGACTCCGGCACCGAGGATGTAGGCGAAGGCACCAAGACGCCGGCGGAACATCACCGCCAACGAACCAAACACGGCGACGGCGACGGCGAGCAGGAGCACCGTGACGAGCTCCTGCTCGGGGAGTACTGAATGGTTTTCGCGGGTGACGTTAACGGCCAGCAGGACAAATACTGCACTACCGCTCACGCAGGCGGCGATGGCGACGACGGTGGCCCGGTTGAGCCTGATGCCCTGGTCCTTGGAATTGACCACTGTGGTGATGACCAGCGCGATCGCGCCGATTGGTTGCACAACGGTGAGGCTGGCCATGCTGAGGGCAACCACGTTCAGGGCCATCCCCATTACCAGCAGGATAAGTCCCAGGACCCAGCGTGGGTTGCGCAGCAGCCGGACGAATCCCTTCGAGTTCAGGGACAGTCCACCCGTGTTGGATCGCACCGCGCTCCCCTGGCGCTGCGCCCCGACGGCGAGGAAACAGGCCCCGATGAGGGCGAGGAGGATGGCTAGCCAGACCATGCGCCAACTTTAACGCGGCGGAGGCGCCCGGGAACCGGGGTGCGGCGAAGGCTACTGGGGGGCATCAGCCGCACCAGCCCGGGAGGATCCTTCGGATCTACCCTCCGAGCGATACTTCCGGTGCGCTGCGGTGAAGTACCCGTAGAACGCGATGAGATGCCCCACGCAGCCCAGAAACAGGAGGATGTGGGCTGTCACTATCAGCCAGTCAAGGTCGAAGCCCGGCACCCGGTGGAGCAGCAGCATCGGCGAACCGATCAGCAACAGTGCGGTACGGATTTTGCCGACGTTGGTGACCGGGAGGTGGAGCGGACCCCGGAACAGGATCAACGCGTTCAGGATGAGGATGGCATCGGGAATCACGATGGTCCAGACCAGCCAGGCGGGCGCTATCCCGTCGACCACGAAGGTGACGGCAATGACGATTAGGGCGGTGCGGTCGGCAATCGGATCAAGCCATTTCCCCACTGTCGACACCTGGTCGAAGCGGCGGGCGATGTACCCGTCAATCCAGTCGGTCGACCCGAGGACGACGAGGGTGATCACCGCAAGGGCGTCTTCGTTCTGCACGATGAAGTAGACGAAGAGCGGAACCCCCAGGAACCGAACTACCGTCACGATATTGGGCAGTGTCCAGAACGTGGTTAGTTCGTTGTTCTCGTGCCCCGGTCTGGCCCCGGCCCCAATGAGTCTGATCACTATCCCCTCCACCTCCATTATGCAGGTAGAGACGGTGTCCTGGACGCTAAGTCCGGGACCGCGGCGGGTGCCCGCTAGCGGGAGACCAGTTTCCTCACCATGACGACAATCGCCGCCACCGAGCCGGCCACGACCGAGAGCGGCTTCCAGCGGTCGGCGAGGCTTACGTTGTGCGAGGGCTCACTGTCGGCGGAGGTGCGTGCGGGGATCACTGATCGGGCCTGCTCCGAGAGACGGTCCGCCCCGGTCTTGGCCGAGGCCTTGGTGCGGTTCCAGAGCGACTTGACATCGAGGCCACGCCCCAGCTCGTCGCGGAGCTCGGCCAGGTGGTCGCGGCGGGTGCCGGAGCGGCGGCGCAGCTCGCCGTACGACGGCGTTGGCTCTTTGGGCTTGCTATCCTCGGGCTTGTCGTCGGCCTTTTCTTCCTTGGGCTTCTTGACGTCGAGCGTTGCGGGATCGAAGCTTCGACCCTCGCGCAGCACGCCGATGTCGTAGCGCACGCCACGAATGGCATCCTCGGGCAGCAACGGTAGTGCCTTCTTGAATCGCGAGACACCGATCAGTGCGGCGATGGCAGCGACCACCAGGAACAGTCCTGCAACCAGCAGCGCGGCCAGCCAGCCGTCCATGATGGTGGAAAGGCCTAGGATCGCTGCGGCGATCAGTGCGACGGAGAGGAAGGCGAGGAAGAGTACCGCCACCGCGAGGAACGCCGCGGCGATCCCGGCCTTGACGCCCTTCTGTTTCATCTGCTCGAGCGCCATCGAGAGTTCGTCGCCGAACTGTCGTGGTGTCAGCCTGGCCAGCAGCTTGATCAGCCCAAAGACCGATGGCTTGTTGGAAGTTCCCGTGCCTCGTGCGCTAGCGGAGCTATCCATAGCTCTGCCTCCATCCCTCGTCTAACAGGCCGCCTCGGCGGACCTGCAAGCTGCGTAAACCTTTTCCTAAAATTACCATTGACCGGCTAATGCCTCGTGCGTAAGCCTACGTCAATAGCAAGCACCCTTAGTGACAGGGTAGTGACAGGTGGTGGGCGTTCCAGCCTAAGATGGTATAGGCGACATCGTGGTCCGTTGTCCCTCCCCCCTTTTTTTGTTGGATGAGATTCAGCGCGCCAACCCAGCGGTAGTCGACACAACCATCCTTCGAGGCCTCCCGGCCACCCGTGACGCAAGGTAAGACCTTGGTCGGATAGGCACCAGTTGAGCACCGTGACCCACCCCGGAGATTCCCTGACCCGGCGCCAAAAACTGATCTATGTAGTGATCCTCGGCTCCCTCACCGCCCTGGGCCCGTTCACCATCGACCTGTATCTGCCGGCGTTTCCATCCCTGCAGAGCGATCTCGGTGTGACCGAGGCAGCTGTACAGCTGACCCTGACCGGCACGATTGTGGGGTTCGCCGTCGGGCAGCTGATTGTTGGCCCGCTCAGCGACAAGGTGGGGCGCCGGGTCCCGCTGATTCTCGCGACCAGCGTCCACATCCTGGCCTCCCTGGGCGCTGCAATGGCTACGGACATCACCATGCTGATGGTCTTCCGGGTGCTGCAGGGCATCGGCGCTGCCGGAGGCGGCGTGGTCGCCATGGCGATGCTGCGCGACCTGTTCAGCGGATACCCGCTGGTGAGAATGCTCTCCTACATGGCCCTCGTCAACGGGTTGGCACCCATCTTCGCGCCGGTGATCGGATCGTCGCTGCTGCTCGTTATGCCCTGGCCGGGGATCTTCTGGTTCCTCGCGGCCTACGGGGTGCTCGTCATCATCGCTGCGTGGGTGTTCCTCATCGAAACGCTGCCAGCGGGCCGGCGTGGAAACTCGGGTGCCACCGCACTGCAGCGTTACCGTGCGGTTCTCACCGACAGGATCTTCATCGGCGTCCTGCTGGTGGGCGGCATGAACTTCTCTGGACTGTTTTCCTACCTGTCGGCGTCGCCGTTCCTGTTCCAGGGCACCTACAACTTCAGTGAGCAGCAGTACGGATTGCTGTTCGCCGTGAACTCGCTCGGCATTGTGGCAGGCGTGCAGATCAGCGCCAGGGTCCTGCGGCGGATCGGACCCCAGTGGGTGATGGTGTACTCCACCGCGTCGATGCTCCTGATGTCGCTGCTCATCGTGCTCTTCGCCCAGCTGGGGTTCGGCCTGTGGGGCATCATGGTGCCGCTCTGGTTCTACATCATGTCGGCTGGATTCACGTTCCCCTGCGTGCAGGTGCTGGCGCTGGCCAACCACGGTGCCCAGGCCGGAACCGCCGCCTCGCTCCTCGGCGCCGTCACCTTCGGTCTGGCGGGTGCGATCTCCCCGGTGGTCGGCCTGCTCGGTGTCTCGGCGACCACCATGGGTGGAGTGATGGCGGTCTGCATCGGCGCCGCAGTGGTGTTCCTGTGGACGGTGGTCCGGCCCCGGACCGTCCCCGCCCTGCAGTAGCTAGTAACCGGTAACTGCAGTAGCTGGTAACTGCAGTGCCAATCCGTGAAGTAGAACAAACTACCCCTGCGCCAGACGGCGCAGGGGTAGTTTTGGTTTAGCTCCGCTCGGCCTTGCTGGAAATGTTGCGGGCCATCGACTTGAAGATGGTGCCGTGGAACGGGAGCACGCCCAGCCAGTACAACCGGCCAGCGAGTCCCCTCGGGAAGAACACCGCACGCTGGGTGTATTCGCTGCCGATGCCGTCGGGGCGCACCGACATCTCCAGCCAGGCGCGGCCCGGGAGCTTCATCTCGGCGCGCAGGCGCAGCCGCTCACCCCGGACAATTTCCTCGACCCGCCAGAAGTCCAGCGGGTCGCCGGTCAGCAGCTGATCGGTGTGGCGCCGGCCGCGGCGCAGCCCGACGCCGCCCACCAGCTTGTCCATCCAGCCACGGGCGGCCCAGGCGACGGGCAGGGAGTACCAGCCGTTGTCCCCGCCGATGCCCTCGATAACCTTCCAGAGCCGGTCGGGTGACGCCTTGGACTGGTAGACCTGGACGTCGGTGAAGACCGTGTGGCCAGCCCATTCCGGGTCGGTGGGGAGCGGATCGGCTGCGGTGTCCACCCGTGAGGCCCCGGCCCAGCTGGTTTCCACCTCTCCCCCGCGTTCCTTGCCCAGCGCCAGGCTCACCGCTGTGCGGTAGTCGGTTAGGCCGCCGTCGGGCGCGGGAAGGTAGTCGTCGATGTCGTGCTCGGCGGTGATCGCATCGTGCTGCAGGGACTCGATCAGTGGCATGGCCATCACCCGCGGGATGGGGGTGACCAGGTTGACCCAGTGGCCTGCAAGGCGGGGGGTCAGTACGGGCAGGGCAAAGATCTTGCGCCGCGGCAGGCCCGCCTCGACAGCGTACTGGTTCATCATGTCGGCATAGGACAGCACGTTGCGCGAGCCGATGTCGAAGGTCCGGTTCAGGTCCGTCGGGAGGGTGAGCGCGCCGAGCAGGTAGTGCAGGACGTCGCGCACCGCGATCGGCTCAATCCGGTTCAGCACCCACTTGGGTGCCGGCATGACCGGGAGGACGTCGGAGAGGTGCCTGATCATTTCGAACGACGCGGAACCGGATCCGATCACCACTCCGGCCTGGTAGGCGATGGTCGGCGTCCCGGACTCCAGCAGAATCCGCCCCACTTCCTCGCGGGAGCGCATGTGGGTGGACAGTTTCACGTTCGCGGGGTGCAGCCCGCCCAGGTAGACCATCCGTGTCACGCCGGCCGTCGTCGCGGCGCTGGAAACCAGTGAGGCGATCTTGGACTCTTTGGTCTCGAAACCTTTACCGGTGCCCATCGAGTGGACCAGGTAGTAGAGGGTGTCGACACCCTCGCAGGCCTTCCTGAGTGATTCCTCATCCTCGAGGTCGCCCTCCACGACTTCCACCGAGGAGGTCCAGGGAACATCCTTGAGCTTCTGCGGGGAGCGCACCAGCACACGGACGGTGTGGCCTTCAGCGACCAGACGGGAGACCAGCCGGCCACCGATGTACCCGGTAGCGCCGGTGACTAAGATCAGTTTGCTGTCTTGTTCCATTTCCTCAGAATACGCCCCACGCGGGGTGACTCACGACAAAAGAAAACCCCTCCCCGCCAGCACGAAGCTGGTGGGAAGGGGTTTGGTGGCTCCTCCGACTGGACTTGAACCAGTAACCCTTCGATTAACAGTCGAATGCTCTGCCAATTGAGCTACGGAGGAAAGCAGCAGATACAACTTTACATACCAAGTGCGGGTAAGTGAAATTGGCCGGAAATCAGTCGGAGCGCAGCTGGCGGCGCCGCATCTCCAGCGCCAGCAGGTCACGCTGCAGTTGGACGTACTGCTCGGGGTCGGCAGCAGCGTCGACGCGCTGCAGTTTCCCCTGCATCTCGGCCTTGAGCCGGGTGATACGCAGCTCGAAAAGTCGGTTCACAATGTCCCGGCAGTACAGTGCCAGTGCGTCCTCGGCCTTCGACGGCAGCGGGGTGACTGCCAGCTCGGTGACCAGCCCGCGCAGCACCTCAGGGACCTCCTGCCGGACCCGTTCCACCCACAGGGCCGGATCCACCCCCGCGGCGCCCGCGGCCTGCACAGCGTCCTTCAGCACCCCGTAGACACGCTCAGAGAACCCCGACTCGGCAAACCGCTCCCAGTGCACCGGTTCCAACAGGTTCGGGTACTGCAGCACCACCTCAAGGACCTCGCGCTCCATCCGGCCGATGGGGTCCTTCGGATCCGGGCGGGGGAAGTGCTGGGCGTCGCCCTCGCCACCTGCGGCGTCGGCGGTGCCCTCGCTGGATCCGGCGGACGACGACGGCGCTGTCCCCTCGCGGGACGCTGCACCAGATCCCGGGCCAGGGCCACTGCTCACCCCTGTCCCCTTGCGGGCGGCGGTCGCCACCGCACGGGCCACCTGATCCTCGCCGACGAACTGCATTCCGAGCCACCGGGACAGCTCGCGGGTGTAGATGGACCGCAGCGAGACGTCGCGGATGCGCGCGACGATCGGGGCGGCGTGCCGCAGGGCGTTGACCTGCCCCTCGCCGGTAGAGAGGTCATAGTTGCCGAAGGAGGCCTTGATGGCGAACTCGAACAGGGGCCGCCGCGACGAGATCAGCCCGCGGACGGCGTCGTCGCCCTTCGTCTGGCGGAGCTCGCAGGGATCGGCGCCGCTGGGCTCGACGGCGACGTAGGTCTGCGCGACGAACCGCTGGTCCTCCTCGAAGGCGCGCAGGGCGGCTTTCTGCCCGGCGGCGTCACCGTCGAAGGTGAAGACCACTTCGCCACCGGAGCCGTCGTCGGACAGCAGCCGGCGGGCGATCTTGATGTGGTCGGCCCCGAACGCGGTGCCGCAGGTCGCGACGGCGGTCCCCACCCCGGCGAGGTGGCAGGCCATCACGTCGGTGTAGCCCTCGACCACCACGAGCTGACGGGTCTTGGCGATTTCCCGCTTGGCCAGGTCGATGCCGTAGAGCACCTGGGACTTGCGGTAGAGCGAGGTTTCGGGGGTGTTCAGGTATTTGGGCCCCTGGTCCTCCTCGTAGAGCTTCCTGGCCCCGAAGCCGACGGTGTCGCCGGTGATGTCGCGGATCGGCCAGATCAGGCGGCCGCGGAACCTGTCGTAGATGCGCCCGGCGTTGTTGGAGGACACGCTGAACATGCCGGTGAGCTTCAGCTCGTCCTGGGTGAAGCCCTTGCCGGTCAGGTGGGTGAGGAGTCCGTCCCAGCCCTGTGGTGCGTAGCCCACCCCGAACAGTTCGGCGGCCGCCCGGTCGAAGCCGCGGTCCTGCAGGAACCGGCGCCCTGCAGCAGCACCCTGGGTGAGCAGTTGGTCGCGGTAGAACTCGGCGGCGATCTTGTGGGCGTCCAGCATCCGCTGGCGCCTCCCGATGTCTTCCCGCCGCGGGCCGGTGCCGCCGTCCTCGTACCGCAATTCGAACCCGATCCGGGACGCGAGCTTCTCGACCGTTTCGGAGAAGGAGGTGTGGTCCATCTTCTGGACGAACGAGATGACGTCGCCGCCCTCACCGCAGCCGAAGCAGTGGTAGGAGCCCATCTGGGGGCGGACGTGGAACGACGGCGAACGCTCGTCGTGGAATGGGCACAGTCCCTTGTAGGAGCCCACGCCGGCGGACTTCAGGGTGACGTAGCCGTCGACGATTTCCTTGATGTCAGTGCGTTGGCGTACCTCATCGATGTCTTCGCGCTTGATGAGTCCGGCCATGAAAACAGTCTATGCGTCAGCGGTGGGGTCCGGGCGCGCGGGCAACGCCTGTGCAGGACCAGTCCCGCTGCACGCCACGGGACCGGGTATCGGGAGGGGCAGGGGCTACCAGAGGGACGGAACGGGTCCGACGGCGCGCCGGTGGAGGGCCAGCGCTGAGGCGTCAGTGAGCGAGGCCACCTGGTCGATGACCACCCGGAGCCGGGCGTCGTCGTCGGGCGCGTCCTTCCAGTCCGCAGCGAAGGTCGGTTCCAGGAACCTGTCCCCGGCCGCGGCCATCTGGGCGACCAGGGAGCTGAGGACCTCCCGCTGGCGTTCGTAGACCGGCTGGCGCCGTTCGGTGGTCATCACGAAGGTGGTGGCCAGCCCCTTCATGACCGCGATTTCCAGTTCCGTGTCCTCGGGCACCACCATTTCCGCGTGGTACCGGGTGAGCGGGTCGTGCCCGTAGATGGCGCGGGTGGCGGCGAGGGCACTCAGGCAGAACCGCCCGATCAGCTGGCTGGTCATGTTCTTCAGCGCGGCCATCGACCGCCTGCTGCCATCCGCGTCGCGGACCCACATGTCGGTCGCTTCCAGCCGGGCGAGGGCGGCGTCGATGGCTGCGGCGTCGCTGTCCGGGAGGTACCACTGCTGGGTGTAGCCGACCACCCGGGCCCGCGTGTCGGAGTTGTCCATCTGCTTCAGCTGGAAGTGTCCGGCGACGATGGCGTCCTCGACGTCGTGCACCGAGTAGGAGATGTCGTCGGCCAGGTCCATGACCTGGGCCTCAAGGCAGGACTGACCGGCCGGGGCGCCCTGACGGAGCCAGTCGAAGACCGGCAGGTCGTCCTCGTAGGCCCCGAACTTGGAGGTGCGCTGCCCGTGCCGGACCGGGGCGTTGGCGGCGGTCCACGGGTACTTGGCGGCGGCGTCGAGGCTGGCACGGGTGAGGTTGAGGCCCGCCGGGGTGCCGTCGGCGCGGATCACCTTCGGCTCAAGCCGGGTGAGCAGGCGCAGGGTCTGGGCGTTGCCCTCGAACCCGCCGACGGAGTGCGCGAGGTCGTTGAGCGTCGATTCACCGTTGTGCCCGAAGGGCGGATGGCCGAGGTCGTGTGCCAGACAGGCGGCGTCGACAATGTCCGGGTCGCAACCCAGCGCACGGCCCAGTTCGCGGCCCACCTGGGCGACCTCGAGGCTGTGGGTCAGGCGGGTGCGGACAAAGTCGTCGGTATCGGGGGCCACCACCTGGGTCTTCGCCCCGAGGCGCCGCAGCGCTGAGGAGTGCAGCACCCGGGCTCGGTCGCGCTCGAAGTGGGACCGGTGGGTGCTTTTGGCGGGCTCGTCGACCCACCGCTGCATGTCGGAGTCGGTGTAGCCGGGGGTGACCGGCGCGTTCGGGAAGCTCATTCCGGACTCAGCCACCTGAGACATCCACTTCCGCGGCGGAGATGTCCGCCTGCTGCGCATCGTTCAGTGCCCGTGAGGTAAGCCAGTCCTGCGGCAGTGAGGTCTTCTTGGGGCTGCCAGCGCGGCCCCGGGGGCCTTCGGCGTCAGCACCCGGGTAAGGGGACGCGGCGTCGAGCTCGGCCAGCAGTTCACGCAACACCTCAAGGGTGGGGACGGCGGCCAGTTTGGCGCGGAGCTCCCCGCCGACCACGTAGCCCTTGAAGTACCAGGCCATGTGCTTGCGGATGTCCCGCAGGGCCATCATCTCGTTGCCGAAGGTGTCGACCAGCAGTTCGGCGTGCCGGTAGACGGTGTCGGCGACCTGCCCGAGGCCGGGCTGGTGCCTGCTGCTGTCCCCCTCGAACGCGTTCATCAGGTCACCGAACAGCCACGGCCTGCCCTGGCAGCCACGCCCGATGACGACGCCGTCGACGCCGGTCTGCCGCACCATCCGGATGGCGTCCTCCGCCGACCAGATGTCGCCGTTGCCGAGCACCGGGATGTCCGGGAGCGCCTCGCGGAGTTCGGCGATGGCATTCCAGTCGGCCTTGCCGGAGTAGAACTGGGAAGCGGTGCGACCGTGCAGTGCCACGGCGGCAACGCCGCTGTCGCGGGCGATCTTCCCCGCCTCGCGGAACGTGAGGTGATCCTCGTCGATCCCCTTGCGCATCTTGATGGTCAGCGGAATGTCACCCTTCGAGGCTTCACGGACCGCTGTCTGGACGATGCCGGTGAACAGGTCAAGCTTCCACGGCAGCGCCGCACCGCCACCCTTCCGGGTGACCTTCGGGACGGGGCAGCCGAAGTTCAGGTCGATGTGGTCGGCGCGGTCTTCTTCGACCAGGATCCTGACCGCGGCGCCCACCGTGACCGGGTCGACGCCGTAGAGCTGGACTGAGCGGACCGCTTCGTCGTCGTCGTGCGAGATGATCCGCAGGGACTCGGGGTTGCGTTCCACCAGGGCACGGGAGGTCACCATTTCGGAGACGTACAGACCGCCACCGTATTCGCGGCACAGCCGGCGGAACGCGGTGTTGGTGATCCCGGCCATCGGCGCGAGGACCACTGGGGTCTTCACGGTGATGTTCCCGAGCTGCAGCGGGGGCAGATCGAGTCGGGTTTCAGCTGATGGGCCGGGGGCGGAGGCCTCGGCTACGCCGGGCAGGGTTGATACAACAGTCACCAGTCCATTGTCGCAAGCTGAGGCAAATCGGGAAGCGTTTGGTTCACCCGGCGCGCCAGGGCCCGGGTCAGTCGCTTCGATCCCGCCGGGCACGGCGGGTATCCGACGGCGGGTTCCCGCTGACCGGCCCGGCTGCGGCACTCTCGGCGGCGAGCGCCGCGGGCCGCTGCCCGTCGTCGTCGTGCCCCGCCGACCGGGTAATTCCCACTGCCTTGACCACCAGGACGGCGATCAGGGTGGTGGCGGGAATCGCGAGCACCAGGCCGATGGAGCCCACCAGGGTGCGGACCACCTCCTCCGCGAGCTCCCCGCTCGTGAGGTTCTCCAGGACTGTCCGCTCGTACAGCGAGACCAGGATCAGCAGCGGAAGCGCTGCCCCGGCGTAGGCGAACGCAATGGTGTAGACGGTGGAGGCGATGTGGTCGCGGCCAATCCTCATTGCCCCGGCGAATAGCCTCCTGGCCGAGGTGTTCGGGGCCAGCTCGTACAACTCCCACACCGCCGAGGACTGGGTGATGGTCACATCGTTGAGGACTCCCAGCCCGGAGATGATCAGCCCGCACATGATGATGCCCGAGATGGAGACGCTACCGGAGGCGTTGACCAGCGCGTAGGCGTTCTCGTCCCCCACCCCGAACAGGTAGATCGATTCGGTGGCCCACGCGGCGAGGAGCGCCGTGATGGACAAACCGAAGAGGGTCCCCAGCAGGGCAGTGGAGGTCCTGGCGGAGAAGCCGTGGGCGAAGTAGAGGACCCCGATCATGATCACCACCGACCCGACCAGCGCGAGCAGCAGCGGCGGTTTGCCTTCCACCAGTCCCGGCAAGATGAACTGGCCCAGGACGATCAGGGCGCCGACCAGGCCGATCATCGCCCGCAGTCCACGCCACCGGGCGACGGCGACCACCACCACCGCGTAGAGGACGGCGAGCCAGATCATCGGGATGGTCCTGACGAAGTCGATGAAGATGTAGGGGGCGCTTCCGCCCTGGATGACCCCGTCCAGGTTCAGGAAGCGGATCCGGTCACCGGGCTCGACGGCGTTGGCCCGGGCCAGTTCGGGGGTGACCTCGACCGGAACCTCCGCCCCGCCGGCGTCGGGCAGGGTGTAGGCGACCTGGCACTGCTGGGCGACGCCGCCAGCGTCGACGGTGGGTTGGGAGGACGGACAGTCCTCCAGGGAGATCCGCTGGACCTCCCCCGTATCAATGGTGACGCCGTCGGCGGTGGCGTAGGGATTCGCGACGGTAACGTCGCTGCGGTCCCCGCTGGGCCACAGCAGGATCATGCCGATCACCGTCAGGATGCCGAGGGGCACGAGGATCGCTGAGAGCAGCAGGTTCGCCCGCCGTCGGGCACCAATCGTTGAGGCGCTCAGCTCCGAATTCCCAGTGTCCTGACTGTGACTGTGGCCCACGAAGTTCCTAGCTGTCCAAGATGGTCGAAAAAGAGCACCTGTTCGGTGCCCTTCGGAATTCTACGCGGGGCCCCTCCCCGGGGATCCAGCGCACGGTTCGGGACATAAGCTATTACCAGGATGAGTTACCTACAGCGGTAGGCGGAAAAGGACAGATGAAAGAGCGGTTCAGTGAATCAAGCGAGGTTCCCGCGGGAACCGTCGCGCATGCCCCGGTCATCACCGTCCGTAAGGGCTCCGGCCCGGTCACCGGCGTCGCACTGGTGTTGCATGGCGGCCGTGCGAACAGCTTCGAACCGGTACGCGCCCGCCACCTGAGCCCGGTGCGGATGGTGCCTTTCGCCGCGCTGATCCATCGCCGCGGCAAGCGTCACGGCCTGGAAGTGTGGTCCCTGCGCAACAGCGTCAGGGGGTGGAACGGCCAGGAGATGTCGCCCCTGCACGATGCCCGCTGGGCTCTGGACGCGATTCGCGACCGCCATCCAGGGGTTCCCATCTACCTGGTCGGCCATTCGATGGGCGGACTGGTGGCCCTCTGCGTCGCCGACGACCCGCAGGTGCGTGCAGTGGTGTCCCTCGCCCCCTGGCTCAGCGACACTACCCCCGCAGATCCCGTCGACGGCAGGCGGGTGCTGATCCTGCACGGCAACCAGGACCGGTGGACCTCCCAGCGGCAGTCGTACCGTTACGCCCAGCGGGCGCAGGGGCTGGCCAAGGAGTTGCACTATGTCACGGTCACCAACGCCGGGCACTTCATGGTCACGAAAGCCCGGCTCTGGCACGAGCTCACCGCCTCCTTTGTGCTGAAAGCCTTCATGGACGACACGGGCGCGTCAGTGCCACCGGCCGGCACCCTCCCGGCTCGTGACCTGTTGGCCAGCGACCAGCCACTGGCCATCTCGGTCTAGGCCGCGACTACCTAACCGGTATGTTCCACTCCATCCACCAAAGGTGAACGATGCCTGACTTCCCCTTCCTCAGCTTTGCTGCCGGTTTCGGCTGGGCGACGCTCGGCGTCGTCGGGCTGCTGGCCGCCACCTTCGCCCTGGCACAAATCCAGAAGCGCCACTCGGTGATCGATACGGCGTGGGGGCTCGGCTTTGTGGTGATTGCGGCCATCACCTTCTTCACGTCGGCCGACGTGGCCGGAGGGTCAGCGGGCGACGACGGCCGCCGCGTTCTGATGCTCATCCTCACCGCCGCCTGGGGGCTGCGCCTGGCCGGATTCATCGGATGGCGTGCCCGCGACGGTGCCGAGGACCCGCGCTACGAGGACATGCTCAGTGATGCGCCGGGCTCCCGTAACGCCTACGCACTGCGCAAGATCTATCTGACGCAGGGCGTCGTCATGCTCTTCGTCTCCCTGCCCGTTCAGGTGGCCATGTACTCGACCGGGCCCCTGGGCTGGCTGGCGTGGGTGGGAGCGGTGATCTGGCTGGTCGGCTTCTTCTTCGAGACCGTCGGTGACTACCAGATGGCCGCGTTCAGGGGTAACCCGGCGAACAAGGGCACGGTGATGGACAAGGGCCTCTGGCGCTACACCCGTCATCCGAACTACTTCGGGGACGCTGCGGTGTGGGTGGGCCTCTTCCTGGTCGCCGCCGACTCGTGGCCCGGCGTCCTGACCATTCTCTCCCCGGCCCTGATGTTCTGGACCCTGTCCAACAAGACCGGCAAGCCGCTGACTGAAAAGCGGCTCAGCACCCGACCCGGCTACCGGGAGTACATCGAGAACACCAGCGGCTTCTTCCCCCTTCCCCCCAAACCCGGACGAGGTGCATCATCATGAGTCGACTCACTGAGAAGATCGGGCGCTGGCAGCCCCAGCCCAACGACCGCTTCTACCGGATGATCGTGCACACCGGGCAGGCGCTGCGGTTCGTGTTCCGCATCCGCGTGATCGTCACCGGCGAGGAGAACCTGCTGCCGCCGGGGCCGTTGAACGGCAGGTCACGCCGCCCGGTACCGGGTCAGGGTGCGGTAGTCGCCATCACCCATTTCGGGTACCTCGACTTCGCCTTCGCGGAGCTGGTGCTGTGGCGGCACGCCCGCGCCCAGATGCGGTTCCTCATCACCAAGGGCGCGGGGTCGCACTGGTTTGCCGGCCCCGCCATCCGTGCGGCTGGTCACGTGATCGTTGACCGCAGTGCCGGGAGCGCCGCCTACCAGGGTGCGCTCGAGAAACTGAAGGCCGGCGAGTACGTGGCCATCCTGCCGGAGGCCGGCGTCAGTCGCAGCTACACCGTGCGGGAACTGAAGACCGGCGCGGTGCGCCTCGCTGCGGAGGCAGGGGTGCCCATCATCCCGATCTCGGTGTGGGGGTCCCACCGCCTGATGAGCCGGGGCCACAAGCTGTCCCTGAAGACCGTGTTCCGCGCACCCGTCCGGGTCCACATCAGCAAGCCGATCCGGCACGGCGCCGATGCCGACGTCGTCATCGAGACTGAGCAGCTGCGCGCCGAACTGCAGGACGGCATCGACCGCGGCATCGCCAGCTTCCCAATGGTTCCGGAGCCCGGTGCCTGGTGGCAGCCGGCCCACCTCGGCGGTGGCGCCATGACCGAGGAGGAGCGCATCGCCGCTGACGCGCACGACAAGGCGACCGGCCGGCACGAGCGCCAGTAGAGCTCCAGTTAGTCGCTGACGACCAGCGTCTCGGGGGCGCTCACGCTCGCGGTCCCCATCGCCAGGAGCGGGTCGATCACGTTGACCAGGGCGGTCATCGAATCGTCCACCTCCACGAGCACCGGGAACTGGTGCACCAGCATCGCGAGCAGTGACGCCACTGCGGCTTCCTGCTCCGCGGGCGCCAGCGTCGGGTCGTACCCCACCAGGACGTCGGCGGGATCGTCGGTCCGGGCCTGGGTGTAGCTGATCGCAAACGCGGCGATCCTGCCGCCGTCGGCCTGGGGCTTGTCCCTGAGGATCACCGCTCCCCCGGCGCCCGTGGTGTCGGCGAGCAGGTACTGCTGGGCCTGGCCCAGGGTCATGTCCGCCGGATCCCAGGCGTGCACCGCGTTGTACCAGGCGGCGACGGCCGTGGTCAGCTCCACCGACCCGGTCGCCGCTTCATCCAGCTGCGGACCATCGTTGTCCTCGAAGACCGGTAGCGCCAGCGCCCCGGGTTCCACCCGGACGATGCGCGAGCGCTGGATCGGTGCCAGCCCCGATGCGAGGGCGAAGTCCCCGCCGGTGGAACCGGGAATCACCTTGGCCCGCAGCGCTGTGGCGCCCGACGGCGACCCGGCCGCCTCGTTCCGCAGCATCGCGAGCAGGGTGGACCCGACACCAGCGCGCCGGTGGTCGGCTGCCACCTCGACGTACGCCCACAGGCGCTGGTTGTGAAGCTTGGGTTCGAAGACGTACGCAGCGGCGACGGGAACCCCCGCGTCGCTGCCCACAAGGTCCTCGGCCACGATGCAGCGCAGCCACGGGGTGTTGGAGGAGGGCCTGAAGAGGGCCCTGGCCTGCTCCACCTGCGCATTCTCGGGTCCGCCCCAGAGCTGGATGAGCTCCAGGTCGTCGCCGTCGCGCCACTCACGGTAGTTCAGTGCCATCAGGAGCCGATCAGCCGTGCGGCGAGGTAGCCCTCGACCTTGTCCAGTGACACGCGTTCCTGGGCCATGGTGTCGCGTTCGCGGATGGTGACGGCCTGGTCCTCGAGCGTGTCGAAGTCGACGGTGATGCAGAACGGGGTGCCGATCTCATCCTGGCGACGGTAACGACGGCCGATGGCACCTGCGTCGTCGAAGTCGATGTTCCAGTTCCGGCGCAACTGTGCTGCGAGATCCTTGGCCTTCGGGGACAGGTCCTCGTTGCGGCTCAGCGGCAGCACGGCGGCCTTGACCGGTGCGAGGCGCGGGTCAAGCTTGAGGACCGTGCGCTTGTCGACGCCGCCCTTGGAGTTCGGTGCCTCGTCCTCGGTGTAAGCGTCCACCAGGAACGCCATGAAGGACCTGGTCAGCCCGGCGGCGGGCTCGATCACATACGGGGTGTACCGCTCGTTGGTGCCCTGGTTGAAGTAGCTCAGGTCGGTGCCCGAGTGCTTCGAGTGGGTGGAGAGGTCGAAGTCGGTGCGGTTGGCGATGCCTTCCAGCTCGCCCCACTCGGAGCCCTGGAAGCCGAACCGGTATTCGATGTCGGTGGTGCCCTTGGAGTAGTGGCTGAGCTTCTCCAGCGGGTGGACGAACAGGCGCAGGTTGTCCGCCTTGATACCCAGGTCGGTGTACCAGTCGAGGCGGTTCTTGATCCAGTACTCGTGCCATTCGTCGTCGGTGCCGGGCTCGACGAAGAATTCCATCTCCATCTGCTCGAACTCACGGGTACGGAAGATGAAGTTGCCCGGGGTGATCTCGTTGCGGAAGCTCTTGCCGATCTGGCCAATGCCAAACGGTGGCTTCTTCCGGGACGTGTTGAGCACGTTGTTGAAGTTCACGAAGATGCCCTGCGCGGTCTCGGGCCGCAGGTAGTGCATCCCCTCCTCGTTCGCGACGGGGCCCAGGAAGGTTTTCAGCAAGCCGGAGAACTCCTGGGGTTCGGTCCATTCGCCGCGGGTGCCGCAGTTGGCGCAGGCAATGTCCTTGAGGCCATTTTCGGGGGCCCGGCCCTTCTTCTCCTCGTACTCTTCCTCGAGGTGGTCGGCGCGGAAACGTTTATGGCAGCTCAGGCACTCGACCAGGGGATCGCTGAAGACGTCCACGTGGCCGGAGGCCTCCCAGACCTTGCGGGGCAGGATCACCGAGGAGTCGAGGCCGACGACGTCGTCGCGGCCACGGACCACCGACTGCCACCACTGCCGCTTGATGTTTTCCTTCAACTCGGCCCCGAGCGGACCATAGTCCCACGCCGACCGTGATCCGCCGTAGATTTCCCCCGCCTGGAAGACGAATCCGCGGCGTTTCGCCAGGGAAATGATGGGGTCGAGTGCGGACTGGTTCTTGGCCACGGTGGTTCTCCATTTCTACAGGCCGCTGGGTGCGGTCCGTGGTGGTGCCCGGCAGGTCTCAGACGGCCCAGGAATGGGCCGCGGCCTGCGCGAATCGAAGGTACAACCCTAGCCTACCGAGGCGGCCGGACCGGCGTCCCGGCGCAGAGTTACCTGCACCCGGCCGGGGTGCGGGGCCGGGGTGCGGGTCAGCGGAAGCGCAGCGCGCGCCGGGGCCACGGCAGTGTGGTCAGCACGATGGCCACGAGGGTCAGGAGGGGTCCGGCTACCGTCGCCACTTCGACAACGGTTCCCGGGGTGGGGAACACCAGGTCAAGGACCAGCGATCCGACCAGTTGTCCAGCGATCATTCCCAACCCGGTCAGGAGCACGCCGAGGCTCCGGACCAGGACCGCGCCGAGCCCGATGAAGATGCATCCGAGGGGCCCACCCAGGTAGTACCACCACTCGGTGGGCAGCGCCTCTCCCGGTCCGGCCACCAGCACCTTGATCAGCCAGGCGACCAGCAGAACCGAGGTGCCTGAGACGAAATTCAGGAGGGTGGCGGTGATCGGCGTCCCGTAGTGGACGGCAGCGGTGCCATTCATGGCCTGCTGGAAGCTGATCAGGAACCCGGCAGCGACCGGGAGCAGAACGGGGATCAGCCAGGACTGAACGTCGCCGGAGGCGCCAAAGCGCGGTGATACCGCCCACACCACCGAGGCGACGGCGAGCGCGGTACCGATCAGCCGCATCAGGGTCAGCGGCCGCTTTCCCGCCGGGCCAATGCCGGCCCGGTCAGCGAGCAGGCCGCTGAGTGTCTGCCCCATCACCGCTGCGACTGTGAATAACGCCACACCCAGGACGCCGATGGTCAGGGACTGGGAGAAGACGAAGAAGGCACCGACGGTCCCGGCAGCGAGGTAGATGGGCGGGAAGCGCCGTTCCCGGACTGCCGGGGCGATCTGGCGGAAACCGGCCCTGCCCCGGGGCAGGGCGCAGGTGATGATCACCATGAGAACCAGCCCCGTGCTGAAACTGACCAGCGCCGCCGCGGCCCCGTCGGCCAGCTCGGTCCCGAGGGCTCCGTTGATTCTGCCCTGCAGCGGGATGGCGACGCCAGCCCCGACGGCGAGAAGCAGGCCAGGGACGAGGGGAAGCCGGGGGTGGTGTGACACCCATTGATCCTATGGCAGCGTGGCCCGTCCGCAGGATGCAGATGTCACATACTGGCCAGCTGGAGGACACCCGGCAAGGCAGAATGGATCCATGAGCAAATCCCGCGACGTCGACCCCACCGCTGCTGACACCATCCAGATCTCGGATGACATGATCCGGTTGGGCCAGCTCCTGAAGCTGGCAAACCTTGCCGAGGACGGCACGCAAGCCAAGGAACTGGTCGATCATGGCCTGGTGAAGGTCAACGGGGCCATCGAGGAACGCCGTGGTGCCCAACTGCACCCCGGCGACGTGGTGACCGTCAACGGCGTTTCAGTGACCATCACGCGCGCCTGAGACCAGAAACTACCCGCGGCTGGGCTGCGGTTCGATCCCGAACACCGTCAGGTCGAGGAACTCCTTGACGTGAGCCAGTTCCCTGACGCTGATGCTGTGCCCGATCCCCGCGTACAGCACCTTCGTGAGGTTGGTGTGGGCAACCGCCCAGCGGTGGGTGTACTCGATCCGGTCCCCGGTGATCACCGGGTCATCCTGGTCCCGGCCCCAGAACAGGGGCACCGGGTGGGCTGCGACGTCGTCGTCGTGGAAGAAGTCGCTCCCGTCGGCGGGGACTGCGAAGCCTGACAGGCCGACGACGGTGGTGAAGTCGCGGGGCCGGTGGCGCAGCAGGGTGGTGGCGACGGCCATCCCCATGGAGAAGCCGAGTAGCGACACGCTCGAGTGCGCCGACTTCACCGAATCCAGCCAGGTGGCCACCCGCGCGACCGAATCGGTGACCAGGTCCACCGAGTACCCGGTGTCCTGGCTGAGGGGGAACCAGGTGAATCCGGGTCCCTGGGCGTGGGGGGCCCGGACGGAGGCGACGGTCAGGTCGGCGGGCAGGTGGTCCACCAGGCCCATCAGGTCTTCTTCATTGGCAAGGTGTCCGTGGAACATCACCAGCAGGGCGGTCCCCCGCCTCTCCTCTTCGGGACGGGACCACAGGACTACCGGATCCCAGGCCGGCCCGGTGGCTTGCGCGGCTGATGTGCTGGGGATATCCGAAAGTGTCATTGAAGTATTCTGGCATGCGCCCGACGGTGGCACCCAGCCGGAGACTGCTACAGGATAGGAGGATGAACCGGAACCTGTACCTGCCACCGGAACCCCATCCCGCCGGGAACCCCACCCCGCACCCCTGGACGCGTTACGTCGCCCTTGGTGATTCGTTCACTGAGGGCATTGGGGACCCGAACCCCGAGAGCGTCGGCGGCAACCGGGGCTGGGCCGACCGGGTGGCCGAGGAACTCGCCAGAAGCCGTGAGGACTTCGCGTACGCCAACCTCGCGGTGCGCGGGCGGCTCCTGCACCAGATTGTGGACCAGCAGTTGGAGCCCGCACTGGCGTTGCGGCCGGACCTGATCACCATTTCAGCCGGCGGCAACGATCTGATCCGTCCGGGCGGCGACCCCGACCGGCTCGCCGAACGACTCGATAGCGCCGTTGAACAGCTCAGCGCGGACCACGCGACCGTCGTGCTGTTCACCGGACCGGACGCCCGCGAGTCGGTGCTGGGGAACTTCAGGTCCCGGACCGCCATCTTCAACGAGAACCTGCGGATTATCGCGGCGCGCCACGACGCTCTGATCGCCGACATGTGGGCGCTGCGCCAGTTGGTCAACCCGCAGATGTGGGACGGGGACCGGCTGCATTTCTCCCCACTGGGCCACCACACGATCGCAATGATGGTGCTGGAGACCCTCGCCGTGCCGCACTCCCTGACACCGCTGGAGCCGCAGCCCCTGCCTCACAAGAGCTGGCGGGCGGCACGCACCGAGGACCTCGTCTGGGCGAAGGTGTACTTCGTCCCCTGGGTGCTGCGCCGGCTCCGCCGCCAGTCCTCGGGTGACGGCGTGCTGGCGAAGCGTCCCGACGCCGCACCCATTTTTGGTCCGGGGATGCCGCCCGGCGCTGGCGGCTAGGACCGGCCGTGCCTCAGCCAGCCCACCCGGACCGGCGGATCGTTGCCCGACGCATGGCGCAGCAGCGGCTGTGGGGATCGCCCGCAACGAGCCCGGACCAGGTGGTGAGCTGGTTGGGTGCCGTGCAGGCCCAGGAGTTCGCCTACGCCCGCTGGTCGCTGGCCCAGCGGTGCGGCGACCCGTCAGCAGCCGAGGTGGAGAACGCCTACGCTGCGGGAGACATTCTGCGCACTCATGTCTTGCGGCCCACCTGGCACTTCGTGCACCGGCTGGATCTGGGCTGGCTGATGGAACTCAGCGCACCCCGCGTCCGTCACCAGAACCGGTCGGTCAACTCGGGCTGGGGTGTCGACGACGAGCTGCTGCAGCTGAGCGACCGTGTGCTGGAGGCTGCGGTCGCCGACGGCGAACACCATTCCCGGAAGGAGCTGGCCGCCCACCTGCGGGCGGCGGGGCTCCCCACCACCGGCATCCCGCTGGCCCAGCTACTGATGGAGGCCGAGCTGAGCGGGATCCTCGTCAGCGGCACACCACGCCCCGGGACGACGGGCGTGCTCACCCACACCTACGCGGCCTTCAGCCAACGGGTCCCGGCGGGGCCCTCGCTGGACCGGGACGAAGCGCTGCATCAGCTCGCGGTCCGGTACTTCTCCAGCCGCGGGCCGGCGACCGTCAAGGACTGTGCCGCCTGGTCCGGACTTCCGATGTCGGACATCCGGCGGGGGCTGGACGAGGCCGCCGACACCTTCGAGACCAGCCGGATCGAGGGAATCGACTATCTGCACCTTCCCGACGTCGGCCCGCAGGGGCTCACCGGTGAGGAACCTGGAAAGACGACGCCGGGCCGGGTGGACCTGGTCCAGTGCTACGACGAGTACGTGATGGGATACTCGGCGACCCGGTTCCATCTGGGCGGGAAGGCCCCAACCCCCGGGCGGGCGCAGGACGGCATCCCCAGCCATCTGGTGCTGCTGGATGGCCAGCTGCGCGGTCACTGGAAACATGAGGTGACGGCGGCCGGCGCGAGCATCCACACCCACCTGTTCGCCGACTTCCCGGCAACGTCCCGCAGTGAACACGAGGCGGCACTGCGACGGTACTCGCGCTTCCTCGGGGTGGCAGGCGAGGTGCGCCTGGTCGATCACTGAGCCGACCGGGCCCGGCGTCGTCCCGGGCTAGGAGTAAAAGGCCTCCCGCAGCCTGCCGTCGAGCTGGCCGACCTCGGTGAGGAACGCGTCGTGGCCGATCGGCGAGGTGATCAGGTGCACTGGTACCTCACCGGGCAGCGAGTCCGCCAGGAGCTGGGACTGGCTGGGATAGTAGAGCCGGTCCGAGTCCACCGCGGCAATGAAGAACTGTGCCCGGGCCGACCGCAACGCTGAGTGCAGCGAGCCACGGTCGCGGCCCGCGTCATGCCCCATCAGCGCTTCGGTCAGCGCTACATAGCTGTTGGCGTCGAAGCGATCCACCAGCTTGTCCGCCTGGTGGTCCAGGTAGCTCTCCACCTGGTAGCGGCCACGTGCCGCCGGATCGGTGGAGCCGAAGGGGGTCTCGCGACCCTGGGGCGACCGGCCAAACCGGTACTCAAGTTCGGGCTCGGACCGGTAGGTGATGTGGGCGATACGCCGCGCCAGTCCCAGCCCGGCGGTGGGCCCGCTGCCGGGATAGTAGTCGCCGCCAGCGAACCCGGGATCCAGGCGGATGGCCGCGAGCTGGGCCTGGGCGAAGGCGATCTGTTCAGCGGAGCTCGCCGCAGTGCACGCGATGACCGCGCATCGTTGAACCCGGTCCGGGTACGTCAGCGCCCACTCAAGCGCCCTCGCCCCGCCGAGGGACCCCCCGAGCACCGAATGCCAGGTCCCGATTCCCAGTGCATCCGCGAGCAGCGCCTCGGCCTGCACTGAATCCCGCACCGTCAGGAAAGGGAACCGCGACCCCCACGGGACGCCGTCGGGATCCAGGCTGGCGGGGCCGGTGGAACCGTAGCACCCGCCGAGCATGTTGATCGACACGGCGAAGTACCTGGTGGTGTCGATGGTCTTGCCCGGGCCGACCAGCTGGTCCCACCAGCCGTCCTCGTCCGAATCCCCCCGGGCCACGTGGGAGCTGCCGGTCAGCGCATGCTGGATCAGGACTGCGTTGGAGGCGTCCTCGTTGAGGGTGCCCCAGGTTTCGTAGGCGAGGGTGAGCTCCGGGAGATACCCCCCGGTTTCGCAGGTGAAGGAGCCCAGGCTGCGGGTCCGTACCACCCCGTCCTGCTGGGAATGGATGGTGCTGCCCTGTTGGGTCGTGTGAAGAGATGTCACTGAAAACCGCCCGCCTCGAAGTCCGCGCTTGCGCCGGACACCTTGCCCACCGCCTGGTCGTCACCCGGGGCACCCCGCCGCGAAGGAGGGTTGCCGTCCAGCAAGCCGGGGCTCTGGTGGAGCGGCAATCCGCTCCGTGCTGGCACTCGTGACCTGCTCCTAGATAACCCGAAGAAGCCGTCCGGGTGCAAATATATGAACGCGGCGGTCATGCTGGCTGCCGCCGTAGCGCGGCCCCGGAGGAGGTTAGGGTACCCTAAGTCGAGACACACATCACAAAGTGCAAAACTAGGGCCATGCGCTTGGACCATGTCTCATATGCTTGTGAACCCGACGGCCTCGTAGCGACAGCGGGGAGGATTTCCGCTGCCTTGGGGATCGAACCGGTGAAGGGCGGTGTCCACCCCCGCTTCGGCACGCGAAACATGATTTTCCCCCTGCTGAATGGCCAGTACCTTGAGGTGGTCGAGGTGCTCAACCACCCCGCGTCGGACAAGGCACCCTTCGGCCAGGCGGTCCGTGCGCGCTCCGAAGCCGGCGGAGGCTGGATGGGCTGGTGCGTCGCGGTCGATGACCTCGCCCCGTTTGAGCAGCGGCTTGGCCGCAGCGCGGTCCCCGGGAACCGCAAGTTCCCTGACGGACAGGAACTGACCTGGCAGCAGATCGGTATCAAGGGTTTGATCGCCGACCCTCAGGTGCCCTACATGTTGAGGTGGGATGACGGGACCGAGGCGCTGCACCCGTCGCAGGCCCGCCCGACGACGGTCCGGCTCGACTCGTTGACCATCGCAGGTTCACCCGACAGGATCGCCGAATGGCTGGGCACCCCCGCCACCGATCCCCTCGATGGTGTAGCGGTGAGGTGGGTGGCCCCGAACGGCACCCCCGGCGTGATGTCGGTGACTTTCGAGACCGCCAGCGGCCTGGTGGAGATCTAGCTCCTCCTCACGCGCCGGATTCTTAGGTCCTTTCCTAGGCCGGGGTTCCTAGTCGCCGATCCCGATCGCCGACCCGAAGAGCGCGAAGCCCACGAAGCCCGCAATGTCCAGCAGGGCGTGGGCGATCACCAGCGGCATCACCCGCTTGACGCGGGTGTAGGCGTACCCGAAGATCAACCCCATGATGAAATTGCCGATAAACGGCCCGAACCCCTGATACAGGTGGTAGCTGCCCCGCAGCAGTGCGCTGCTGACAATGATGACTGGCATCGACCAGCCGAGGTGGCGCAGCCGGTGAAACAGATACCCCACCACAATGACCTCTTCCACCACAGCATGGCGTAGTGCCGACAGGATGAGCACCGGCACCGTCCACCAGTAGGCGTCGAGCGCGGCCGGTTCGATCGCCGTCGTGATGCCCAGCGCCCTGCCGCCCGCGTATACGCCCAGCGTGCCGGCACCGATCAGGACTGCCAGACCAAAGCCGAGCCCGAAGTCCACCCGGGGCCGGCTGAAGGTGAAGCCCAGCGTCCTGAACGCCGACTTTCCGGGCTCTGTGAGCAGGAACAGCACCAGGAACACCGGGATCAGCGCAAAGAAAATGCCCAGGAGCTGGTAGGTGAGGTCGAAGTACTGCCGGTCGTTGAGCACGGGGTTGAGCCGCGTGGTCTGGGCCGCCAGCGGGGCCTGGCTGAGTTTGTCGAGCAGGTTCACCACGGCGTAGACCGCTGACTGGCCGAGGGATAACCCCAGGACAATTGCGATCTCCGCGGTGATCCGGCGGCGCTGGCCGGACGAGGAAGTCCCGGCGTCGCCGGGGGCGGGCCGTGCGGACGGGTGGGTGGCATCGGTGGGCATGGCAGCCATCCTAGTGGGAGCTCCTGTGGCTAGTCGGTGGCCACCATCGGCGCCACGATCACCGTGGTGCCGTGGTCCTCGAACGACTGTCGCTGGGCGTCGGTGATCCCAGAATCGGTGATCAGGTTGCTGAAGGTGTAGCCGGTCATGGTGGCGAAGCAGCGGGTGCCGATTTTCGATGAGTCAGCGACCACGTAGGCGGTGGTTGCCCGCTTGGCGACCATCGCGTTGACTGCCGCCTCGCCCTCGTCACTGATGGTGGGGCCAACGATCGGGTCCAGGCCATTGACCCCGACGAATGCGAAGTCAAGGGCTACCCGCTGCAGCACCGCGTCGGCATAGGATCCCACCAACTCGTAGGAGCGCGGGTTGACGATCCCGCCGGTGACCATGATCTTGAAGTTGGGCCGGACCACCAGCTGGGCCGCGATATTGATCGCGTTGGTCACGACCGTCAGGGTGGGTTTGGTGGAGGGTTCCATCAGGTCGCTGCGCTTGCTCAGCGCCGAGGCGATCGCAGTGCTGGTGGTCCCACCGCAGAGCCCGATCACCGCTCCCTTGGGAATGAGGTCACTTGCTGCCTGGGCAATGGCCCGCTTCTGGTCCGCGTGGGCGTCCCTGTTGTAACGCCCGGGCAGGTCGTACGCGACAGCCTCGATGCTGGCACCCCCGTGGGTGCGGGTCAGCAGCCGTTGCTCAGCGAGGCTGTCCAGGTCCCGCCGGGCGGTCGCTGGTGAGACCTTAAGCTTGGTGACGATCTCCTCGACGTCCACCTGGCTGGCCACTGCCAGCAGGTCAAGGATGGCGTTGAGCCGTTCTGCACGTTTCATGGTGTCTGCCCCTTCCCGGGTGCTGTGCCCGCGGCGGCGAACAGGGTGAGCAGGCGGGCCGCCTCAGGTTCGATGGCGGCGCGTCCGGCGGCGAGGTACTTGCGCGGGTCGACCGCTGACGGGTTGTGCTCGAGGTATAGGCGGACGGCATGGGTGGCCAGCTGGTTCAGGTGGGTGGAGACGTTGATCTTCGTCATTCCGGCCCGGATTGCCGCGGTAAGGTTCGCGTCGGAGACCCCCGATGATCCGTGGAGCACTAGCGGCACCTCAAGGACTGACTTCAGGGCAGCGATGAGCACCAGGTCCAGTTCGGCGCTGCGCTGCGTCATGGCGTGGGACGAGCCGACGGCGACGGCCAGGGCGTCCACGCCCGTTGCCGTCACGAAGGACGCGGCCTCCCCCGGGTCGGTGCGGACCCCCGGCGCGTGGGCGCCGTCCTTGCCGCCGATCCGGCCCAGTTCGGCCTCCACGTACACGCCGCGTTCCCGGGCGTAGGCGGCAACCCGGGAGGTGGTGGCGACGTTGTCGTCGAACGGCAGCGCGGCGCCGTCGTACATGACCGAGCCGAAGCCCAGGTCCACGGCGGCGAGGGCCAGCTCGGGGTCCTCGGCGTGGTCCAGGTGCACGGCAACCGGCACGCTCGCCGACCGGGCGACCGCGAGCGTTGCCAGGGCGATCGGCTCCAGCCCCCGGTGGTATTTGACGCAGTTTTCGGAGATCTGCAGGATCACCGGGAGTCCCGCCGTCTCGGCGCCGGCCACCAGCGCTTCGGCGGTTTCCAGGTGGATCACGTTGAAGGCGCCGAGGCCCGCCCCTGAGGCAACAGCCGCGGCCATCAGATCGCGTGTCGGTGTGAGGGTCATGGTTGGGGCTCCTGCTGTGCGTGGGGGCTCGGGGGTCGGTCCTGGGTGATGGTCACTGCTTCGATCAGCTCCGGGTAGCTGTCGTGCAGCTCTCCCGCTGCCGGCATCAGGACAGCGGCGGCCGACCAGGCGGTGGCCAGCCGCAGCAGAGTCTCGTCGCGGTGCCGGGAGGCTGCGGTGTCCCAGGCACCGGTCGCGCCCGAGGCCAGCACGACGGCGAGGGCGGCGACTGAGGCGTCCCCAGCACCGGTCGGGTTGCCGTCCACCCGTGGCAGTGACGCCCACAGGGTGGGGCTCCCGGTCCGGTGCAGGGCCATGCCCTCCTCCCCGCAACTGACCACCACCGCACCCGCACCACGGTCCAACAGTTGCCGGGCGCCGTCGTCGAGGGTCGTGGCGCCGGTGGCTGCCAGCAGTTCGTGGTGGTTGGGTTTGAGGAGGTCCGCACCGGCGTCGGCCGCCGCCAGCAGCGCGTCGCCGGAGGTGTCGATGAGACTGGGAATGCCATGCTTCCGGGCACGCCGCACAAGGGAGGGGTAGAAGTCTACCGGCGCGCCGTCGGGCAGGCTGCCGGATCCGACCAGCGCCCCGGCACCGTCGAGCTGGGCCTCGAACGCCGCGGAGAACGCCTCCCATTCGGTGTCCGTCAGGGGGCGCCCGGTCTCGTTGAAGATGCTGGTCTGCCCGGCCTCGCCGTCGACGAAGGCCATGCTGCGGCGGGTGGCGGCCGCCGTCGGGGTCAGCATGTGTGGGACCCCGCTGGCGACGAGTTCTTCCCGGAACTCGGTGCCTGACAGACCACCGACCGGTGCCAGTGCAACGGTCCGGTATCCCGCCTGGTGCAGGACCCGCGCAACGTTGAGCCCCTTGCCGCCGGCGCGCAGCAGGGGCTGGCGCACCCGGTGGGATGATCCGGGGATCAGTCGCGGCACCGCATAGGTCAGGTCGACCGCCGGGTTCGCCGTCACCGTGATGATGGTCCCGTGGGGGCGCAGGTCCCCAGTCATGGCGTATCCAGGAGGCTGCGGGCGCGCAGTGCCGCGCCGATCAGGCCGGCGTCCTGGCCCATCCGCGCCTCCAGAAGGACCGGTCGCCGGTGGAAGGAGAGGTTCCTGTCGACCTCGCGGCGCAGCGGGCCGAGCAACGACTCACCGGCCTGGGCCAGCCCGCCGCCGATCACCACAGCCTCGGTGCCGAGGATAGCGACCAGTTGGCTGATGCTGAAGGCCAGCGCCGCGACGGCGTCGTCTATCACCTGGCGGGCGACCGGATCCCCCGCGGCTGCGGCGTCGAACACGCCCCGCGCACCGGTCACCGGTTGGCTGCTCTGTTCTGCATAGCGGCGGGCGATTGCTCCCGCTGAACCAACGGTTTCCAGGCACCCGACCACACCGCAGGTGCACGGCAGCCCGCCGGGCACCTGGGCGTGCCCCAGCTCACCGGCATATCCGCCGGCCAGCACGCGTACTCCCCCGCAGAACACGGCGCCCGCGATCCCGGTCCCGATGATCATGACGACGACGTCCTCGAGCCCGCGGGCAGCGCCGAAGCGCATCTCGGCGTCGCCGGCAGCGCCGACGTCGTGCGCGTAGGTGACCGGAAGACCGGTGGCGTCCTGGAGGCGCCGGACAAACGGGAAGTCGCGCCAGCCGAGGTTCGCTGAGTAGATTCCGACGCCGTTGATCTCATCAACCAGTCCCGGAGCGATCAGCCCGATGGCGCCGATGCGGTGGGCTGGCCAGGCGGCGCGGTAGTCGGCGAGCACCTCGGCCGCGCGTTCCACGATGCTCTCCCCGGGGACCTGCGAGGGTGCCGGAGTGGGGGTGCGCCGGATATCGAGGAGGGTCCCGTCCGGATCGGCAAGGGCCGACTTCAGGTCGGTGCCGCCCACGTCGATGGCCAGCACCAGGTCCGTCAGGGGTGCTGGTGCCGGGTCCGCCGTCGTCGCCGGGTGGTGGGTCATCGGTACTAGGAGTCCAGGATCACTGAGCGGGTGAGGTTCCGGGGCAGGTCCGGGTCCAGCCCGCGGGCACGGGCCCGGGCGAGAGTGATCTTGTGGATCAGGGCCAGGTCGGCCAGCGGGTGGCGCCCGGTGTGGATGAAGTCGGCACCCGTGGGTGCGACGTCGTCGGCGAGCCCCGCCACGTCGTCGCCGAACAGCCACACCACCCGGCCCGGGGCGGCGATCGAGATGGGTCCGTGGCGGTATTCCTTGGCGGGGTAGGACTCGGTCCAGCCCTGCACTCCCTCACGCATCTTCAGCCCCGCCTCGTGCGCAAGCCCCACGGTCCAGCCGGTCCCCAGGAAGGTGAACTGCTCGGCGTCGAGCAGTTCGGGACTGAGGTCCATCTCCAGTGCCGCTGTCGCATCGGTGATCGCTCCGCCCAGGTCGATGTCCAGTGACGCCAGCAGGTAGGCGAGGGCTGCGGTAGCAAAGCGGGTCTGCACCACCGACTGCTCGTCGGCGTAGGGCAGGGCGACGACGGCGTCGGCCAGGGTGATGGCCGGGGAACTGGTGTCGCCGATGACGGCGATGATCCGGACGGACCCCTTGAGTTCCGTCATGAGTTCGAGCACCTCGGTGGTGGTGCCGGAGCGGGAGATCGCGACGACGGCGTCGTAGCCGCGGCCAGCCACCACCGCTGCCTCGGAGGCCGCAAACGCATCAGTCAGTCCCTTCCCGGCGCTTTCGCGCGCGGCGGCGTAGCTTTGCGCCATGAACCAGGACGTGCCGCAGCCGATGACGGCAACGCGTTCGCCGTCGGCGGGGAGGAGATTCTCGGAGGCGGCCTGGTCGATGGCCTGGCGCCAGACGGCGGGCTGCGAGTGGAGCTCCTGGTCCATGTGCGTGCCTGCGGATCCGGGTGCATGGGGGGCGGAGTGGGGCATCGGGAGCTCCTTTGCGGTTTGAGGCGGCATCATCCGCGGTGATTGGGTCTGACGTTTCAAGGGGTAAAGCGGTCAGTAACAATCTAACCACTCCCCGGGCACTTTTGGCAGTGCGGGTGCCGTAACACTCAGATCTCGATCAGCGCGCCCGCTTGACGTGAGACATGGATCACGCAATTATCAATCCACAACGGATGAACAGTAATGCTCATTCTGAAGGCAATACCGTCAACTTGTTGCAAGTATTCCGGTGTCAGCCACAGCCGCTGCGCCACCTTTGGGAGAACGAGGAAACCATGAAGAAATCAATCCGTACCGGCATGGTCGCCAGTGTGGCGGTCGCCGGTCTTATGCTCAGCTCCTGCGGCTTCGGCGGCGGAGACAGCGGTGGAGAGGAGGAGGGCAGAACATCACTGGACCTGCTGGTGCCCAGCTACTCCGACGGAAGCCGGGCCCTCTGGGAGGGTGTCATCGAGGAGTTCGAGGCAGCCAACGAGGACATCTCCATCAATCTTCAGGTCGAATCGTGGGAGAACCTTGAATCGGTGCTGAACACCCAGATCCAGGCTGGCGAGGCGCCGGATATCTATAACGGCGGCGCGTTCTCAGCGTTCGCCACCGAGGGTCTGCTGTATACCGCCGAGGAGATCGCGTCTCCAGAGACGATCGCCGACTTCCAGGAGTCCTTCGCCGCCAACGAGCAGGTGGACGGCACCCAGTACGCCCTGCCACTCCTCGCTTCGGCGCGGGCCCTGTTCTACAACGAGGACCTGTTCGAGGAGGCCGGCGTCGATGGCCCGCCCACCACCTGGGATGAGCTCTACGATGCGGCAGCGGCAATCACCGAAACGGGCACGCCCGGCTACGGCATGCCGCTTGGGTCCGAGGAAGCCCAGGGCGAGGCACTGATCTGGATGGCAGGGAACGGCGGTGGATTCGGTGACGAAAGCGAAATCACCGTGAACACTCCCGAGAACCTCGAGGCAGCCGAGTTCATGAAGCGCATGATCGACGACGGCCTGACCCAGGCTGATCCGGGCGCCACCCAGCGCACCCCGATGATCAATGTGTTCATCCAGGGCCAGATCGGCATGGTGTACGGCCTGCCGCAGACCGTGGGGCAGATTGAAGCCGAGAACCCCGAGCTGAACTACGGGCTGGCGAACATTCCCACGGCGTCGGGCGAACCGGCCACCCTGGGCGTTGCCGACCGGCTGATGTCGTTCAAGAACGACGGCGACAAGGCCGAGGCTGTCACCGCTTTCATGGACTTCTTCTTCGCCCCGGAGAACTACGTGGAATGGGTCAGTACCGAGGGCTTCCTCCCGACCACCATTTCCGGTGCCGAGGAGATGTCCGGTGACGAGACCCTGGCGCCGTTCCTGGAGATGCTGCCGAGCGCGGTGTTCTACCCCACCTCCAACCCGGCCTGGAACGCCACCGACGGTGCGTTCAAGTCCCTGTTCGGCCAGCTGGGCCAGGGGATGGAACCTGCAGAGGTACTTGAGCAGATCCAGGCCGAGGCCGACGAAGCAGCCGAGTAGCCCACACACCGCGGAGTGCCTTCCCCTTGCGGAAGGCACTTCGCGGTACCACCCCCACCGGCGGCAGAGAATGAGCTATTTACCATGAGTGCACAGCCCGTACTGGTCAACCCGGCCGCGTCCCCAGGACGAAAGCGCCGCCGCCAGAATTCCGACGGCCTTCCCGCAGCCCTCCCCTGGATTGGGCCGGTACTCCTCCTGATCTTCGCGATAGTGATTTTCCCGGCCGGGTTCATGATCTACAACTCCACCCGGGAAATCAGCCAGAGCGGGATCGACCAGGGGTCCGCGGGGTTTGCGAACTTCGCCGATGTCTTCTCCGACCCCAACCTGCCCCGGGTTCTCTTGAACACAGTGGTCTGGGTGGTGGTGGTGGTCTCGTTGACAGTGCTGATCTCCCTGGCCCTGGCACAGTTCCTCAACAAGCCCTTCCCCGGACGCACCCTGGTCCGGATGGCAGTGGTTGTCCCGTGGGCCGCAAGCGTGGTGATGACCACCACCGTGTTCTACTACGGCCTGGACAGCAACTACGGCATCATGAATGCCTTCCTGGTGGACATCGGCATCCTCGACAGTCCCTACGGCTTCACCAAGAACGTCATCCCGGCGCTCGGCCTGGCCATCATCGTCGCCGTGTTCGTCTCGATCCCCTTCACCGCCTACACCCTGCTGGCAGGGCTGCAGGCGGTACCGGAGGACGCGCTGGAGGCGGCAAAGATGGACGGGGCGGGCCGGTTCCGCACTTACTTCAGCATTGTGCTGCCGCAGCTTCGCGGGGCCCTCGCGGTGGCGGTGCTGATCAACATCATCAACGTGTTCAATAACCTGCCGATCCTGAGGATCATCACCGGTTCGATTCCCGGGTACCAGGCAGACACCCTGATGACCTACATCTTCAAGGTGCTGCAGTTTGACCGCCGGGTCGACATTGCCAGTGCCCTGAGCGTGCTCAACTTTGCCATTGTCATCGTGATCGTTGCGGCGTACGTGAAAATCGTCAAGCCGATGAAGGAGCTCTAGACATGGCCACCATCGCCCCGGGTCCGGCAACCCTCCCCCCGGCGCAGGCACGCCGGAAACGGTATGGCTCCGACCAGGTATCAGGCCGCCGGATGGGACTGCGGATGGCGATCGGCGCCGTCGTCGCACTGGTGTTCCTGCTCCCCTACGTGATCATGCTCGTGGGTTCGCTGAAGACCCGCTCGGAGATCCTCGCGGTGCCGCCCGCCTACTTCCCCACCGAGGGCCTGCAGTGGAGCAACTATGTGACCATGTGGGACACCCCCGAAACACCGCTGCCCTACAACCTGGTCTCGACGATCATCATCGCCGTGTTCGCGACCCTGCTGGTGCTGCTCGTCGCCACCCCGGCGGCCTATTACACAGCGAGGTTCCGCTTCCCCGGGAAGACGGTGTTCCTGTTCCTGGTCATCGTCACCCAGATGCTGCAACCTGCGGTGCTCACCGCCGGTTTGTTCAGGGAAATGCTGGTGCTGGGGATCAACGACACCTGGCTGGCGATGATCCTGATTAACGCGGCGTTCAACCTTTCCTTCGCCCTGTGGATCATGCACAGCTTCTTCGCGGCAATTCCGAAGGAGATCGATGAAGCAGCCCAGTTGGACGGCGCAGGGAAGCTGACGGTGATGTTCAGGGTGAACTTGCCGCTGGTCTGGCCGGGCATCGTCACGGCGGTGATCTTCACCTTCGTCTCATCGTGGAACGAGTTCGCGGCGTCTCTGGTGATCATGTCGACGGCGGAGAACCAGCCGCTGTCAGTTGCGTTGACCAAGTTCATCGGTCAGTACGCCACCTCGTGGCAGTACGTGTTCGGTGTCTCGATCGTGGCGATCATTCCCGTGATCATCCTCTTCGCCTTGATCGAGAAGAGGCTGATCGGCGGCCTCACAGCAGGAGCAGTAAAGTAGCTCCTCCCCCGGTCACCCGCCGCCGCGTGTTCCGTGCTGCTTCCACTGCACTATGTTCCAGGGTGTTCCGGTAGGTTTCCCACCAGGAAAGGTCCCCGGGCGGCAGGTTGTCGTTGTGCGGCTGCAGCCCGGCCGATCCGTCGATGAGTTCCCGCACAATGTCGGCGTGCCCGGCATGACGGTTGGTCTCCGCAAGCAGATGGATCAGGATCAGGTGCAGCGTCGCCGGGTTGCGGTCATCGGACCAGTGCGCAACGTGCCCGGTCGACTCAAGCGTCAGCGCGTCGATCGTCGCGTCAGCATGTGCCCACGCCCGGTGGTACAGCCCGATGATCTGCTCCCGCGACTCGTCGGCGGTGGCCCACATGTCCGCGTTCGGCTCGGCGTCGTCATCGAACCAGGGCAGAGGCTCGCCGGAGGGGCGACCGAACGTGTCGCCGAGGTAGCCGAACTCCACGCTCGCGACGTGCTTGACGAGGCCCAGCAGGTTGGTGCCGGTCGGGGTCAGCGGCCGGCGGACGTCGTACTCGGAGAGACCGTCCAGCTTCCATAGCAGGGCAGCGCGGGCCGTGCGCAGATAGCGGTGAAGATCTTCCTTGGCGGTGTCATTCGTCATGCGGCGGGTCCTCTCATCACCCAGCTCAGCGTTCTCGCCGGGTCCCGGTTCACGAGTAGTTTGGCAGTTCCTGGAGTGCCCACTCGTTGCCGTCGGGGTCGGCGAAGTACACGAACCGGCCCCACTCCATCTCCTCGACCCCGCGCGCAGATACCCCGTTGTCGGTGAGCTGCCGAAGGGCGTCATCGGCATTGGGGACGACGATCATGACCCCCTTCTGTGTCCCCGGAGCCATCTCGGTCAGCCCTGTCCCCATCACAATGGAGCAGGCGGATCCCGGTGGGGTGAGCTGGACGAACCTCAGGTTCTCATCGACCTGCTGGTCGTGATCGGCAGTGAAACCGACCTGGTCAACGTAGAAGGCTTTGGCCCGGTCAACATCTGTGACAGGGATCGGAACAACCTCAATCTTCCAGTCCATTACGCGGTCCTCTCTCGGTCCTTCGAGCCCACCCGGTGGCGGATTCTGCTTCACAGCCTAGAACCTAATGCGGTCACCTTTGGTCCGGATCCCGGGACCAAAGGTGGCCGGATGGGGTCGACCCGCTACACCGCGATGACTGAGAGCAACCGCAGCTTCTCCGCTGTCTCGCTGCCCGGAACAGCCGTGTAGACAAGCAGCGAGTGGGATTGGCCAGGATCGACCAGCTGTTGACAGTGCAGTTCCAGGGCGCCTATCTCCGGGTGAATGAAGTGCTTGACGTCCCGTGGCCTCAGCCCCACCTCGTGGTCGGCCCAAAGACGGCGGAACTCGTCGCTGCGGTCAAGGAGCAGCTCCGCCAGCTCGGCGGCCCGGGACTCCGGTCCCCGGTGTGCCAGGACTCCCCGCAACCCGGCGGTGAACATGCGGCTCAGGAACGAATGGTCCTCGGGGGCGTAGCGGGTCCGGACCTCGGGATTGGTGAACCACCGGTAGCCGAGGGACCTCTCCGGCCCCGTCAGCCCCGTGGTGTCCCCGGTGAGCGCCACCCCCAGCCTGGTCTGCTTCAGTGTCTCGCCCAGCTCGGTAACCAGCTCGGCGGGGGTGTCTTCCAGCCGGTCCAGGACCCGAAGGAGCCCGGGGCTGATGTGCTCACCCGTCTGTTCGCGCGTTGGCGGATTATGGCCGGCAAGCAGGAACAGGTGGTTGCGTTCGTCGCGCGAGAGGTGCAGTCCCTGAGCGATTGAGGAAAGCATCTGCTCGGACGGTTGCGGCCCCCGCTCGCGCTCGAGCCGGGCATAGTAGTCGGTCGACATGTGGCACAGGGATGCGACCTCCTCACGGCGGAGGCCAGCGGTTCGGCGTCGTTCGCCACGTGGCAGCCCCACGTCCTCGGGTTGCAGCGCCTCCCGGCGGGTCCGCAGGAACCCGGCGAGTCCGGTGCGGTCGATCACGATGATTCCTTTCGCAGCGATGTCTCATGCTAGTCACCCGGCCCAGCGGGAGCCACGGTCTGCGAATCCCCCTTTGCGCACCGGACTGGTTACCACCCCTGCCCGGAGTCTCCTGGCTGGGGAGCTCTCCCCAGCCTCGGATCGGGAGGCCCTTGTTGCGGTGCGGCCCAGGGGTGATCGTGAAGGAACACACCATCGAAGGAGCAGCACATGGCACGCACAACACCTGACCTCACCCTTCCATCACTGGCAGGAAAGCGGGTCCTGATCACCGGAGCCAGTGACGGGATGGGCCTGGGCATGGCCCGGCGCCTCGCCCAGGCCGGGGCGGAACTGATCCTGCCCGTGCGGAACCTGAGCAAGGGGGAAGCCGCCGTCGCGGGGATCCGCAGCCGGGTACCGGCTGCCACCGTGTCGCTGAGAGACCTCGACTTGTCGTCGCTGGGCTCGGTCGCCGCGCTTGGCCGGAACCTTCGCGCTGAAGGAAAGCCGATCCATATCCTCATCAACAATGCGGGAGTGATGACCCCACCGAGCCGCCAGCAGACGACCGACGGGTTTGAGCTGCAGTTCGGGACGAACCACCTGGGCCACTTCGCGCTCGTCAGCCAGCTCCTGCCGCTGCTCCAGGAGGGTGGCGCACGAGTCACCTCGCAGGTCAGCATCGCTGCCCGCCGGGGTGCCATCAACTGGGACGACGTGAATTGGAGCCACAGCTATGACGGGCAGCGGGCCTACAGCCAGTCCAAGATCGCGGTGGGCCTGTTCGGGCTCGAGCTTGATCGCCGCAGCCGGGAGGGTGGCTGGGGAATCAGCAGCAACCTTGCGCACCCGGGGGTTGCCCCCACCAACCTGCTCGCCGCCCGCCCTGAACTTGGTCGGAGGTCGGACACGCCGCAGGTCCGGCTGATTCGCTGGCTCTCCGCCCGTGGCCTGTTGCTCGGCACGGCGGAGACGGCGGGTCTCCCCGCACTCCTGGCGGCAACCGCTACCGTCGCCGCCGGAGCGGCGCTTTATGGCCCGAGCGGGGCGGGCCATCTGGGCGGGGCACCTGCCGAACAGCAGCTGTACCTGCCCCTTCGCAGTGCTGAGGACGCCGCCCGGCTGTGGGAGCTCTCCGAGGAACTGACCCGGACCCGGATTCCCGCCGTCTGACTGTGCGCCACCGGACCCTGTGCCGTTCGGTTCCCCCGCCGGGGCTCAGCCGATCCGGTTGCCCTGCTTCCAGACGGCGTGGGTCAGCGGCACTCCCGGGCGGTACGCCAGGTGGGTGGCCGACGGTGCGTTCAGCAACTGCAGGTCCGCCCGGTGCCCGACGGCGAGGGACCCGACCGCGCGGGCGCCGTCGTCGTCGGTCCCCGTTTCCCGGTGCAGGGCCAGCGCGCCCCCGAAGGTGGCGGCCCGGACGGCTTCGTGAACGCTGAGCCCCATCTGAAGCACTGCAGTGGTCACGCAGTAGGCCATCGAGGTGGTGTAGGAGGTGCCGGGGTTGCAGTTGGAGGCCAGCGCGATCTGGACACCGGCATCCAGCAGAGCACGCCCCGGCGCGAGGGGCTGGCGGGTGGACAGGTCGCAGGCGGGCAGGCAGCCGGCGACCGTTCCCCGGGGTCCGGTGCCGTCGTCGTACCCGGACCAACTGTCGGCGAGGGCAGCGATGTCCGCCTCGTCCAGGTAGTTCACGTGGTCTACACTGGCGGCGCCGAACTCGACGGCGAGCTGCACCCCGGCACCGGGACCCAGCTGGTTTCCATGGACCCGCAGTCCCAGTCCCGCGTCGCGGCAGGCCGTGAGGATTTCGCGGGACTGCTCGGCGCTGAAGGCTCCGCGCTCACAGAACACGTCGGCCCAGCTGACGTACGGGCGGACGGCGTCGAGCATGGGACCGCAGACCAGACGGACATACTGGTCGGGGTCGATCCCTGCGGGAATCAGATGCGCCCCGAGGTACGTCACCTCGTCGACGACGCCGGCGGCGATGCGGGCGCTGCGCCCCTCGTGCTCGACGTCGAGCCCGTACCCCGTCTTGGTTTCCAGGTAGGTGGTGCCGCCCGCGTTCGCTTCGGCGACCCGGCCCAGGAGCAGTCGGGTGAGGTCGTAATCGGACGTAGTGCGGGTCGCGTCAGTGGTGACGGCGATCCCGCCGGCGGCGTAGTCCTGGCCCGCCATCCGCGCCTCGAATTCGGCGGTGCGGTCCCCCGCGAAGACCAGATGGGTGTGGCTGTCCACCCAGCCCGGAAGCCCTGCCCGGCCCTGCGCATCGATCATGTCGTCGGCGGCTGGCGCATCGGCTGCCGCGCCAATCCAGCTGATCCGTTCTCCCTCGAACACCACCGCGGCGTTCCGCAGGACCGTGTGTTCACGGTCCTGGGTGGTGAGTTCACCGATGTTGGTGATCACGAGGCTCATGCGTTTCCTTTCAGGGCAGCGGCCAGCAGTCCGGCCGGGTCGCCGAGTGCGAGATGGTGTCCGTCGCGCGCCACCAGATGACCGGCGACGACCACGGCTGTCACATCCGCGGCGGTGGCGGTGAGGGGTAACTGGGCGGGGCTGGAGCCGATGGTGCGCAGCGACGCCGGGTTGATACTGACCAGGTCGCAGGGTCGACCGACCTCGATGGCGGAGACGGGGGTGGCCATCGAGTGGGTGGCCCCGGTGGTGGCGGCGTTGAGCAGGTCTGCGGGGCTGAACCGTCCGCGCAGGCCCGAACCGAGCCGTTCCCCATGTTCGAGGGCCCGCATTTCCAGCCAGGGGTCGATCACCGCGTGCTGGTCGGTGCCGAGCGCGATCCGCGCTCCGGCGTCCTGCAGCGCCCGGGCGGGGCCGATCCCGTCGGCAAGGTCCGCCTCGGTGGTGGGACACAGGACTGCTGTGGTCCCGGCGCCTCCCAACAGGGCGATGTCCTCAGCGGTGAGATGAGTGGCGTGGACGACGCTTAATCGGTCGGAGAGCAATCCGTGCCGGTGCAGCAGTCCGGCCGGTGTGGTGCCGTAGTGCTTTTCGCAGTCCGCGTTCTCGGCGGGCTGCTCGGACAGGTGGATGTGGAGTGGGACATCGGTGGGGAGGCCTGCGGCGAGGATGCGCAGGGCTGTTTCAGGCACCGCCCGGACCGAATGCAGGGCTGCCCCGACGGTCACGAGGTCCGGGTCGAAGTGTTCGGCAATAGTCCGGCGCAGGTCGGCGAACCGCTCCAGCCAGGCCGCCGCATTGGCGTCGCCGAACCGTTCCTGATCGGGAGACAGCGGTGTTCCGATGCCGCCGGCGAGGTAGCAGGTGTCCAGCAGCGTCAACCGGATTCCGGCAGCGATCGCGGCGCGGCACAGGGCCAGCTCCATCGCGTGCGGGCCGTCCCCGGTCGACCCGTAGGGCTCACCACCGGGCTGGTGGTGTACGTAGTGGAATTCGGCGACGCTGGTCCAGCCGGTAACCACCATCTCGGCGAAGACCGCGGTGGCGAGCCGTTCGTAGCTGGCGGGGGTCAGCGTTCCGGCGGCACGGTACATCTCCTCACGCCACACCCAGAAGTCACCGCCGCCGTCGTGGGTCCGTCCCCGGAGCACCCGGTGGAACGCGTGCGAGTGGGCGTTGGCGGCGGCGGGGAACACCACACCGGTGAGGTCCCTGTTGTCGTCCGGTGCGGCGTCAACGTCGCAGGTCACGCCGGTAATGGTGCCTGAGTCATCGGTTTCAATGCGGACCCGCTGTTGGATCCCCCGTCCGGCCACCCAGGCCTGTTCACACCAGAACGTCGTCACAGCAGGTCTTCCAGCACGTCGGCGAGCGCCGTGGCTGCGAGGTTGGCGTCGTCGCGTTCGACGTACTCTTCCGGCGAGTGGCTGATGCCGGTGGGGTTGCGGATGTACACCATGGCCGAGGGGACGTAACCGGCCAGCACGCCGGCGTCGTGCCCGGCACCGGTGGGCAGGGCTGGTACCGGGTTCCCGTCGTTCGACCGGCGGAGCGAGTTCTGCAGCTGCCGCTGCAGGGGTGCATCGAAGTGGACGGTGCTGCTGAAGGATTCCTCAGTCAGTGTCACTGCGCACCCCTCGAACGCTGCTGCCTTCTGGGCCTGACCGTGGATCGACTCCACGAGGGCAGCAGTGACGGCATCGTCGGGGTGGCGGACGTCGAGCCACAGGTCGACGCGCGAGGCGATGACGTTGGTGCCGCCCGGGACTGGCTGCAGCCGTCCGACGGTGGCGCGGGCGTCATCCTGTGCTGCGGCGATCCGGCGGATGGCCAGGATAATCTGTGCGGCGACGACCATCGGGTCGGCGCGGTCTGCCATCAGGGTGGTGCCGGCGTGGTTGCCCTGACCTGCGACGCTCAGCCGCCACCGTCCGTGCCCGAGGATGGAGGAGCCGACGCCGACCGGTGCGCCCTGGTCGATCAGCGCCCGGCCCTGCTCGACGTGGAGTTCGACGAAGTCGCCGATGGTCCGGAGCGCTTCCTCGTCGCGGCCGAGACGTGCCGGGTCGAGTCCGTTCGCCCGGCTGACGTCGGCGAAGGTGTTGCCGTCGGTGTCCTTGAGGTTCCGCACCTTATCGGCGTCGATGGCACCGGTGAGGAGCCGCGATCCGAGGCAGGCCACCCCGAACCGGGAGCCTTCCTCCTCCGGGAAGACGGTCACGGCGAGGGAGCGTCGCGGCTCGACGCCGCGTTCCTTCAGGACGTCGACGGCGGCGAGCGCAGCGCTCACGCCGAGCGGTCCGTCGAATGCCCCGCCACCGGGCACCGAGTCGAGGTGGCTGCCGGTGACCAGCGCGCCGGTCCGGTCCCCCGCCGCTGCATCCCACCAGCCCCACATGATCCCGTTGCGGTCGGTGCTGACCTCGAGGCCACGCTGGGAGGCTTCGGCGGTGAACCAGTCGCGCAGCTCAAGCTCGGCCCCGGAAAACACCGGCCGGGAGTACCCACCCCGATGGGAATCACGTCCGACGCCGGAAATCGACGCGAGCATGCTACTAACGGTATTCATCGATTTCTCCACCATCTAATCTCCATGCCAACAGGGTTGAGCAGGGGGCCGGAGGCCGCCTGCCGTGTAGGCGAGTTGGATTTCCGGTAGCGAGGAACGAGCCAGCGGAAATCTTTGTCGAGCCGGCGGCAGGGGGCCGGAGGCCCCACACCCCAGAAGAGTCAGTCTGCCATGGGGATGTGGACTCCACGCTCTGCCGCGACGTCGGATGCCCGCTGGTATCCGGCGTCGACGTGGCGGATCACGCCCATCCCGGGGTCGTTGGTGAGCAGCCGTTCCAGTTTCTCGGCGGCGAGCGGTGTCCCGTCGGCCACTGACACCTGGCCGGCGTGGATGGACCGGCCAATGCCCACTCCTCCACCGTGGTGGATTGACACCCAGGTGGCACCGGAGGAGGTGTTGAGCAGGGCGTTGAGCAGGGGCCAGTCGGCGACGGCGTCGGACCCGTCGGCCATCGCCTCGGTCTCCCGATAGGGTGAGGCCACCGACCCGGAATCGAGGTGGTCGCGGCCGATCACGATGGGCGCTGACACCTTGCCGTCGGCGACGAGCTGGTTGAACATCTTCCCGGCCTTGGCCCGGTCGCCGTAGCCGAGCCAGCAGATCCGCGCGGGCAGGCCCTCAAACTCAACCAGGTCACCGGCGGCGTCGAGCCAGCGGTGCAGGTGGGCGTTCTCGGGGAGCAGCTCCTTCAGCGCCGCGTCGGTGACGGCGATGTCGGCCGGGTCGCCGGAGAGCGCCACCCAGCGGAACGGACCCATGCCCTCGCAGAACAGCGGCCGGATGTACGCGGGGACGAAGCCGGGAAACTCGAACGCCCGCGGGTAGCCGCCCTGCCGGGCTTCGTCACGGATGGAGTTGCCGTAGTCGAAGACCTCGGCGCCGGCGTCCTGGAACCCGACCATCGCCTCCACATGGTGGGCCATGGAGGTCTGGGCCTTTTTGGTGAAACCGTCGGGATCGCCCTTCGCCTCGCGGTCCCACTCGTCAGTGGACACTCCCTCGGGGAGGTAGCTCAGCGGGTCATGGGCGGAGGTCTGGTCGGTGACGATGTCGATGGTGAGCTCGCCGGCCAGGTGGCGGCGGAGCAACTCCGGGAAGACTTCGGCAGCATTACCGACGACGCCGACCGACAGGGCGCGCTTCTCCTCCTTGGCGGCCAGCACCTGGCGCAGCCCGTCCTCAAGGTCGGTGGCGACGACGTCGAGGTAGCGTTTCGCGGCGCGGCGCTCCAGCCGGGACCGGTCGACGTCGACAATCAGCACCGCGCCACCGTTCAGGGTGACGGCGAGCGGCTGGGCACCACCCATGCCGCCGCAGCCAGCGGTCAGGGTCAGTGTCCCGGCCAGCGTAGCCGTCGGGGATTTGAACAGCTTGCGGGCAATCGCCGCGAACGTCTCGTAGGTGCCCTGCAGGATGCCCTGCGTGCCGATGTAGATCCAGGAGCCGGCAGTCATCTGCCCGTACATCATCAGACCTTCGGCTTCGAGCTTGCGGAACTCGGGCCAGGTGGCCCAGTCCCCCACCAGGTTGGAGTTGGCCAGCAGTACCCTCGGCGCCCATTTGTTGGTGCGGAAGATACCGACGGGTTTCCCCGACTGCACCAGCAGCGTCTCATCATCCTCGAGGTCCTCCAGGGACCTGACGATGGCGTCGTAGGCTTCCCAGCTGCGCGCGGCTCGGCCGGTTCCGCCGTAGACCACCAGGTCCTCGGGCCGTTCGGCCACCTCGGGGTCGAGGTTGTTCATCAGCATCCGCAGGGGTGCCTCGGTCTGCCAGCTCTTGGCGGTGAGTGTGGTGCCGCGGGCGGCACGGATGGAGCGGGAGGGGTCGTGCTGGGTGAATGAGGTGCTCATGCGGATTCTCCGTCGATGGTGAGGTGTCCCGGATGGGTGGGGGTAGTGGAAGTGTTGAGGATGCCCGATGCTTCGCCGGCGACCAGTTGGCCCAGGATTTCGGCCTGGTGCTCACTGATGCGGTAGCTGGGGACCACCACGCTCAGCGAGGCGGCAATCCGGTCCCCGATCATGACGGGTGCGGCGACGGCCGTGACATCGGGTTCGACGCCGTTGCGGACCACCACGTAGCCGCAGGCGGGTGCCTCTCCGGCCAGCACCCTGCCGGCCGCAGTGCCGGTGAGCGGAATACGCCGGCCCACCCAGCTGGTGTGCCTGACTGAGTGGGTGCCTTCACGGACGGCGATGTAGATGCCGTGCCCGTCGTCGGCGGGGACGTTGAGGTAGGCGGACTCCCCCGTGCTGGCCACCAGCCGGTCCAGGGCTGCACCTGACAGCGACACGAGGGATTCGTGGCTGAGCGCCTGGGCACCGAGCTGCACGATGCGCATGCCGGGGCGGTAGCCGTCGTCGTCCTTCCTGACGAAACCGGTGGCTTCGAGGGTGCGCAGCAGGCGCAGGGCTGTGGACGCGGAGAGCGACGCGTCGCGGGCGGCGTCGGCCAGGCTGACCGCTCCCCTGTCGCAGACGGCGCCCAGGAGCAGGAGCGCACGCTCCACGGTACGGGTCGATGTGTCGGCCATGCGGTGTGCCTCCTTCTACGGGTGACTCGGTGCGGTGGGCCTTGCATTGCAGGACGTAATGCATTTCACTTATTGAAACGCTCTTTTCATTCATTGGCAAGACTTAGTGTGGAAGCGGGTCCGCAGGTGGGCACCAGTCAGACAGTCAACGTGGGCGTCGGAGCCCTCCGGCCCGACGACGTCGTCGCGGTGGCACGGCACGGCGCGAGGGTCGAGATCCTTCAGGAGTCGATCACCGCGATGGAAGCCTCCCGACAGGTGATTGAGGACCTCGTCAACGACCCCATGCCCCACTACGGCGTGTCCACCGGCTTCGGTGCCCTGGCGACCACCCACATTCCGGTGGCCCAGCGCACCCAGTTGCAGCGGAGCCTGATCCGCAGCCACGCTGCCTCTTCAGGCGCGGAGGTGGATCGCGAGGTTGTCCGCGGGCTGATGCTCGGCCGACTCTCCACCATGGCCACCGGCCGGACCGGTGTCCGTCCCCTCGTGGCGCAGACCTACGCGGCCCTCCTCAACGCGGGTATCACCCCGGTCATCGGCGAGTACGGCTCGCTGGGTTGCTCCGGCGATCTGGCCCCGCTGTCGCATATTGCCCTGGCCCTGATGGGCGAGGGTGACGTGCGCGACGACGACGGCGTCCTCCGTCCCGCCAGCGAGGCGCTCGCCGCAGCCGGGATCACTCCGGTGGAGCTCCGCGAAAAGGAAGGGCTGGCCCTGATCAACGGCACCGACGGCATGCTCGGCATGCTGATTCTGGCGTCCGCTGACCTTCACCGCTTGCTGAAAACTGCAGATCTTGCGGCAGCCATGAGCGTCGAGGGGCTGCTCGGCACTGACGGCGTGTTCGCCGCGGACCTCCATGCGCTGCGGCCCCATCCGGGCCAGATCTCGTCGGCCGCCAACATCCGCCATCTGCTGGACGGGTCACCGCTGATCCAGGCGCACTCCGCTTCAGAGCTCAGCGCCCACCGCAGCACCCGGGTCCAGGACGCGTACTCGCTGCGTTGCGCGCCGCAGGTGCACGGGGCAGCCCGTTCCACCCTCGCCCATGTCGAGTCGGTGGCGGCCATTGAACTGGCGTCGGCGATCGACAATCCAGTGGTCACTGTCGACGGCCGGGTCGAGTCCAATGGCAACTTCCACGGCGCCCCCGTGGGTTACGCGCTGGACTTCCTCGCCATCGCCGTCGCCGATGTGGCCTCCATGAGCGAGCGCCGCACCGACCGGTTCCTCGATAAGGCCCGCAGCCATGGGTTGAACCCCTTCCTGGCGCACGACCCAGGGGTCGATTCCGGCCACATGATCGCCCAGTACACGCAGGCCGGGATTGTGTCGGAGCTTAAGCGGCTCGCGAATCCCGCGTCGGTGGATTCGATCCCCTCCTCGGCCATGCAGGAGGACCACGTCTCCATGGGGTGGGCGGCCGGACTGAAACTCCGGCGGGCCCTCGATGGCCTGACCCGGGTCCTAGCGATCGAAATCCTGACGGCCGCCCGCGCGCTGGACATGCGCGATGGCGGCCTGGCCACCTCCCGCAGTGCGGTGGCCATCCACGCGGCACGGACGGTGGTCCGCGAGGTGGTTGAGGGACCGGATACCGACCGCTACCTCGCCCCCGAGATCGAAGCGGTGCGGGTACTGGTCGACAACGGTTCGCTGGTCACCGCCGTGCAGGAAGCCCTGGGCGGACCCCTGGCCTAGGCTGTTCAGCGGGCTTGTAGGCCGCTACCACCGGTGGGCGACGTCGACCACCAGCCGTGAGGCAGTGCCCGGGCCGTCCAGGGTGAACACCCTGAAGGGCAGTCGGGCACGCACACCGAGTCCGAAGGTGGACTGTCCTTCGAAGCTGCCGGCAGACGCGAGCTGGCGGAAGGTGGTGTACCCGGCCAGGTTGACCAGTTCCGACGGGTTGGCTGGCCGATACGTGGCGTTGCCAAACCTGTCGTAGCTCGGTGCCTTGACGATGACCCGCAGGAAAGCCCCACCGCGCAACGGGATGAGCTGGCCACTTCCGTCAGCCCTCACTGCGCTGACATATTCGACCCGGTACCCTGCACCCTTCCCCCGGATATCGACCACCATCCGGTCAAAGCAGGGGTGCTGTCCCGCCCTCACATTCGTGATGGGCGCAGTGGTCATCGGCGCACTGGTTTTCGCCAGCGAGCCCCAGGTTATACCGCAGTACGGCGCTGCCGTGGCAGCGGTTGGAACCACCAGTCCCAGACCGAGCACCAGCAGGAATGCTGCCAGCAACGCGCCAAGTTTTTTCATCATGCACCCCTCATGGGTTGTGGATTTGATGAATCAAAGATATCGCGACGACGGCAGTAAAGCGCCGGACGGAAACTCTCTGACCCCGAACCGTTACGTGGGTCTCGGTGGGATCGGTGGATCTTGACCACGGCACCGTGTTGCTAGCCTTGGACAAACCCGCCAAAGGAGATCCAGCCAGTGAGTGTCGCCCCAGTACGCAAGCCCAAGCCTCAGTCCATCCTGACCGTCCAGCGCACCGAGTGGCTGTCTCCGGCCATGGTGCGGGTAGTTGCCGGCGGGGATGGGTTCGCCTCGTTTGGCCGTAATGACTTCACCGACCGGTATGTGAAAATCCACTTCGCCAAACCCGAGCTGGGGCTGGTGCCGCCGTACGACCACCAGGCGCTCCGTGAAACCCTCGACCCTGCCGACCTCCCGGTCACCCGGACCTATACCGTCCGTTGGGTGGACTATGCGGCCCAGGAGCTGGCCATCGACTTTGTGGTGCATGGCGACGAGGGTCTCGCCGGACCGTGGGCGGCGTCGGCCCAGCCCGGTGACACCCTGGTGGTGGCGGGGCCCGGTGGCGGCTACTCTCCCAACCCAGAGGCCGACTGGTACCTTTACGCCGCCGACGAAACGGCACTGCCCGCAGTGGCCGCTGCCCTGGAGTCACTGCCCGCCGACGCCGTCGGGATGGCCTTCCTTGAGGTGGAGGATGAGCCGGACCGTCTGGATCTCACTGCCCCGTCCGGCGTCGAACTTGTCTGGCTGTACCGTCGCGGGGCGACGGCGGGGACCCTCCTGGCCGCTGCCCTCCAGCAAGCCTCATGGCGTGATGGCCGGGTGCACGTCTTTGCCCACGGCGAGCGGGAGTCGATGAAGCAGTTGCGGGATGTGTTCTTCGTCAAGCACGGTCTGGAACGCAGCCAGGTATCGCTGTCCGGCTATTGGGCGCTGGGCCGCACCGAAGACCGGTTCCAGGCGGAGAAGAAAGAACCGGTCGGCAAAATCCTCGACTGAGGTCCGTTTACCCGCGACGCTCAGGTGGCTGGCAGTGGTTCCGGCCGGGGTCGGCGCTGCAGCCTGCCCATCACCGGTTCGACCAGGCGGGCAGCGACCGGTCCGAGGACCGCTGTCAGGAGCACATAGGCACTGGCCAGGGCGGCAAGCTCCCCGGTGATCGCCCCCGACGCGACCGCCAGGCCCGCGATCACGATCGAGAACTCGCCGCGGGCGATCAGGGCGACGCCGGCCCGTGCCCGTCCCAGCCGTCCCACCCCGTGCTGGCGGGCTGCCCACCAGCCGGTAGCAATCTTGGTGGTCGACGTGATGAGGACCAGGAGGATCGCGATCCCGAGCACCGGGGGGATGGTCGCCGGGGCGGTGTTCAGCCCGAACACCACGAAGAAGATCGCGGCGAACAGGTCACGCAGTGGTTCGAGGAGCCGGGTGGCGTTGGTCGCTGTGGCCCCCGAGATGGCGATGCCGAGGAGGAAGGCCCCCACGGCCGCCGATACCTGCATCGCTGCCGCGACGCCCGCCACCAGGAGCGCGGCACCGAGCACTGTGAGGAGGAAGACCTCCCGGTCCTTGCTGTCCACAATCGCCGAGACCACGTTCCCGAACCGCAGGGCAATGATGAGCACCACGGTGACCACCACCAGCGAGATTCCGACCGCCTGCATCCCGCCGGCAAAGCTGGCGCCGGCGAGGACAGTGGTCAGGATGGGCAGGTACACGGCCATGGCAAGGTCTTCAAATACCAGCAGGGACAGGATGACAGGGGTTTCCCGGTTACCCAGTCGATCCAGATCGGTCAGTACCTTCGCCACGATTCCCGACGACGAAATGTAGGTGACGCCGCCCATCACCATGGCACCCACCGGCCCCCAGCCGAGGAGGAGCGCCACCACAGCGCCGGGGGTGAAGTTCAGGACTATGTCGAGGACACCGGCCAGCCAGGACTGCCGGAGCCCGGTAACCAGTTCCTTGGCCGTGTACTCAAGGCCCAGCATGAGCAGCAGCAGGATAACGCCGATCTCGCTGGCAATTTCGCTGAACTCGTTCAGGCCCTCCAGTTCAATGAAACCGCCGTGCCCGAAGAAAAGCCCGCCCAGCAGGTAGAGCGGGATGGGTGAGAGGCCGATCCGTCCAGCAAGACGCCCCAGGATGCCGAGGCAGAAGAACACAGCCCCCAGTTCGATCAGCGTCAGCGCACTACCGGCCTCCAAGCCGGACTCAGCCGCCGCCGAGGATTTCGGCGGCCGCTTCCAGACCGTCCGACGTTCCGACGGCGACCAGGAGGTCCCCGGTCTGCAGGGTGAAATCGGGGTTCGGCGAGGGTTCAACCTTGCCGTCGCGCAGCGCCGCCACCACTGAGGCGCCGGTGCGGGTTCTCATCCTGGTGTCTCCGAGGCGGTACCCCTCGAACGGTGAACCGCGGGCAATAAGGAATTGCCGGGTGTTCACCCCCGGAAGATCACGGTGTTCCTCGGTCAGCTGGGCCACCAGCTGGTGGGCACCGAGCAGGTTACCGAGTGTCGCGGCTTCGTCGGCGGTGAGCGGGACGGAGACGAGGCAGGCGTCCGGGTCATCCTGCCGGGAGATGATGAGCGCGGTCTCGCCGTCGCGCTGTGTGACAGTTCCAATGCGGCGCCCGGAGGACGTCACAATGTCCTTGCGCATACCGATTCCCGGCAGCGGCGTTTTGTCGACCTTCATGATTCAATTCTAGACCTTGGCAGCGGCATTCCACCCGGGGCGAACGGCCACCTGGGCCCCGCCCGGTTCAGCCGAGCGGGCGGGCCGGTTGCCGTGGTCTCCCCTTACGGGGATAGTGGGTGGGTGCATGAGCATTGCGTATGAAAGGCGCCGAATGATCGAGATCCTGAGCCCCACCGAACTGACCCGTGCCAGGGACACCGGCGCCCTGGTTGCCGACATTCTGCAGACGATGAAAAGCCGCGCCACGGTGGGTACGAACCTGTTGGATATCGATGCGTGGACGAAGACGATGATCGCCGACGCCGGGGCACAGTCCTGCTATGTGGATTACGCGCCCTCTTTCGGCCGCGGCCCGTTTGGGCATTACATCTGCACGGCCGTCAATGACGCAGTGCTTCATGGGCTCCCCCACGATTACGCCCTCGTGGATGGGGATCTGCTGACGCTCGATCTGGCGGTCTCCAAGCGCGGCATCGCAGCGGACTCGGCGATCAGCTTCATCGTGGGTGATGCGCGTCCCGCGGAAAGCGTCGCCATGATCAGCACCACCGAGCAGGCCCTGCGTGCGGGAATCGCCGCAGCCGGTCCCGGCGCGCGCATCGGCGACCTCTCGCATGCCATCGGGGCGGTGCTCAGCGACGCCGGTTACCCCATCAACACCGAGTTCGGTGGCCATGGGATAGGTTCGACAATGCACCAGGACCCCCACATTCCCAACACCGGGCGGCCGGGCCGCGGCTACGTGCTGCGCCCCGGGCTGCTGCTCGCGCTCGAGCCCTGGATCATGGCGGACACCGCAACCCTGCTCACCGATGCCGATGGATGGACGCTTCGCAGCGCCACGGGTTGTCGGACCGCGCACAGCGAGCACACGATCGCCATCACCGATGATGGAGCCGAGATTCTCACCCTTCCCCGCTAACCATCATGGCCGCCGCAGTTGGTTCGGTCGCGGTTGAATGGACTGCTCGGCGGTTCGGCCATCCGGGGCCGCCAGACTCACAGTGATCCGTTCCGGGACCGCAGGGCTGTACACCCAGTATCCGCCGGCACGACCTGGATACCGCCCCACGAGCGTCCGCGCGGACGCTGTTGTGGGGTTGGCCACCGGCACATCCTCCAGCAGCACATCAATCACCACCGGCCGGGGTGGCCGCACCGGGAGCGGGCTGGCCGCCCGGGGCCGCAGGGTCACCCGTAGCCGATAGGATCCGGCGGGAGTGGCCACCGGTGGCGTGTTGCTCGTCCATTCGGCAAGCGCGCCCGCAAGGGGTTGACGGCGCGCCAGGGCCAGCCCCGTCACCTCCGGTGCAGGGAGCAGCGCCCCGGGCGGGACGGTCACCGTTTCAGTGGTAGTCCGGCCGAGGGGGTCGGTTATTGTCACACTCACCTCGACGGTGTCCCCTGGATCGGCGCGACGGAGAAGTGCCCGATAGCCGGTTGCGGCACCGCCAGCGCCCTCGATCCGCCAGAATCCCGACCCTGTGGCTGGCTCCACCTCGGAGACCAGGCCAAGCTGTTCCGATGAGCTGATCAGCGCTGCGCCGAGGGGGACGGTCGCGGACACGGTGATCCGATGGGTGCCGAGCGGGCTAGGGGTGGCCGGTGCCCGGCTGGTCCAGGTGATTACTGCCTCACCCGCACCGCCTGGCCCGGGCGAAAGGTCAAGGGAGGAGAGATCAGGGGGTCCCGCCGGGGGTACCACCACCCATGCGGCCGAACTGGCGTCCGAGCGGTCCCCCAGGATGCCCCGTGATGGGTCATCGCTGCTCCAGGCGGTCGCCCGGTACCAGACCCGTTTCCAGGACCCATCGGGGACGTCGAAGCCATCAAGGGTCCGGATTCCTCCACCGGGTGCTAGCCCCTGACCGACTGTCCACCCGGGGGTGCCCGCCGAGACGGCTGCCACGGGCGGCCCCATGGTCCCCAGGGATGCGACAGCCTCGTCCACCCTGACCCGGTGCAGTTCCACCCGGGTCACCGGTGCGCCGTCGCGCGCGCCCACCAGCACCCGCGCCTTGTTGATCCCCCCATCCTGCAGCGGATGGAGTTCGAGTGTTGGTGGTGCGGGACGTGACCGGCGGGGCACGGCGTAGGCAAACCACTGGTCGGAGGCACTGGGGCCGGACGGCCACGTCGCCTCGATCTGACCGGCGCTGACCCCAATGACCACGAAGACGTGAATGTCGGTGGTGCCGCGGGGCAGGGTCACGTCGGCTGAGGTACCGGTGATCAGGGTGGAGTTCCGGCGGGTGAACGCCCGCCGGGACGGGTCGGCGTTGAACACGGCCTTCATCGCTTCGAGCCGCTCGGACAGGGTGGTCTCGATATCCGCTGGCGGCGACCCCGCGGTCTGCGCCAGCTTGGTCTCAGTGGACTCGTAGATTGCGTAGCCGGCGACCGATCCGGCAGCCGACCAGGACAGCCGAGCGTGCGATTCCCCGTTGGCGTCCGGGAGACTGCCGAGGGCAACGGTGGGCAGGGTGTTCATGATGACCACCGGGGGCCGGGGATCGGAGGTCGTGACGACACTGGGCTCGGTGGGCCAGTTGCCCCACCGGTGCGGTGCCACACGTTCCTGCCCAACAGCCCAGAGTGCCAAACCAAGGTGTCCCGACGCATCGAAGTCAAGGGTGAAACCGGGAACGCGGAGCCGGTAACGCCGTTCCCGCTCCCCCTGCCCTGCGGCACCCATGGGCACCACGGCGTCGCCTGCAAGATTGATACCCGTCAGGGGCACACCGGCGTGCTGAGCATGGTCGCCGGTGAACTCGACGTCCACGAATGCTCCACCACCACCCAGGCTGCGCTGCATCCCGACGGGCACCGACGTGTCTGGCGGCTTCGCCCCGTGCAACGGGGCGGCAAACAGTCTGCCAGCAAACCTGATGGTCTGTGGCCCCCTGGCTGACCAGTCCCAGAGGAACTCGACCTCGAGTTGCCCGGCGACCGGGCTTCCCGCCGTCGGGCTGCCCACTGCCGTCAGCGCGGCGCTGACAATCCGCACGGCGTCGACTCCCGGCTGGTCGACTGAGGTGCTGGCGGACCGCCATTTGCTCCACAGCCCGTAGAGGTCCTGGTGCGCCACCGAGTAGGCGGGCGAGATGCTGCCCGGATCGGGTGGGATCGGAATCTCGCGGTCCACAGCGGAGATTTTGTGGGGCGCTGGGTCCCCGTCCATTTGGGCATCGTTGATCACCCCTGGCAGCCATCCGCCACCGATCCTTGGGGGTAGGAGCGACGACGCGGCGAGGTCCCCCGGGTGGGAAAGCCGGGCGAAGGCGTAGCTGCGCGGGCGGGCTAGCGGGGTCATCGGTGGCCGCTCCCACCCCGTGCGCAGGGACGTCCGCCACGGTAGGTCACGGGCCGCGGGACGCAGGTACCCCATTTTCTGGACCGTTGCGCCGGCCGGTGCCAGGGGCGCAATCCCTGGTTGCGGGGAGGGGATCACAGCCGCATAGGTGCGTTCGGCCGACTGCCCGTCGAGCCCTTTTTCGTAGGTGGCAGTCACCAGGAAGTCGTAGTCGCTGCGCTCGCCGTGATCGTCCTTCGGAAGGTCATCGGGCCCGTACGCAGTACCCATGCCCAGCGCCAGTGCTGCGTAGGGATCCGTTCCGGCGGCGAGCAGGGTCATCCCCCAGGGCGAGACAAGGGAGGTGGTCGGATCACCCGGTGCTGAGCCGCCACCGGAGTTGGCGGGCGGCGGCATGGTGACAGCGATGGTGCGCCCAGCATGGTCCCGCGGCGGATGGGCGTGGGAGATGACCGCGAGGTGGTGCACCAGCGAGTCGTTGGCGTCAGCGATGACAGCGGTGAAGTCCGGCTCCTGCCACCCCGGTGCCGTGATTCCGGCGGCCAGTTGTGGGTCCCAGCCCGACGACGGCGCACCCCGCTCCAGCCGCTGCCCGGCGGCGACCACAGGGTCGGTGAGGGCCGGGGAGGAGCCGGATCCGTCGACCAGCATGCCCTGCAGGTGGCTGCCGTAGGCGGTGCCTGTCCACCGTGCACCATCCACCGGAAGACCCACCCGTTCCAGCTCTTCCCAGCCCATTCCCTCGTCATACTGCGACAGGTCTGTGCCCAGGAGCGATTCGATACTGATGCCCGGGTCGACCAGGAGGCCGTCCATGGCCCCCGCACCGATCCTTACTGTTCCGGCTCCGGGTTCGAAACGCCTGACGGCCACGGCACCGGAGGTGCTGGGCCAGCCGGCAAAGGCATAGATGTAGCCTGCGCTCCCGGTGAGGGCCAGCTGGGTGGTGACCAGCCGAACACCGGGCCAGGTCACCAGGGTGCGCCCGCCCAGTGAGGGAACGAGAACTGCGCGGAAGTCCAGGTCAGTGATTTCCGCGCGCATGCTCGCCCGGCGCCACACGCTGAAGGGTCGGCTGGGAATGCCTATCTCCTGATTGGGCAGCCACCGCAGCTGTACGTTCGCCGGTCTGACCTTCAGGGTGCGCGAATACTCTTTGAGCCCGCCCAGAGTGCGGGCGTGCACCGCCCAATTGATGGCGACGCCTTCAGCCTGGAACCGGCGTGGATTGAATACGTAGCTCATGATCAGTCGGTTTCTTCCCACGGTGCGGTGGTGAGCAAAAGGTCGGCGACAGGGTAGGCAATGTCGGCGGCGGCCGGCCCGTCGAGATACGTCTCCGGTTGAGCGAGACGATCCAGGACCAGGCTGAGCCCCTTGCCCCGCGATCCGGGTTTGAGACAGACCAGGGCCCGCTGGCCTCCGGGGGCCCGGACAATCAGGTCCACGATGGCGTCGGGGCTGGCACCTTCGGCGAGTTCCAGCCACCCGCGCTGCACCATCGCGTAACGGCGGTTGCCTGCTACCGCCGCATCGACCTCCTCCACGGCCACCGCCCGGCTTCGCCACATGGGCTCCGAAGCATCAAGCAGCACGGCTGCCGGCTGCGGCAGTGAACCGGCGGCGGCCGCCGTTTCCCAGAACACCACAATCTGGCCCGCTGTGGGCACTCCCATCGGCTCCAGTCCTGCGAGGAACAGCGCCTGATCCAGTTCGGCGCCCTCCGGCGGGCGGACAGCGAAGGAAGCGGCAACGTCCTGGAGTGCGCCCGGCGCAGCGTACCGGTGCACAATCCTGGCGTCGGCGAACGATCCGCTGAACTCCTCGACGGTGGTGAAAGCCCCGGTGCTGAAGGACCGGCGCCAGATCACCTCCCCCTGGGCGCCGTCGGATGCCGTCAGGTCGACGGACTCCACATCCATGATGTAGTCGGTGTAGCTTTCGAGTTCCACTCCTACCGTCACCACTGAATGCCTGACCCGTTCCTCATCCACCGGGATGCAGCTGCCTGTCACCACACCGGCGAGCGCCTGCTCCCAGGGCGAGAGCACCGCTGCCGCAACGAGGTCCGGGTTGTTGTGGCCGCCAGGGGTCCAGGGGAGCAACTCCAGCGGGTGGACGAAACCGGGCTTGGCCTGGATGGGCCGGAAGGCCGAGGAGCGTAGCCGCACCTGGAGCCGCTTGCCGTAGGCGGCGAACATCCTGACCACGTTGGTGGTCCCGAAAATGATCCTGATCGGTTCTCCGGTGGGGAAGTGTCGTTCGCCTTCCTGGGGGGTGCTGCCAAGAATCCAGGGGTCGAGTCGGCGGGGCGGGAGGTTGTCGGTCCTGAAGAAGAACTCCTGCGGGGAACTGGGAACGTCGGCTGCGGGCCCATCAGTTCCGTCCGGGAGCACCGGCCGTGCCTGCACCGAGTAGCCGATAGTGGCGCGGTAGACGGTATCGGGGTGAAGCAGCGCGTAATCGTCAGTGTCACCTCCGAGGACGTTGGCGATGGCGCTCTGACGGGAGACACGGTCTCTCTCGTCCCAGTCGTACCGCAGGTATTCGGCGTAACTGGTCAGCTCGGTGCCGGCCAGGTAGTAGCCGCGCACATCGAGGCGTTCGTTGATTGCTTCCTCCGGAGGCATCCCGATCTGTAAGTGGTCGGCAGCCTCACCGCCTTTCACCTCCACGAGGACACCGAGGTAGCCCAGACGGGCCATCGCGGTGGCCTGCTGGCTGAGCAGGAACGCATCAGTTGACCAGGGGCCCGTAGGATCGGTCCACCGTGGCGGAAGGCTGGTGGCTGCGGGGGTGACGGGTTCCCTGGCCAGCTCGTTCTCGCCGGCGTCGTACGTGCAGACCACCAGCCCTCCCTCAAGCAACTCCCTGCGCACCAGCAGGAACAACACTGCGTGTGCAAAGGGGCCAGTGTGCAGGACGACGGCATTGTCGAGCGGCCCCGGCCGGAATCCTGCAGCTTTCCACCCGTCGTGAATGTCCTGCTTCCGCTCGTCGTCCCCGTGATGCATCGGTTCCCGGGCGTCATAGACAGGGGCGGCGAGCGCCCGGGACGAGCACTTCGCGCGGCCCTGCTTGATCGGAACGCCATCCAACAGTTGCGCCCGGTGGACGGTACGGTCTGGATCCGGGTTGATGATCACGTCGCCCCAGTCGATCCGGGGCAGCACCGTATCCTCTGGTTCCTTCCCGCCAATCGCGGCGAGGACCGGGTTGTCGCCGTCGTACCTCCCGGCCCGGTTGGGGGCTGCCCGGTTCGAGTCGCGGCCCTCCGGGCAGGAGACGGCGAGGCCTTCGACCTGGGCGGGAACGACGGCGAGGAGGCTATCGACCGAGAAGTCGCCCGAGCGCCAGCGCTCGGTGACGAATAGCCGCGTAGCAGGGGGCGTCGAACGGTGGCTGCCCGGCGGGTCGGGCCACGGCGTCCCATCGAGCTGCCAACCGGCATCGGACGGTCCCAGAGGTTCGCCAAGGAAGGTGAACAGGACCGACGTCGGCGGGGCGATGGGGTCACAGATCGTCCCCCAGCTGTCGGTGACTGACTCTTCGAGGATGTACCCGGTTTCGACCGCCTTGGGGGTTCCTTCGGGGAGCCAGCTCAGCAGTGCCAGCTGAGCCGACAATGCGGTGTCGCCGCTCTTCTGCTGCCACCAGGTGGCGGGAGTCGATCCGTCGGTGAACCCGCCCGGCAACACAGCGCCGTCGGGTCCCACAGCGTCCAGCGTGACCGAGGTGAGGGTGAACTTGTACGAGGCAGAGCCCTTCTTCACCCACCCGCCGGGAGCAACCCCGGTGCTCCCGGCCAGCACTTCGCCTTTGAACCGCACCGCCGGGTCGGGTACGGGTGGAAGATTCATCATCAGCACCGGGACGGCGTCCAGCGGCACTCCCATCTCGGGGCTCAGTGCGGCGAGTGACTCTGCGGCGTCGGCCAGGCCACTGTCGATGGGTTTGTCGACACCGGACCCCTGGACCAGTGCCGGTGATCTGCCGACGAGTTTGAGCACTTCCACGAGGGGTGGCGGGGGCGGGGTCTGGATGACTGTTTCACCGAGCTCGAAGGTGACGCACCCCTGCACCGAGAAGAATAGGAACTTCACCCGTCCACAGATCTCGCCGCTGATGCGGGACACCTTGGCAGGGTTTCCCCCGATCATCTTCTCCCCCACGAAGACCTCAAGCTTGGCCCACGCGCTCACTTCGATGATGAAGAGATGGAGGCTGCCCCTGACATACAGAATGCCGGCAAGGCAGAACGGGTCGAAGCCCACGACGGCATCGAAGCCGGCGGCGAGTTCGGCGTAGAGACCGCTGCTGCGGTCTCCCCATTCGAAGGAGACGTGGAGGCCAGTCCCGATAGAGAACCCGTAGACCTCCGGCAGATTCTCCAGGGCGAGTCCGTTGCCGGAAAGCATCAGGTAGCCCGTGCCGTCGAAGACTTCCAGAATGTTGGCGTGGATGGGGCTGCTTTGTCGGCCAAGGTACAGGTGCCAGTCCGCAACATCGGTGAAGTTGAAGAACGCCTCCACTGGGATGTGGAGCTCCAGCAGCGGGGAGATCTCGAAATCGATGGAGATCCCGATGGTGAGGGTCCCGCGTCCCATGTCGAGGTCGATCACGGCGAGGAAGACACCCTCAGCGTTTCCTCCGAGGTTGGGCATGATCGCCAGAAGCTTCGCCTTCATGATCAGCAGCAGCCGCGGGCCGGGCAGCTCCAGCATGATCAGGCCCTTGAGGTTGAAGATCACGCTGCTGCCCATGGTGCCGATGATCGCGCCGACTCCGAAGGCCCAGGTGTTGACCTCGGGCTTCCAGAACGCCACGTTCAGGGGGTTGCCCCCGGTGGCCCGGAGCCAGGCCAGTGCGGGAGCCATGTTGGAAGTATCGATGCCGGTCATATCGCGGGAGTAGTTCATGGCGAACAGGCCCATGAACCCGTAGATCCCGATGCCGCTCTGCCCTAGCGGGATGGCGACAGGGAACTCCACCTCAAGGGTCACGATCACCCCAGTCGCTGGTCCGCCCTCCTCAGCGCTGATGTTCGCCACTCCCACCCCGGCGGCAATCCGCACCGACACCGGGACCAGCGTCAGGTCCAGCTGCCCCTTGACCTCGGTCTGGCTCAGCTCGAGGTACCCCTTCCCGGCCACGGCCCCCGGAATGTCGATCGATGCCCCGAAGGCGGTGATGGCGAAACTGAAGGGTTCGAAAGCGACACGCAACCGGGCCCTGTCGATGCTGACCACCCCCAGATCGATGGCGAAGCCCAGATCGATCTCGAAGATCAGAGGGTTGTTGCGCGCCACCCGGGCGCCGAGTACCTGGAGCAGCTGGCCGAGCGGTTCGGCGATGTTGAGGCCACCTGGAACCGACACATCGATCGAGTAGCCCTTGGAGGCGTCGAATACCGGCCGGAACTGGAACGGCTGCCCGGCAAGGCCGTCGCCCAGCCTGATCCCGACGGCTTTGTACCGGACGGTCAGCGGGGCTTCCCGGGTGATGGTCACCAGGTCGAAGATGTTCATGGAAATGGCAGCTTCGATATCGAAGAGAACTACCAGTTCGTTGGCTCCCGGGACGGCGTTCAGGAGAACTTCGCCACCATGCCACACCACCCGTTCGGTCTTGACGATCTGTGTGGCGGCGATTGCTGCCGGAATGCCAAGCATCGCCGCGGTGACACCCATCTGGACGATCCCGCCCTCGTTGGCGACGGCCCCGGCGGTTTGGGACAGCAGCGGCATCAAGACGACTGTTGCGCCGAAGAAGTCCAACCCGAATTCCGGGTCCTGCAGTGGTTCCCCGGGCCGGATTCCCCACAGGTACAGGCCGTCCGTGTCTTCGGGATGCGCCCCGTACTGGGCGGTGATCTTCACCGAGCCGACGGCCTCGTCGATTTCGATCAGGAAACGGATCCTGATGATGCCGTCGGCGGGATTTCTGCCGATGGCCCGGGCAGCGCTGAGTTCCTCGCGTTCCGGATTCATTTCGCCGGCAAGCCGGTTCTCTGCCGGCGTCTGGATGTCGAACTCGCCGAACACCTCACAGGAGACGAAGGTGTTCCTGACGATCCTGACCACCGTGCCGAGCTTCCGGAACCAGGAGGGCGGGTTGGGCCGGGTGCCTGCGTCGGAATCGGGCGTGGTCAGGTCAGTGCCGGGACCGGTGGTTTCTTCGCGCCACAGTTCGGCGGTGACCAGCGTGTCCCCGGTGGTGACGGGCGGCCAGGTTGCCTCGGCTTTCCAAAAGGTTCGTCGGACGTCGAGGGCTGGCCCCTGGCTGGTCCACCCCGACATGTCGGCCACCGCGGTGATCGAGGGGTTCCGTCCGGCGAGGGCTGGCTCCTGACACAGCCGTTCAATGCGTAACTGCAGTGCGTCTGCACGACGTCGTGCTAGACGTTCGTTGTACTGGCGCACGGTCGGGGTGTCGGTGCCCTCGAAGCTGGCGTACCCCCTGATGGTGATGGGGTGGCCGGTGGGAAGTGCGGCGAGGAGCGGCCGCAGGGTGTCATCGGTGTCGGTGCCCGCCGTCCAGGGTGTGGTGGCTCCGGCATTGGGGGCGGGTGCGGAGCGGCTCTGTGCCGAGGCTTCGGCGCCGCGGTCGGGTGTGTCAAAGCGATAGTGGGCGGTGGCGTGCCCGACGGCGCTGGAGCCAGGCAGGCGCGCCTGCACCGCGAAGCGCTGCCCCGGCCCCACCGGCACGGACAGGGTGGGTCCTGTCGTGGGCGCCCCACCGTTGACCCGCCATTCGGTGGTTGCCGCAGTCGCTGCGTCCACGTCGAGGGCGAGGACCACTGTCGTCGTCGTGCCCGCTGCAGCCTCGGAGTCGATCCGTAGCCGAGGCGACGCGGCAGGTACTGTTCCGGAGGTGGTGCTGAGGGTGCGGAGCTGGGCGTTGGTCCCTCCGCCCGGCACTGTGGCGAGGGCCGACGTCGTCAGGGTGAGCGTAGCCGTCTGCGGGGTGCCGCTCCCATCCCTGACGGTGATGACGATGCTCCGGGTGGGGTTCGCCGAGAGGTCAATGTCGGTGACCCTGCCCGGTGGCTGAGCGGCGCCGTCGATGGAGATGGTGAACGTATAGGGGGCCAGTCCGCCGTCGACGTCGGCGACCATCCGGGTCAGCGGCGGCAGGGTGACCGTGCGGGTCTCTGTTGTGCCGACCGGTGAGTAGCAGCGACCGGCGGCGTCGTAAAAGCGTGCACCGAGTTGGAGGGCACCGGCACCCTGGTAGGCGACGGTCAGATCGAAGTCGCCGGACACTCCCGAGGTCTTCCCGAATCCAATGAGGAGGTTTCTGGCGCCAGCGTCGACGCAGAGGTCACGGGCGCCGTTCGGGGCGACGAAGAGTCGGATTTCCGGCAGGTAGAGGCCCTGCCACTCGGCGCCGAGGTTAAGGAGATCGAGGACGGCAGGCGGGGTGGCATCGCCTGAGAGGTCCAGCATGCCGGACCGGAAGCCGAACCCCACCACGTCCGTGGACCCGATGAATGCAAATGGGGGCTGCATCGTAACGAAAGCGGCGATCGCCGGGTCGTCAGTCCCGGTGTCGCCCAGTCCCAGGAACCTGGCGTCAGTGCCCCCACCGGCGCCGAAAATCTGGAACTCGACATCCGGCAGGGTGAACGTGACCTCCGGGTTCTGGGGGTCAGGGACCAACTCGCCCGGGCTGGCATGCCTGGCACCCCTGAGGAACGGGGCTTTCAGGACAATATTGCTCAGGCTTAGGTCAAGGGTGAAATCCTCGCCGTCCAGCCCGGGGACTTGAAGTTCAAAAGCGAGGGTGGTGTTGCGGACATCAATCCAGGAATTCTCCCCGAAGGCGTCCTCTCCCCCTGCCGTCGAGGCGGGTGTCCAGACCAGCCGTTTACTGACGACGTCGACGCCGAGTCTCAGTCCTGCGGCGAACGACACTGATCCGGTGACCGTGACGCCGTCGGGATTGGTGGGGTTCTGCGCATCGTCGACGGTGAATTCGTCGAGGGCGTCACCGAAATCGCCGAGATCGGTGCCATCACCCAGCAGGGGCGTGAGCGTATCCAAGAGTGAAGGCATGGCCCCGGCTCCTCAGCGGCTGTCCAAGCACGTCAGAATGAGACGAGTATGGACCCGCAGAAGAAACTCGACAACCACATTCCTGATGATTCAAAACGCCCGTGTTAATTTCTGCCGCTTGCTTTTATTAGGCAACCGTTTCAGCACATTCAGCGGGTGGGGCGCAGAGCATTCGCCAGGGATGGGGTGGTGCCCTCCTCGCCCAGGATCAGCCCTGCCGCCAACTCGGCGATTCCCGACGACGTCTGGAACCCGTAACCGCCCTGGCCGGCCAGCCAGAAGAACCCTTCAGCCTCCGGATCGAACCCGACCACTGGCAGTCCTGCCTTGGTGGAGGTGCGAAGCCCGGTCCAGGCCCGGTCAATGGCGGTGATCCCCAGGGTGGTGGCCTCCTGAAGTTTCTGCAGGAGCGCGTCCAGGTCGGCGGGAACGGGTTGGGCGTCTTCGGGAACACTCGGCACTGATTCGCAGGGCGAGATCAGCAGGCCGGTACCTTCGTTCCGGAAGTAGAAACTGTCGTCGGCTGCGGCCACCATCGGCATGCCGGGGGCCAGCTCGTGGGTCAGCTGCGCGATGGCGGCAGTCCTGCGGTAGGGGCGCAATCCCTGGATCTCGACCCCTGAGACCACAGCGAGTTCGTCGGCCCACGCGCCCGCCGCGTTCACGACAACCGTTGAGTGGATGGCGTGAGCATCGGCGCCAACGCTCCAGCCGTTGCCCATCCGTTGGGCGGAGTGCACTTTGGCACCGGTCAGGATCGTGGTCCCGGCGTCGAGCGCTGTGCGACGGTGGAAATCGATCAGGGCCTCGGCGTCCAGGCCTACCGACGTGGTGTCGATGCCCGCAGCAGCGAAGCTTTCCGGGCGGAGGTGGGGGCAGAGGGCCAGCGCCTCGGCCTGGCTGATGACGGTCATGGCGCCGCTGGAACGGTCAGTGACGTCCTGCTCGGACCCGACCAGCATGAAGCTGCGTGGGGTCAGAAAGTGCTGCAGGTGTTGATCCTCAACAGCCCGGAGGAGGTCGAGGGTGCGGCCGGTGAGCTGTTGCACTTCGGGCGGCCCATAGCTGGGAATAAGCTGCCGGGCCGACCGCGATGACGCGTGGTAGGCGAGAATCTGCTCTGCCTCCACCAGCACCACCGTGCAGCGTCCCGCCAGCTGCGTGGCCAGAGACAGCCCGGCGATGCCGCCGCCCACAATCAGAACATCAGCATTCAGTGCCATGGCAGCAGTACCCCTGGGCTAGGCGGCGGCGACGTCGTCGCGGGCGCCGATGAAGGCCTGCACGCAGGCTTCGATGTCCTCGGCGCTGTGGGCGGCCGAAAGCTGGACCCGGATCCGGGCAGCACCTCGGGGCACCACCGGGAAGCTGAACGCAGTGACAAACACGCCGCGCGCCAGCATGGCATCAGCTGCCTTGGCTGCCTGTGCCGCGTCGCCGAACATCACCGGGATAATCGCGTGCTCGCCGTCCAGCAGTTCGAAGCCCTCCTCGGTCATCCGGCGCCGGAAGAGCGCCGAGTTTTCCTCAAGCTGCGCCCGTAGGTCGGCGCTGTTCTGGACCAGATCCAGCGCGGTGAGCGTGGCGGCGACAATCGAGGGTGCCAGCGAATTGGAGAACAGGTACGGCCGCGCCCGCTGCCGCAGCAAGGCCACAATCTCTGAGTGCGCGGCGACGTAGCCGCCCGAGGCACCACCCAACGCCTTGCCGAAGGTTCCGGTGTAGATATCGACCCGGCTGGAGACACCGGCGTGTTCAGGAGTGCCCGCCCCGGTCTCGCCCATGAAACCGACGGCGTGGGAGTCGTCGACCATGACCATCGCGCCGTACTGATCGGCGAGGTCGCAGATGGCTTCCAATGGTGCCAGGTAGCCGTCCATTGAAAACACCCCGTCGGTGACGATCAGGGTGCGGCGCGCGCCGGCGGCTTCCTTGAGCTTTGCTTCAAGATCCGCCATGTCACGGTTGGCGTACCGGTACCGCTGGGCCTTGGACAGCCGGATGCCGTCGATGATGGAGGCGTGGTTCAACGCGTCGGAAATCACTGCGTCCTCGGCAGTGAGCAGGGATTCGAAGACTCCGCCGTTCGCATCGAAGCAGGAGGAGAACAGGATGGTGTCCTCGGTGCCCAGGAACTTCGACACCCGCGCCTCGAGCTCCAGGTGGAGGTCCTGGGTGCCGCAGATGAACCGCACCGAGGCCATGCCGAACCCGCGGTCGTCGAGCGCCTGCTTGGCGGCGGCGATGATGTCGGGATGGTCGGCCAGCCCCAGGTAGTTGTTGGCGCAGAAGTTCAGTACCCGCTGCGGGGCGCCGTCGAGGGTGGCTGCCTCGATGTGGTTGGACTGCGGGGAGGAAATCCGCCGTTCGTTCTTGAACAGGCCCGCGCTGCGGATGCCGTCCAGTTCTTCGGTCAGCTGTTCCTGAATGCTCGTGTACATCGCGTTGCTCCTTAGAATCCGGTCCAGTCGAGGACCACTTTGCCGCTGGCTCCGTTGCGTGCGGTGTTAAAGCCTTGCTGCCACGCGGCTGCGGGCAGAATGTCGGTGACGACGCTCGAGATGGCCTGCTGCAGGACGGGGTTGGATTGCAGCATGGCGCTCATGGCGTACCAGGTTTCGAACATCTCACGGCCGTAGATGCCCTTGAGGGTAAGCATGTGGGTGACCACCTTGGCCCAATCGATGGTGATGTCCGCCGAGGGGAGGCCGAGCATGGCGATCCGGCCGCCATGGTTCATGTTGTCGATCATTTCGGGCAGCGCGGTGGGATGGCCCGACATTTCCATCCCGACGTCGAATCCCTCCCGCATCCCAAGCTGGCGTTGGGCATCGACGATCCGCGTGGTGGCCACGTTGACGGCGAGGTCAGCGCCCACCGTGAGGGCCAGGTCCAGCCGTGGCTGGAACACGTCGGTGACAGCGATGTAGCGGGCCCCGGCGTGGCGTGCGACGGCAGCGGCCATCAGCCCGATGGGTCCGGCGCCGGTGATCAGCACGTCCTCCCCGACCAGGGGAAAGCTCAGCGCGGTGTGCACAGCATTGCCGAAGGGGTCGAAGATGGCGCCCAGCTCGGGGGTGATACCAGCCGGGTGGACCCAGACGTTCGGTTCGGGGATCACCACGAACTCGGCGAAGGCACCGTCACGCTGCACCCCGACGCTTGCGGTCCTGATGCACATCTGGCGCCGGCCGGCACGGCAGTTGCGGCAGGTGCCACAGACAATGTGGCCCTCGCCGGAGACCCTGTCCCCCACCTTGACGTCGCGCACGCCGGAACCGAGCTCGACCACTTCGCCGTAGAACTCGTGGCCGGGGATGAGCGGCGCGCTGATGGTGCTGGCGGCCCACTGGTCCCAGGACTCGATGTGGAGATCGGTGCCGCAGATCCCGGTGGTCATCACGCGGATCTTGACTTCGCCGAGTCCCGGTGTGGGCTCGGGACGGTCGATGAGCTCGAAGCCGGGCTGCGGCCCGGACTTGTACAGCGCCTTCACTTAGGGGGATTCCTTCCACCGGCACGCGGGGTTCAGCGTGGTACGCCGTGGCGCGTGCAGTTCATCTCAAGTGGTGCTGTGGCACCCTCGTCAGCGTATCAGCCGGGCCGCGTCCGATCAGGGGATCAGGTCCCGTCCTGCAGCGCCAGGCACATCACCGAGGCGTCGTCTGCGGCTTCGCCGATCTCCAGTTGCGTGATGCGCAGGGTCAGCATCAATTCCTGCGCTCCCTCGGGGGTGCTGACGGCGTCAAGGAACGCTTCCGGGCTTGCCACCAGGCCAAGGTCCACAGCCCGCCAGGCGCCGTCGGACGCCAGCGCGACCGTGTGGACCTTGCCCATCCGGACCAGGCTGGCCCGCTCGGCAGCCTCGGGCTCCCGACGGGCCACCCAGATGCCCTGTTCAGTGTTCCGTTCCCGTCTCGCCTGTTCGTGGTCGGCCTGGGTGCCGGTGGGCTCGCTGATCGGCGTGCCGATGTGCAGGGTGCTGCCGTCATCGCGGCGTGCGACGACGTGGCAATCGGCGAGGCTGAGCACCCGCACCCGTCCGTCGTCGTCGGCCGTGACCAGCGAGACAGCAGCGCTGGGGAAGAAGTGGGACCGGTTGCCCACCAGCCGTTCCCCCAGCTCGTCAACCGTGGTCAGCGCTGCAGCGAGGACAGCACGGGGGTCGGCGGGTCCGGCGTGTTCGGCCAGCGCGAGGTTGAGGACCTGGGCGTACCAGGACGGGTTGGACGCACCGGGTAGGTCGATTTCCTCCAGGAGGGAGGTGGCGCCGTCGATCATCCAGGCAGCGTTGCCGCGGTACCCGCAGGCGTCCTCCATGATGTGGTTGTCGCCCTCGGTCTGGACGCGGGACAGGTGGGTCCAGTGCGCCATGTCAGCGGGCACCCCCGGCGACCCGGGTGCCGTGGTCAACGAGCACCGAGTGGAGGACCTGGTGGCCCATCGTCTTGAACACTGAATCGTCGTCGGAGTGCACGGCCATCGCCGCGCCGATGCAGAGGGCCCAGCCCCGGGCCCGCTGCCAGGTGGCATCGGAGGTGGGGCGGGCGGCGTTGATCCGGTTCTGGAATACCCGGCGGCCGTACCGGTCGAAGACCAGCCACGCGGCGGCCAGATCGGTGGCCGGGTCGCCGCTGCCCAGGTCGCCGAAGTCCAGGACTGCTGCAAGTTTTTTGTCGGGGGCAACCACCAGGTTCGCGGCGTGGAGGTCGCCATGGAGCCAGAGGGAGGGGCCATCCCACGCTGGCTGGTCACGTAGTTCCTGCCACAGGGTGAGGAGACCTGAGGTGGGTAGATCAAGGGCGGCGAGGCGCTGGTGGAGTGCGCTGTCGCGGTCGCGAAGCGCACCGCCGCGCACGGGATTGTAGGGAGCGTCCTCCGGAGCTGGCTGCTGGAAGGCCAGCACGAAGTCGGCGAGGTCTTCCGCCGCCCGAGTCCGGTCCCCGAGGGGTACGTGCGTTGCGGCGGTGCCCTCGGCCCACCTGGTGATGCTCCAGTGCCAGGGGTACGACGACGACGGCTCCCCTGAGCGCACCGGTGCCGCTGCGAAGCGCAACGCCGAGGCCTGCGCCGGGGCCTGCGGGCCGTCGTCGGGCCGGTCGGACAACAACCGTGGCAGCCAGCGCTGTTCGTTCCTGGCTAGGCGGGCGGCGGCCTCTCGGCGGGGCAGCCTGACCGCCAGGTCGCTCCCCAGCCGGAAGATGAAGTTGTCCCACCCTTCGGCGACGGCATTCAGGGGCAGCCCGGCGAGGTCCGGATGCTGCTCCCCCAGGAGCTCACGGACCAGGTCAGCGGTCATCAGCACCTCGGCGGCCGGCCTGTTCGCCACGAGGGTCCTTTCTGAAGAAAGCGGTGAGCAACCTGGACCTTCGGGAGGGAATGGTGCTCCCTCCAGGTCCAGGTTGCTCACCGTTCGGGTGATCTGGGTGTTAGCCCTCGACGCCGAGGCGCTGCAGGATCAGTTCACGCACCCGGCCGGCGTCGGCCTGGCCACGGGTGGCCTTCATGACGCCGCCGACGATCGCTCCGACAGCCTGCACCTTGCCGCCGCGGATCTTGTCCGCCACGTCCGGCTGGGCTGCCAGCGCCGCGTCGATGGCCTCGAGCAGCGGACCGTCGTCGGAGACGACTGCCAGCCCACGGGCCTCGACCACTTCGGTGGGAGTGCCCTCACCGGCGAGGACGCCGTCGAGCACCTCCCGGGAGAGCTTGTCGTTGATCTTGCCGGACTCGATCAGCGAGTTCAGCTCGACGATTAGCTCGGGGGTGACACCCAGCTCGGACGGCTCGACGTCGGCCACCTTGGCTCGGCGTGCGATCTCGCCCATCCACCACTTGCGGGCGACGGCGGGCTTGACCCCTGCAGCGATGGTGTCCTCGATGGAGGACATCACGCCGGCGTTGACGACGTCGCGGAATTCGGCGTCGGAGTAACCCCAGTCCTGCTGCAGCCGCTTGCGGCGTTCGGCCGGTGGCTCGGGCAGCTCAGCGCGGAGACGCTCAATCCAGTCCTCGGTGGTGACGATGGGCACCAGGTCCGGTTCCGGGAAGTAGCGGTAGTCGTCGGCGTCGGACTTGGGGCGGCCCGACGTCGTCGACCGCGTGTCCTCGTGCCAGTGACGGGTCTCCTGGGTGATCGGAGTGCCCGAGTCGAGCACCGCTGCGTGGCGCTGGATCTCGTAACGCACCGCGTGCTCGACGGCGCGCAGTGAGTTGACATTCTTCGTCTCGGTGCGGGTGCCGAACTTCTCCTGCCCCTTGGGCTTGAGGGACACGTTGGCGTCGCAGCGGACGTTGCCGCGCTCCATCTTCGCGTCGGATACGCCCAGGTTCTTGACGATCTCGCGGATCGCCGCGACGTAGGCCTTGGCAAGCTCTGGTGCGCGGGCACCGGCGCCGACGATCGGCTTTGTGACAATTTCGACCAGGGGCACGCCGGCGCGGTTGTAGTCCACGAGGGAGAACTCGGCGCCGTGGATCCGGCCGGTGGAGCCGCCCATGTGGGTGAGCTTCCCGGCGTCCTCCTCCATGTGGGCGCGCTCGATCTCGACAGTGAACACTGTGCCGTCGGCCAGCTCGATGTCGATCGACCCGTCGTACGCGATCGGGTCGTCGTACTGGGAGGTCTGGAAGTTCTTCGGGGTGTCCGGGTAGAAGTAGTTCTTCCGGGCGAAGTAGCACTTCTCGGCGATCTTGCAGCCCAGCGCCAACCCAATCTTGATGGACGATTCAACTGCCACCCGGTTCACGACCGGGAGGACGCCGGGCAGGCCGAGGTCCACCGGGGTGACGTTGGTGTTGGGGGTGTCACCGAACGCGTTGGGAGCCGAGGAGAACATCTTGGTCTGGGTGTTCAGCTCCACGTGGACCTCGAACCCCAGCACCGGATCATACTTCTCGAGTGCTTCCTCGAACGACAGAATTTCTTCAGTTGCCATAACCATCAGTTGGTTCCTCCTGCAGTGCTAGTCTCCACGCGGTCGGCTGCGCCGTTAGACCCCAAAACGTCAGGCCTCAGGGCGGGTGCGCGGTCCAGCAGGGGGCCACCCCAGCTGGCTTCGAGCAGCGATTCGAGCACCGCTCCCACCCGGTACAGCCGGGCGTCCTGGCGGGCCGGAGCCAGCAACTGGATGCCGACGGGCAGTCCGTCCTCGTCGGCAAGGCCGCCGGGCAGGGACAGCCCCGGTACGCCAGCCATGTTCGCGGGGATGGTGGCGACGTCGTTCAGGTACATGGCCAGTGGATCGTTGAGCTTCTCCCCCAGCTTGAATGCGGTGGTCGGCGCGGTCGGGGAAATCAGGACGTCGGCCTGCTTGAACGCGTTGTCGAAGTCCCGCTGGATCAGGGTGCGGACCTTCTGTGCTGAACCGTAGTAGGCGTCGTAGTAGCCGGCGCTCAGGGCATAGGTGCCCAGGATGATGCGGCGTTTCACTTCGTCGCCGAACCCGGCGGCGCGGGTGGCTCCCATGACGCGCTCAATGGTCGGCGCGCCGTCGGGCACTACCCGCAGGCCGAAGCGGACGCCGTCGTACTTGGCGAGGTTCGACGATGCCTCGGAGGGCATGATCAGGTAGTAGGCGCCCAGGGCGTATTCGAAGTTGGGGCAGGAAACCTCAACGATTTCGGCGCCCGCACCGCGCAGCAGCTCCAGCGATTCCTGGAACCGGGTCAGGACGCCGGCCTGGTAGCCCTCGCCCTGCAGTTCCTTGATGACGCCGATCCGCATGCCCTCGACGTTGCCCAGCCGGGCGGCCTCAACCAGCGCGCCGAGGGGGTCGGTGAGGGAGGTGGAGTCATTGGGGTCGTGGCCGCCGATGACCTCGTGGAGCAGCGCGGAGTCCAGGATGGTCCGTGAGACGGGGCCGATCTGGTCCAGTGACGACGCCATCGCGATGGCGCCGTACCGCGAGACTCCACCGTAGGTGGGCTTCACGCCGACGGTGCCGGTGACAGCGCCGGGCTGGCGGATGGAGCCGCCGGTGTCGGTACCGAGCGCGAGGGGCGCTTCGAAGGCAGCGACCGCAGCGGCCGAGCCGCCGCCCGATCCACCGGGGATCCGGTCCAGGTCCCATGGGTTGCGGGTGGGGCCGTACGCGGAATGCTCGGTGGAGGAGCCCATCGCGAACTCGTCCAGGTTGGTCTTGCCCAGGATGGGCATTCCGGCGGCGCGGAGGCGGCGGATCACTGTCGCGTCATAGGGGCTGTGCCAGCCCTCAAGGATCTTGGAGCCAGCGGTGGTCGGCTGACCCTTCGTGACGATCAGGTCCTTGACGGCGATCGGGACGCCAGCCAGTGCGTGGAGTTCCTCGGAGTTCGCGCGGGCCTTGTCGACCCCGGCCGCGACGGCGAGTGCCTCATCGGTGTTGACGTGCAGGAAGGCGTGGACGCCGTCGTCGCCGCCGTCAACGTGGGCGATCCGGTCGAGGTGGGCCTGGGTGGCTTCGACTGCGGAGATTTCCCTTGAGGCAAGTTTCTGGGCGAGCGCTGCGGCGCTGAGCCGAATCAGTTCAGTCATGGTTATTCCCCGTCCAGGATTGCTGGGACCTTGAAGCGTCCGTCGGCGTTGTCGGGGGCGCCGGAGAGGGCTTCCTCGTTGGTGAGGGTCTCGCCGACCACGTCTTCGCGGTACACATTGCTCAGCGGGATGGGGTGGCTGGTGGTCGGGATGTCGTCGCCGGCCACTTCGCTCACCCGTTTGATCGAGTCGACAATTACTGCCAGCTCACCGGTCATCCGGTCCAGCTCTTCGGCGCTCATATCGATGTGGGCCAGCCGCGCCAGGTGCGCAACGTCCTCACGGTTGATCTCAGCCATAAATCTCCCATGGTCAATGAATTGGTGTTTGGCTCAAGTCTACGTGCGGCATCGGCCGTGGCCGATTCGGCGGGCGTCTCCTATCCCTCTGGGTGAAGCGCCGTGTCAGCGTCTGTCGTGCGCCAGCTCAGGAAGTGGACCACCAGCCCGGGCCGGGTTGGTGCACAACAGAAAGGTCCCGCCTGGAGGATCGCGTCTGTGGCGAGCGGCGCAACACGGACGAGCCGCCAGGGTTCCTCGTCGACCCTCGCCCGGATAGTGACCGCTCCGGGGGCCAAGCTGGCACGCACCGTCACCATCCGCCCGGCCCATTCTGGAACGGGTGATAGCGACCAATCGGATTCTCCACGGGTGACTACTGCACCCACACCCAGCTCGCCGTCGCTGCATTCGACGCCGGCCTTGATCCAGTTCGTGTCATCGGTTTTGATGAAGACACCTGCCTGGTCGAACTGTTCGGGGAGGTCGGCCCGGAAGGCCACCTCGATTGCTTCGCCCACTGTGATCGACCGGAGCAGTGCGTGTTCGGTGTCATGGATGAAGCCGTACGATGTGATCCGCCAGGCGTCGCTGCCCTCCTTGGCGGTCACTAACAATCCCTCGTCGGAGGTGCGAACATTCTCGGGCTCGGTTGTCCAGCGTCCTTCGGACCACTCAACGTATCTCATGTCCTCAATCTTTCAGGTGCCCTGCTCCTGAGACAAGGCGCGCCTACCGGGACTTCGTTCCCTGCGGTGGCTGGGCCGGTTTCGGGTTCTGACCTGTGCCCCCTCGATTGTCGCTCCGGCGCCTGCACCGACGCTGGCACGTGTGACGGCTCCGGTGCCGGGTAGGGGTGGTGCGGTGGAGTGGTAGGTGTGGCCGGTGGGCGTGGTGATGCTGAAGGTGTGTCGGGGGCGGGTTTGTGGTCTTGGTCCGGGGATTGTTTGGGCTGTCCAGCCGGGTTGTTCTTTGGTGTGATTGCACGCTTCGCAGAGTCCTGCCCCGTTGGTGATGGTGGTGGGTCCGCCACGGTGCCAGGGGATGATGTGGTCGAAGTGGCGGATCGGTGCGCCACAGTACGGAGTGCGGCAGGTGTCGTCGCGGGCGGTGATGAACCGGCGTTGGGCTTTCGTGAAGAGGCGGGCGGTGGAATCCATCGCCACCAACTCCCCGGTCGACGGCGCGGTATAGAGCCGACGCAACCACACATCGAAAGTGGACCGCTTATCCCCGGAGGTATCCGAATCCTTCGGCCCGGTTGTTCCGTTGGTGGTTTTCGCTGTTTGGAGGAGGGTGCGTGCCCAGTGGGAGCCGATGATGCCGTAGCCGGGGATGCGGGCTGGTTCGCTGTCGCCTTGGAAGAGGGCACGGTCGGTCATGATGAGCTGCAATTCGACCCGGCTGACACCGCCGGGGACCCCGGTGACACGTTCAACGAGGCTGTCAGCCATGACCTGACCCCGAGATCTGGGGTCGCCGGCGGCCTTAGTGGTGTCGGCGTGGCGGGACAGGGCTGCGTAGGTGGAGACTGCTTCTTTTACGGGGAGGAGGGCGGTGAGGTAGGCCATGGTGTCCGGTGCGGGACGGATACTCACACTCCGCTCCGTCACCGCGCGGGCGGCCCGGTTCACCACCGACCGGGGATCCCTCCGATACGAGGCTGCTTTCACGGCCGCGATAATCGCCTTATCCCCGCACCCGTCGAACGTCCCCGTATCCGGGGCGAGTTCCTCATCGACCGCTGCCCGGTCCTCAGCGGACAGGCACGCGGTTTCCTTCACTAGCAGGGTGGCCCGCCACTCATTCAACTGGCCACAATGCAACGCGGCCAACGTGTGGGGCATCTCCGTGACCAAGGCCCGTGCGAGGCCAAGGAGCCGGCTGCCGCGGGACGGGGATTCACGGCGGGCCAATGCGATCTGCGCACCCACACCCTTGCCCTGCTCCGCAGCGGGCATACCGGCGCCGGCCTGGGCCTGGCGTTCGGCCACGTCGACAGCCACCGCAATCCGGGCCTGCACGCCCGCGATCGCGGACTTCAGATCCTCCAACTCCCGCAGCTGATCAATCAACCCCGCCGCATCACCGGCTGGTCGCAGGGAGTGGAGGGCTTCGGCCAGGGCCCGAACGGAAGATTCACTGCGACTGCCGGACCGGGTAGCAGTGTGTGAAGTATCGGCAGAGCCCGATGCCGACGCATATCTGGAGACCGGTGACGAGGCAGCGGCACCAGCCCGAGTCCGGACGGATGCAGAGGCAGAGGTGGAGGCGCCGCCGTCGGGCCCGCCTACCGCACCAGAAATACCCCGCGGATCGGTTACCCAGGAGGGGATTCCCTTCCGTTGCGGTGATGGAGCTGTGCTGCCTTCCATACCTCTATTGTCCCAAACCGCACCGACATTTCTGCGGATGTACAGGCTATGTGGACAAATCTCTCGAAGAAATATTCGAACCCTAGAGCACCACGTTGCGGTCGGTGAGTAGGCGATAGATAGTCAGGAAGCACCAGGTGGCAGAGCCTCAGGAAAGCAGCCCGTCATCGGTCAATAGCACCAGCTGCTGGGTTGCACGCGTCATGGCAACATAACGATCCACAGCACCTTCGATCCCCTCCCCAAACGACTCAGGATTGACCAGAACCACCAGATCAAACTCCAGGCCCTTGGCTGTCTCAGGGGTGAGGACACTCACGCGGTCACGGGCACGGCCAACCGCCCCGGAGGCAACACTTACCGGCCCAGAGGCGATGATGCACACCGTCCCCACCGGATACTGAGCCAACCAATCGTCGACAATCCCGCCAAGGTCGGCAAGCCTCCCCCGGCGGACAGGGAGCCCTCCCACCCTGATAGATACTGGAACATTCGCGTCCGGCAGTTCCGCACGGATCACTGGCGCAGCTTCGTCCATGATCTCGGCAGGAGTCCGGTAGTTGATGCTCAGTTCGGTCATCCGCACCCGGTCGAGGCCGATCCGTTCCAGCCGTTCCGGCCAGGACTCGGGGAACCCATGGCGGGCCTGCGCCCGGTCCCCCACAATCGTGAAACTACGGGACGGGCAGCGCAGCAGCAGCATCTGCCACTGCGCATCGGTCAGCTCCTGGGCCTCATCGACCACCACATGCGCAAACGGTCCCGCGAGACGGTCAGGCGTTTTCCAGGGCGTCCCCGACCCGTCGATCAGCCCATCCTCCAGATCGGGTTGGCGCAACATCGTGACCAGACCGGTGCCGTCGTCGTCGGCCCGGATCAGATTGTCCACCACCATTGACATCTGCTCACGCTCGGAGGCAATGCTCTTGGCGTGAGCCCGCTTCAGCGTCGCTGTTGCGGCGGTTCCGATGCGCTGCCGGGCAGCATCCAGCAGCGGCAGATCGGAAAGGGTCCACGCCTTCGCATCGCTACGCTGCAGCAGGAGGACTTCCTCAGCGCTGAGCCATGGGGCGCATAGCCGCAGATAGGCTGGCACCCGCCAGAGGTCCGCGACCAGGTCGCCAGGGTCAAGTACCGGCCAGGCGGCGGCGAACTCCCGACCCAGCGCACCATCCTGCCGCAGGTACGGGTGCAGGAGTTCGGGCGTCACCTCCCCGTCCTCATGCTTGTCCGCCAGGATGGTCACCAGGGAGTCCCAGATTTCGGAGCGGGCCTCATTGTGTGGCGTCCCGGGATCAGAGGCAGCGAACGCCTCCTCCCAGTCCGCGACGCCAAGCCACGCCTCTCCCCAGGGCGTGTCGATACTCATTCCGTGGGTCGGGGGTCTTTCCGAGAATTGGACAGCTGGTTCAATGGCGTGCACCATCCGGGCCGAGGATTTGAGGCGTGCGACGACGTCGTCCGCGTCTGCGAGCGCGGTCGCGCCCTCCGGAACCAGACCCCGGAGGGTACTAGTGAGAACCCCCTCCTCCCCCAGGCTGGGAAGGACATCGGCAACATACGCCAGGTACGGCTGATGAGGGCCGACGAACAGCACGTCACTCCGGCCGTCAACCGTCCGATCGCTCAACCGCGGATCGGAATAGAGAAGGTAGGCGGTGCGATGGAGTGCCACAACCGTCTTCCCGGTTCCCGGGCCTCCATCCACCACCAGCGCACCGCGGGAGCCGCCCCTGATGATCGCGTCCTGGTCCTTCTGGATGGTCCCGAGTACATCCTGCATCTGCCCCGAGCGGCTCCGGCCCAGGCTCGCGATGAACGCCGATTGGTCATCCAGCGCTCCATGGCTCTGTGGTCCGTCCGCTGTGTACACCTCATCCCAGTAGTCAGTGATCAGTCCCCTCGACCAGTGATACCGACGCCGACTGGCCAGTCCCATGGGATTGGCATGGGTGGCGCCGAAAAACGGTTCGGCTGCCGGAGACCTCCAGTCGATCAGAAGCCGTCGACCTGATCCGTCAGTCAGGCCAAACCGGCCCACATAGATGGGGCCCACTCCGTCGGCCGGGACCATCCGTCCCAGGCAGAGATCGAGACCGAACCGGGTGAGCGCCCGGATCCGATCGCTCACCCGGTGGATTTCCTCGTCCCTGTCGAGGGCGGGCTGCCCCTTGATTCCGGGAGCCTTCCGCTCTGCCTCCAGCCGTGCAGCCAGATCGGCAAGGGTTTCCGCGAGACTGGTCCTGACCCTCTCAAAGTGCGACTCATCCTCACTGATCAGCGACGGATCGAGTTTTGCCGAAAGCGGCGGCGACAACGCAAAAATACTCATCCAGCACCCCTTCACAGTTTCCCTGAGGGACCCATTCTTCGCGCTCCAGGGGGCCTTGCGGCAAGGCCCCCCATGGGTTATAGATTGAATATGGCAGGGGTTTGACCTCGCCAAGCGTGAAGGGGGCGCGATGTCGCGGGAACTGGTGTGGACGGGCTTCATGACACTCGACGGCGTGGTTGATTCGCCGGGCGGGACCATCGAAGGTCATCCGAGCGGCGGGTGGGTGCTGAACACGGAGTTCGTACCCGAAGCCTTTTCCCTCAAGAGCGAGGAACTCGCCGAGACGTCAGCGCTGATGTTCGGCCGCAAGAGCTACGAAGCGTTCGCTCCCATCTGGTCGCGATCGGCTGACCATGCCAGCTATCAGGACCTGCCCAAGTACGTGGTGTCCACAACGCTGGCCGACGACGCCCTGATCGATGACTGGGGATCGATCGAGATCCTGCGATCGATCGACGGTGTAGCAACCCTGAAACAGGGCGACGGCGGCGCGATCTTCATCCATGGCAGTGCGGGATTGGCGCGAAGCCTTGACGATGCGGGCCTCATCGACCGGTACAACCTCCTTGTGTACCCGGTTCTGCTGGGCTCCGGCAAGAGGATCTTCGGCACCGTTGACAGGGGCTCGCGGCAACTCGCACTCAGGGAATCCGCCGCGTACTCCAACGGCGTGGTCAAGGTAATCTACGACGTCGTCGGCTGACCCTGGCAGTTGCTTTCCATAATGGAAAGTGATTACACTTTCCATTATGGAAAACAACTTGCCTCCATCCACAGCTGATCAGCCGCGTTCTGCTGCTGCACTGCTTGCCGACGTCGACAAGGACCGGTCGGCCCTCATCCACCGCATGACCGCTCCCCGCTGGGCTGCTCCCGCGTTCGGCGTCCTTGCCGCACTCTGTGTCGCCTCCCCCGCGGCGGGAGACAACCGTTCGGGCAACTCAGCCCTGCTGATCATTGTCGGAATCCTGGTGGTCTACCTCTACCAGCGGACCACCGGTGTGAGACTGGCCAGTATCGGCTGGACGGCGTGGCTCATCTACGCCGCGACCCTGGTGTTTTGCCTGCTCATGCTCAGCGTCTCGCTGGGTCTCGTGTCATTTGACCTGTTCTGGTGGGTCATCGCTCCCGCTGCGGCCGCCTTCGGTGCGGGAACCCTGGGTGCCCACTACTTCATGCGAAGTGCCATCAGCCGGATCCGCAATGCCCGCTGAGACCACCGACGCCACTGGCGCTGTGTTCAACGAGCTGATTCACGCTCCGTTGCGTTTCAGGATCTGTGGACTGCTCCGGAACGTGAAGAGTGCAGACTTCTCGGCGATTCGTGAAGCCCTCAACGTCGGCGATGCGGCACTGTCGAAACACCTCAAGGTGCTGTCCGACGGCGGTTTTGTCGCCATGACGAAATCGTCCTCGGCGGGCCGGGCAGATGCCCGCCGGGTCAGCTGGCTCTCCCTGACCCCTCAGGGAAGAGCGGCCTTCGATTCCCACCTCGCTGCCCTGCAGGCCATTGCCGCCGGATTGAACGACGTCGACGACTGAACTCCTGCAACGACGACGGGACCGGCTAGCCGCTGATGGTGGCTGAGCGGGCCGGGACGTTCAGGGTCTTGCCGTGGGCGGTAACCGTGCGGGCAATGGTGGTGGTGTTGACCGCCACGACCGCGCCGTTGGACAGCTTCACGACGTTTACACCGGCCAGCTTCAACGGCGCCGCTGTTGCATAGGCACCAGAGGTGACGGCCGTGGTGAGAGCCTTGACCTGTGTGTCGAGCGCGTTGACCGAAGCGGTGGTCACGGTCTCGAAGTTGGAGTCGTCGTCCCAGGCGTTGTCCTGGCAGGTGGGTTCGGCCTGGGACAGGGTCGCCGTCATCTGCCGGGCGGCATAGGTCCGGGTCTGCAGAAGGTGTCCAAGCGTCATCCGGTGATCGAGCGTTCGCCGGGTTTTCGCCGCTGCGACCACCGAGGTCCGGAGGCTGTAACCGTCCCGCAAGCAGGGAGCCGAAGAGCCGATGTCGAGGCCCTGGCGGTACGCGGTGCTCGGAACCTCGCGCAGCGGGACCGAGTAGTCATGTTCGACGACGGGCATCCCGGCTGCGGTAATCGCCTGGTAGGCGGTGCTCGCCTGCTCCAGATCGACGACCGACAACGGGCGCCCCGTCCCGCTGGCGACGACGTGCTCCCGGAGCGCGAAATCAACCGAGCGGGTCGCCGCCAGTTTCTTGGCGAGGTTCACCTGATTGCTCCACGCCGGGTAGACACCAAGGTTCATGGCGACCGGAACGTCCCTGCCCATGGTGCGGGTGAGGGTTGTGTCGAAGCGCTGCACGGCGGCAATGAGTGCCGAACCGTACGCATCATCGTTGGCCCAGGGACCCCACTGCCCGACGTCGACCATGTCCTGGCCGTGGGAAGGAGACATTGAGGCGTCGTCGAGGAAAATCCCGTCGAACCGGGCGGGCGCGGCATTGGTGGTGCCGCGCTGCGAGTCGGTGCTTAGAATCTTGCGTGCCGTGGCTGCGCAGGCGTCGGCGTAGGCCGGCGAGAGATTGGCCACGGTGAGGTAGCGGTACGACGGGTAGGTGACAAAGCCGTCGTCGTTCTTGGCTACCTTTGGGTTCGTGGTACTGACGGCGAACTGCTTCCCGGCAGCGGTTGCGGTGTCGGCGCATGAGTTCTGGAAGACGCCGTTCCAGGGTTCAGCGTCGCGCATCGCCCCGATGTTCAGGTAGGCGAGGAACTCGGTGGTGGGGTTGGCCGCTTTCATGTCGGACAGGGTGCAGTCCCCTGGTGCGTCGGTGGTGGCCATCATGGGATCAACGATTGCCACTGAGACCTTGCCGGTGAGAGCTGCCCCGGGGCACAGCAACTGGCCCTGACGGTAGCCCTGGAGATAAGCGGGAAGCTGCTGACCGGTACTCACGGTCAGGTTGCTGGCCTGCAACGACGTGGGGAGCGTCTGGCTGCCGGCACTTGCCGGGACGGCGAGAGAGCTGACGACGAGTGCGGCAGCCAGACCCACGGAAACAAACGTTGCCCCAACGGCATTTAGTTTCATAAACACATAGTGGTGCACCGCCGGCGGCAAGATCCCGGAATGGTCTGAATCTGGGAGAATCCTGCGGAAAAACTTCCCAAAGCCCCCTGATAAGGGGCTTAATCAGGCGGGGCGGCGGAACATCACGCCTGTGCGCGGAGGAAGCACCACGGTCGACGGCGCGGGACTGCCCTCAGCGTCAACCATCCCAGCGGGAACCTTGACCTTGCGGCGGCGGCGGCCATCACTGTTGAAGTTGACGGCCGCGAATCCGCCCTCGAATTCTCTCCACCAGGAATGGTTCCTGCCCACGGGATCAGAGGTCGGATCGCCGAGCTCCCAGTCCAGTTCCGGGGCGTACTGAGTGCGGCTGTAGTCGTCATGGGCGGTGGCCGAGTACGCACCGCGGCCCGCCCCGAAGATCCAGAAGGCGGACAATCCGTAGGCGAAGTTCGGATGCCGGTCATCGCCATCCGTGGGGACCCGCAGGATGGAGAGCCCGGGCCCGGCAGCCTGCGACAGCTGCGCCTCAGCCGTCACCGGATCGAACAGGTGGACCGGACTGTAGCCGAGCCAGACCTCCTCGAAGCCGCCACCAAACGCAGCATGCGACTCCCACCGCCCGGCCTCACGCCGCGACTCGGCGATGTTCGGTACCAGGATCTTGCCCAGCCCGTTCAATGCCGTGCCCGCGGCATTCACCAGGTCGCCGAGCGCGGTCCGTAGTTCCGCCATCTCCGCTGCGCCGTCAATGGGCAACCCCAAGCCGTAATAGTCATCGAAGACATCGTTGTCGGCCATCACGCCGTCAAAGGGAGAGTCGCGCAGCTCCTCAACCACGTTGTCCACCCAGCGGCGCTGATAGGCCGGATCCCACACCTGCATCTGCCAGTGTCCCGGGTAGCGTTCCCACTCGATACGGGTGCCGTCGAGATGCGTGGCGAACCAGCCGTCGTCGGCCTCCGCATAGGAGACACCCGAGCTGTAGACCGGCCCCGGCTCGTAGCTGCGGGTCGAGGAAAGGCACTTGTAGCAGAGCACTGTCATGTCCGGCCGGAGCCGTTTCAGCTCGGCCGCGGCGGCTGTCTCCCAGGGCTGAAGGATCGCCACCCGGTAGTGCTCTGCGGCGAAAGCCAGCTGCCCCGGCAGAAACGGGTCGCCATACCGGATCCAGGCGCCGACTCCGGTCATAGGCCGGCCCGGGTGAACTCATCCAGTTCGGCAGTGGTGAGGTTTCGCAGGTCGGAGATGTCACCAACCGTCCGGTAGATCTCGTTGTACGAGGACATGATCTCGTGCATCTGGAAGAACTCCTGGACCCGGGTCCGGGCGTTCTCGGCGTACTCGGAGTAGAGCTTCCCGTTCCCGATCACGGTGCGGATGTTGTCAGCCATCTGCTGGACGTCGCCCGCGACGACAAGCTCGCCACAGGAACCGACGGTGCGGCCATCGCTGGTCAACAGCTGATCCCCGATCAGCTGCCTCATGCCGCCGACGTCGGTGCCGACGGTGGGAATCCCCGCGGCCATGGCTTCGAGGACCACAATGGGCTGGCCCTCGTTGTAGCTGGGCAGGACGAGGAGATCGAACTGGTGGAGCATGTCACGGACGTTCACCGTGCCATGGACTGTCACGTGGTCGTGAAGCCCCAGGCTATCGATCTTCGCGAGGCACGCCTCGTAGTACTTGGGCACATGCTCGGTTGGCCCGAGGACGTCGAGGTGCAGGTTGGGGAATCCGTGACGGCGCAGGATGTCCATGCTGGACAGCAGGTCCAGCAGCCCCTTGATCGGGACCACGCGGGCAATGTAGACGAGCCGCCAGACGTGGTCATCACCGTTCTCGATCAGGTGTGCCTGAGCGGTGAGCCGCGCCTTGTACTTGTCCTCGAACTCTTCGATGACCATTGCGTTCGGCACCACGACTGCCTTGTCGATGTCGGTGCCCAGGCGCGCCGCCTCGGTGATCGCCGTCGGATACAGGTAGGTGATCAGGGCCGCACTCGGATAGCAGAAGTGGCCCATCTCGGTCCACCAGGCCATCCAGGCCCGCTGCTCCGGGGTCACATCGAACGTGCGGTAGTCCTCAGAGGTGATTGACAGCGCCATGTTCCGGTCCAGCAGCGTGTTGACCGTGTCGCGGACGTACAGGTTGTGCTCGGTCAGGAGGAACGAAGTGCCGTGATCCCGCGCTGCTGCGGCACCGAGCAGGGAGGCATAGCCGGTGGTGTGCGCGTGGTACACGCGGGCCCTCGGCATGGTCTCCCCCAGGATCGCGTATGCGAGGGAGAGGAAGTTGCGCAGGGTCCAGAATGAGTCAGCGAGCGAGAGGTCAAGTTGCGGCATCCGGAGGGAGAGTGCCTCCATGAATTCACGGGTCCCCAGTAGCGCCCACAGCGGGTAGGAGCGCGTGCGCTGGTTGAAACCTTCATCGATCAGTTCCCAGAGGGGTTCCACCTCGCGCCGCTCGGACAGGGCGTAGAGCGCATCAAAGAGACGGTTGGCGAGCGCTGACCGTTCGGCGGGGCTCATCCCAAGGTCCTTCGACGAGACGGCCATAAAGTCGTGGCGGTGCTCCTGCATGCTCAGGTACACGGGCCGCACCCACACCACGTTCTCGGGCATCCCGTAGAGATCCTCGTGGGGTGCTTCCGAGTCCCAGGTGATGTGGATGATCCCGTAGGTGAGGTCCGGGTTATGGGTCACGATGTCGTGCACCACTGCCGAGACCCCACCCTTGAGGTAGGGGTAGGTGGACTCCATCACGATGGCGACATCGACGTCGTCGTACTGGTGCTGTGCCACTGCCTGACCGGGCAGGACGACGGCTGAGTGCTGGCGGGCGCGGCGTGACTTGGGGGTTTTGAACACGTACATGGTTTTTCCTTCGGCAGAGTCTTGCGCAGGACGGAGGGGAAGAGGGCCGGGCTACCAGGAGGTAGCGTGACGCCAGAAGAGGGTGTACTCGGGCTGCGCCCAGTGACGTTTGTAGAGGGTCCAGGCGACGCCGACCAGGACAAGGTCGGCAACCACGAGGGCGCCATAGGCGAGCGCGGCTCCGCCAGAGGTGTCGACGACGCCGACGAGCAGGAAAGCAGCGACGCAGAGCGCCAGGTGGATACCACCCAGCACCTGGGGCAGGATCTTCTCGCCGATGTAGTCCAGTTCGTAGCTGAGGAGGGTGAGGATCATGAAGGCCCACGAGGCCACTCCCACCGACACCGTCAGGAGAACGTTGACCGGCTGGATGCCATCGAGGAGCAGCGACACGACGAGGACGAGAACCATGCCGACGGCTCCGGTGCTGAGGATAGCCCGGTCCACCGTCCTGCTGAGCCGCTTCGATCGCTTGGCCAGAACGGTGAGTGGCTCGTTGGCGATGGTGTGGTGGAGTTCGGCCACAGCCTTGTCGACGCGCGGTGCCAGGTTCACGAAGTAGTAGTTGTAGGCGATGACCGCGGGAAGCATGGCCAGGAACACGATCACTACCTGGAAGTCGCCGTCGGTGACGAGAAAGAGCACAAACTTGTCGGCCCAGAGCACCGCGCCGAGCAACAGCCCGCGGACCAGGTCAGTCGCGAAGTCGCGTGCACCGAGGCGCCGGGTGAGACTGATGGCAGACAGCCCGCGCCCCATGGCGACGATCTGGGTGAGCGCGCCAACCAGCGGTGGGAGCCACCAGATGGTGGGAGCGATGAAGAGGGCCGCGGCGTATCCCACCCAGGCGATGGCCCACAGGCCGCGGCGGTCGCCAACATTCGCCAGAACGAGCGACTGGACGAAGAGCAGGTGCAGGGCGACCAGGGCGGCGTAGGTCGCGAGGGCGGTGAAGGACCAGTCAGTCGCCAGCCAGAGCGGGACCGCAAACACGAGGACGATCGGCAGGGCCTGAACGAGCATGGCCGGCCACGTGGTGCAGAAGCGGCGGGTGATCGCAAGCATGTCACGCTCGGCCATCAGGTCTCCGATGGCTCGGTATGCCGGAAGGCAGGCGGCCTGCGCGAGCCACGGCACGGTGATTGAGGAAGCAAGGACCACCAGCGTGAGTTGGACTCCGCCCACGCTGACAGCCGCCATCTCGGGGCTGACCAGCGGGTAAACCAGATTCAGCAGGATCACTGGCGAGAGGTACAGGAGCAGACCGGCACCGGGCCGGGAGCTGCCCTCGGTCTTCACCCGATCTCCTCCTGAGGAGCTGGGGCGGGGCCTGGCCAGCAGCAGCACCGCCATGAACAGGACTGCGCCGGCACCCAGTAGGGCGTAGGACCACCCCGCGGGGAGGATGCTGCCAGTGAGCGGTACGAGCGCCGTCAGGATGAGCGCAACCATGATGATGATCGTGCGTCGTCGGGCAAAGGAGTCCTGTAGGAGGGACTGTAGCGATGTCATGATTTCCCCTGGGCCCGTCGGTCCCGGTGTGGAACCCGGGTGCGGCGGCCGCGCTGTGAGACGTGAATGAGACGGTTATTCGGATTGAGCCATGCGTTGGTGCTGGTGAGGCCAGCGGCAGATGGATCCGATTTTTTCCCGCCCGAAGGCCAGGGGTGCGTCGTCGCCGGCTCTGCCAGCGAGCACCTTCTAGAAAAATATCTGTCAGGTGCAGCGTCGTCACGAGTAACGCTTACCTAGGGCACTCATTCAGGTACTTGGAGAAACCGCGTAGTTACTTGAACGTTTGACCGCTAACGGTCCGAATCCCCGCGATACCGGAGAAGCCTGCGGCGCTGCGGGTCCGTCAGCCCTCCTCCCCGGGGGGAGTCTGTGACCAATCGCACAGCCGAAAACCGGTCGATTCCTAACGGGAGGTGCTGTCGATGGCCGGTCTGCGCCAGTTCATCGCGGCGACCAGGAGAACGGTTCCGGCCAGTGTGCCAAAGGCGACGAGAGTGGCACCGATCATCCAGAGCCCCGAGTCGTCTGAGGTGGCGGCCGTGACAGCGAACGCGCCAGTGAAACCAGCGGGCATGGCGAGAATGACGATGGCCGGTGCGAGGAACTTGTTCGCGATCCACCCGAGGGCAACCCACGAGGCCACGCACCCGATTACCTGCCAGGGCTCGTAGGGGCCCGACGCCGAACCGGTGGCAGGGTCAATCTGGTAGCCCGTGTCCCAGGCGAACCAGCCCAGCCACAGGCCAGCGCTGAGCGCGATCGCACCGGCGGTCGCGAGCGCCCGCTGGGCCCGGGTCAGGGTGTGCCTCCGATGTTTCATCGCCGGCTACAGGGTCAGCCGGAAGACCCAGAGGAGGATTTCCTCGTCCCGTACCCACCAGTCCCGTTCCGGCTGGCGTTCAAACCCCAAGGACCGGTACAGCGCATGCGCGCGGGTCATGTCGGATCCACTGGTCAGAGATACTGCGGTGATGCCGTCCAACGACCGCGCGTGCTCGATGATCGCTTCGACCATCTGCCGTCCCACCCCGCCCCGTTGACAGGCCGGGTCAACGGCGAGCATGCGGAACTCCAGCTCGCCGGCAACGGCAATGTCCGTGTAGCGCTGCCCCTCAAAGGTGATCGCCACCGATGCCACCACCGTTGACTCCCGCTCGGCCACCCAGATCTCGGCGTGCTCAGCACGGTGTTCGACGTCGGCCAGCACCAGCAGGTAGGGGTGGTCCGGTCCCTCAAAGTACCCCGCCTCCAGGTAGGCGGCGCAGGTGATGCGGCGGACGTCGTCGTAATCCGCCGCAGTGACGGGGCGGATCACGAGGTCGGTTGGTGCTGTGGTGGTCATCTAATCCTCATCGGGAAGGCGGACGGGCACGACGCCGGAATGCCGCCTTCCAATTCTGCTACAGGTCCTGCTGCTTCTCCACAACGTCCCATTGGCCGAAGCGGACGAATCCCGCCGATTCCGCCAGCGCAGCCGACGCCACGTTGCTCAGTTGGCACCGGTACTGCGGTTCGTAACCCAGTTGCAGAGCCATCGAGCTGATGGCTCTCACTACCCGCCGGGCGTGTCCGTGGCCACGGTCGGCTGGCAAGGTGATGACTCCGAGGTCGGCCAGCCTGGTGCCGCGCCAGGGATACATGCTCGCCGCGGCGACCAACCTCCCCCCGGTGAACGTGCCGAACGCGAGCCAATGGTCGAGTTCGACGAACGCTTCGTCCAGGTCCGCTGCCGGTGCCTGACCCGTGAAACGGGTAAAGGCCTCCTGGTCTTCCGGTGTGAGCTGCCTCGTGCCTTCGGGACTGGGTTCACTCCTGACTGCTTCGTGATCGGTGGCGGGAAGGTAGAACAGGCAGTCCGGACCGTTCAGCCTAATCCCCGCGGCAGCGAGTCGCGGAGCGAGGTCCTCGACGCGGATTCCCTGGTGGGAAGAGACACCGAGGAGCTGGGCCCGTTCGGGTGTGAGAGTGAGCAGACTGGGGCCGTCCACTACGTGCAACACTGCCACCGCCCGGTCCTCAGCCATTGACGGGTCGATGACCACCTGGACGCTCCCCGCCGTCCCCGGGGACAGTTCCGCAGGGATCCAGTGCTGGGTCACTCTCGGAGAAAACACAGCTCAGGCTCCTGACTGGGAACTGGGCTTCGCGGCCATCTGGATCAGGACAATCCCGACGCTGATTGCCGCCTGCACCCCGACCAGCCAGGGATAGACGTCTCCGATGTACAGGGCAAGCAGCACCGGCACCATCGACAGGACAGTCACATCCAGACCACGGATCAGGGCAGCGATCTGGGCACGTGGGACTGGACCGAAGGGCGTCTCGGCAGCCGGGGCGGTCCAATCGGTGGGCGGTTTGGTGGCGGCCCGCACGGATCCAGCCCCCATCCCGAGGCCAGCCACCGCACCCAGCAGGATCAGAGCCGGTCCGCCGGCGCCGACTATCACGAGCATTCCGGTCACGGCTGCCATCCAGAGGCTCATCACCGCCGCTGGCATGAGCATCCGGCTGAGCATCACCGCCCATGAGGACACCGGAAGCATCGAATCGAGATCCGGCACCAGCGCGGTCCGTTGCGCGACGACCCCCATGCTGCCTGCGGTCACGCATCCGACGATGGTGATGACAAGGAGCTGGACCAGGGCTGGCAGGGCAGCGTCAGCCAGCACCAGAGCAATACAGGCTCCGATCCAGAGCAGTGGCCCGGCGAGCCCGCGCTGCAACCTGAGGAACGACACGATATCGGCTCGCACCAAAGCCGTGAGAGGGCTGCGGGTTGGCCGTGCGTACAGTTTCCGCGCCCGTTGTGATGCCTTGAGTCGTGGATCCGGCGCCAGCGCCCTGCGGAGCTCATTGACATCGAGCAGGAACACCGAAGCCCCTGCATGACCCGACACGCCTCCCCCACGGATCAGCTCGTGCCCGGCCACTGAACCGACCCTCGGTAGCACATAGGCGAGCACCACCAGCGAGGTCACGCCTGCGAGCGCGAGCGGCCAGACGGCAGCGGCCAGTGAGGGCAGCACAGCCAGCGGGAGGAGCGTCAGGACCGGCCACACCCGTTCGCCGCGTGTGGGTCTGGCCCGGAGCTGCAGCACCGCCGCGCCGCCGACTGCGATCACGGCCGTCAGACCAAAAGTGGCCGACGCCAGCAGGTGGGCCGTCCCTGACCTGCCCAGTTCGGTCAGGAAACTGAAGGGCAAGTACGCAACTGCGCTGGCCAGTCCCATCCCCAGGATGAGGCGGACGGTTCCAGGGAGGACCATGGGGCGCCGGTCAACCGGTAGCGGCAGCCACCAGGACCCTTCGCTGGAACTCACCGATGCTGGTCCAAGGCGTCGGGCCACGGTAAGAAGGCCAGCCAGTGCAACGTAGGTCAAGAGAAACCACATGAGTTCGGCGGGGAGTATGTGCCACTGCGTGTCAGCCAAACCGCCCCGGGTAGGATCCCTGCGAGCAATCTCGTCGCGCAGCGCAACCACAAAGGAGCCGGCGATCGCGAGGACGCAGGCCAGGGCGAGAGCGTTCGAGTAGATATCAACGAAGAGCCCGCCAACCGAGGTCCGGGCACGGTTGTACCGGCGGGACGACGTGCGGGTGAAGGCGACGACGGCTCGGGCAGTGGCGAGGGCCCCGTCCGCGTCCGCACCGGCGGCGGGACGGAGCCGAAGCGCTTCAGGAGCCGGCAATGATCGCAGCTCCCCGGTCAGGGTCGAGTTGCTCGACGACATCGTCAATCACCAGGCAGGTCGATGCGGTCTGCACCAGCAACCGCGGATCGTGGGTCACCAGCACGACAGCGGCACCCGCCTCTGCGTGGTCCCTGATCCGCTGCGCGAGCGCATCGCGCATGACCGGGTCGAGTCGCTGTTCGGGTTCGTCAAGGATCAGGAGGGATGATGGCCGGATCAGCCCGGCCGCCAGCAGGAGCCGCCGCCGCTGGCCGGAGGACAGGGACTCGGGAACGACGTCGGCCCTCTCCTGGAGCCCGAAGAACTCCAGCTCGGCTTCGACCCGCTCGTCCGGGGAATCCAGTGAATGGCCACGTGCGACGAGCAGCAGATGTTCCCGGACGGTAAGGGCCGGGAAGAACACGTCATCATCGAAGATCGCCGAGACCTGGCGACGGAACATCACGGCATCGGGGACCGCTGGCAGACCCTGCACCAGCACGTCGCCAGCCAGGGCGGGCTGCCGACCCGCAAGCGTCCGGACGACAGTCGATTTGCCTGCGCCGTTGACGCCGACGACGCCGAGAACCTCACCCTGGTGGACCGTCACGGACACCTCACCACAGACCGGCGCCCTGAAATAGCCAACGAGTAGTCCCGTGGCCTGAAGTACTGCCCCCATTTCAGCCATTCACTCATCGTAGTACTGAGCCCTTGATAGGCAAGCAGCTACTTGCCTATACTGGGTTCATGGCCGACGTCTTCCACGCTCTCGACGACGAAACGCGGCGGATCATCCTTGACGAACTGTCAGCCCGCGACGGTCAGACCCTGTTCGAAATATGTTCGGTGCTCGCCATGCGACACCAGCGGGGCCTGACCCGTCAGGCGATCTCGCAGCATCTGGCCGTACTTGAGTCAGCCCACCTGGTGGTGACCGAGCGGCGCGGCCGCTCCAAGTTCCACTATTTCAATCCGGGACCTCTCGCCGAAATCACCGGCAGATGGCCCACAGAGAAGAGGACCGAATGAAAATCGCACTGACCAGCCTGTTCGTTGACGACCAGCGAGCGGCGTTAGCCTTCTACACCGACGTCCTGGGCTTCACCAAGGGCCACGACATCCCGTTGGGTGAGGACTTCTGGCTGACCGTCCGGTCGCCTGAATCCCCCGACAGCCCCGAAATCCTGCTGGAACCGTCCAGCCACCCCGCGGTGAAGCCCTACCGCGATGCGCTGATTGAAGACGGAATCCCCCTGGCACAGTTCGCTGTGGAGGACCTGCAGTCCGAGTATGACCGGCTCACCGCAAAGGGAGTGGTGTTCACCCAGGCTCCCACCGACATTGGTACTGCACTGATGGCCGTTTTCGATGACACCTGTGGCAACCTGATTCAGTTGGTCGAAATGAAACAGGTCTGAGGCGTTATGAGCGAAGCACGTCGAAGGGAACTCGGGGACACAGACGCCCCGGTCGAGGATGAGCTGAAGGAGTCCTTCGACAACACCGTCGAAGAGGGTGCCGAGCGGCTGCATCGCACCTTCCGGAACATCCTGGTCACGGGGGTGTTCGGAGGGTTCGAAATAGGGTTGGGCATCATGGCCTACCTGGCGGTACTGCACGAGACGGGTGATCACCTGCTCTCCGGGCTCGCATTCAGCGTGGGCCTCGTCGCCCTGTTCCTGGCTCACAGTGAGCTGTTCACCGAGAAATTCCTGATGCCGGTAGCGGCAGTCGTCGCTAAAGAGGGCAGCCTGAAGCAGTTAGGCAAGCTCTGGGGAGGCACCCTCGTCGCGAACCTGGTCAGCGGTTGGGCCTTCGTCTGGATAGTCATGCAGGCGTTCCCGGAGTGGAACGAGACGGTTGCCGAGAGTGCACACCACTTCATTGATGCGCCGTTCTCCCTGCAGGTGGTCGCGCTGGCCGTGCTCGGTGGGAGCACCATCACCCTGATGAGCCGGATGCAGCAGGGCACATCCAACGACGTCGCCAAGATCGTGGCAACGGTCATCGGCGGATTCCTGCTGGCAGGCCTGCAGCTGTTCCACTCAATCCTGGATTCCCTGCTGATCTTCGCCGCCATCCATTCCGGTGCCGACATCAGCTACCTGCAGTGGCTCGGTTGGTTTGGATACACCCTGGCGTTCAACATGCTGGGTGGACTGCTCCTCGTGACGCTGCTTCGCCTGGTCCGCACCAAGGAACTGATCGAGAAGCGGCGCGAGGAGGCTCCAGCGGATCCGGACGCCCCACACGAGCGCTGACGACGTCGACAGCCTTACGCTCAGGAGCGTCGGTACCCGGTGCCATCCGGGCGCCGGACCAGGTGGCCATAGTCCACCAGTGCCCGGCGCAAGGTGGGGATATCCCGGGTGACGGTGGCGAGCACCAGATTCACTTCCCGTTCGGAGAGCTCCTGGTCCGCGGGTATGAGCCGTTCGGCCAGGTGCTCAAGCACCGCAGTGCGCTCCGCAGGGTTCCGTGGCAACCCGTCCAATCGTCCGTCGAGGAAGAACCGGTCAACTCCCTGCGGCTTCTTCCGGGCGGAGGCTGCCAGCACTTCCTGGAACAGGTCGGCGTTCACCGTGCCGTGCGTGGTCAGCAGCCCCGCCGTCGTGAGTTTTTCCAGTTCTTTCGTCGACGCATCGGTGTGCTGGCCGAGCACAGCAGCGGCGTAGAGCTCGCGCAACCGTGGTGCGGAGAGGGTTGAGAAGGCCTTCTGCCAACTCGTGGTCATGCGTTGCTCCCCGGCGGGAGCAGGGTCAGTGCTGTGGCCCGTTGCACCAGCTCCGGCGTCCCGGCGGCGGTGAAGGCTCCGAACCGTTCGGCTGCATCCGGCCCGCCGTCGAGCGAGGACGTAAGATCCGGGCGGAGCACCGTGGCGCCGGCCTCCTCGGCGATGAGGACGCCGGCAGCCCAATCGTGTTCATTCAGTCCCCGTTCCAGATACCCGTCAAGGGTGCCATCCGCAACCATGCACAGGTCAAGTGCCGCCGATCCCAGCCGACGGACGTCCCCAAACCCCTCGAGGAGTGAGGACAACTCCCCCACCTGCTGCGCCCGGGCGGCGGCGTCGTAGGTGAAACCGGTGCCCAGGAGGGCGCCGACCCGTCCGTTCTCGGGGCCCTTGAGACGGGTCACCCGGCCATGATCCCTCACCCAGGCACCCTGCCCGGCCGCTGCCCAGTACACCCGGTCCAGCGCCGGCGCATGGACCACCCCGGCCAGCCAGCGGCCATCGGCATCGGCGGCCGCCACCGACGTGCAGTAGTAGACAATGTTGCGGATGAAGTTGGTGGTGCCGTCCAGCGGGTCGATGGACCACCGCACTTGGTCGGCTCCGGAGGCCCTGTCGGGAACAGTGGTTCCAAGCTCCTCACCGGTGATCACGTCGTGGGGTCGGGACCGGGAGATGACATTCCGCACGGCGCGTTCGGCCGCCAGATCGAAAGCCGTCACCCAATCGCTGTCCGAACTCTTGTTCTGCGACCCCATGGCCTCGGTTGTCCGGCGGACCAACACGTCAGCTCCCGCAGAGGCAGCCTGTTTTGCCAGGTGCAGCAGCTCCGTCGGGGTAACACTCACGCTGGCCCCTCCTCGAGCAGCCGGGTGAAGCCTTCCTCGTCCAGCACCGTCAGCCCCAGGGCTTCGGCCTTGTCCAGTTTGGTGCCGGCGTTCTCCCCCGCCACTACGTAGTGGGTGTTCTTCGAAACCGATCCCGACGCCTTGCCACCGCGCTGGATGATCGCCTCTTTCGCTTCATCCCGGCTGTAGCGTTCCAGCGATCCGGTCACGACGACTGTCACTCCCTCAAGGGTGCGGGGCATGGAGGTGTCGACGTCGTCCTCCATCCGGACCCCCGCGGCAGCCCAGGCGTCAACGATCTCCCGGTGCCAGTCCTCAGCGAACCATTCAGTGAGCGCCGCGGCGATGGTAGGGCCGACGCCGTCGACGTTCGCCAGTTCCTCCTCGGAGGCCGCCCGGATGCGGTCCATGGAGCCGAACGCTGTGGCCAGGGCACGCGAGGCCGTCGGTCCCACATGCCTGACCGACAGGGCGACCAGGACGCGCCACAGCGGCTGCTGCTTTGCCTTCTCCAGTTCGGTGAACAGACGCCGGGTGTTGGCGCTGGGTTCGGACGGTTTCTTGGCGGTGCCCTTGGTGTAGAAGTAGGGCACCAGTTCCTTGCCAACCACCTCGCCCTTGACCCGCTTGTCCCGCAGGATCCGCACGTCGGCGAGCGCCTCGGGGGTCAGGTCGAACAGTTGCGCCTCGGAGGTCAGCGGTGGGTCGGTCGGCTCGGCGGGCTGGGTGAGCGCGATCGCCGCTTCCCACCCGAGCGCTTCGATGTCGAAGCCCCCTCGACCGGCGAGGTGGAACACCCGCTCCCGCAGCTGGGACGGGCAGGACCGGGCATTGGGGCAGCGGATGTCGACGTCGCCCTCCTTCGCTGGGGCGAGCGGGGTGCCACAGGACGGGCATTCGGTCGGCATGACGAACTCGCGTTCGGTCCCGTCACGGAGGGCGACCACTGGGCCCACGATCTCCGGGATCACATCCCCCGCCTTGCGGAGCACCACCATGTCCCCGATCAGGACCCCCTTGGCCTTGACCACGTCCTGGTTATGCAGGGTCGCCATTTCGACTGTGGAGCCAGCAACCTTGACCGGCTCCATCATCCCGAACGGCGTGACGCGGCCGGTGCGGCCCACGTTCACCCGGATGTCGAGCAGCCGGGTGTTGACCTCTTCGGGCGGGTATTTGAAGGCCACCGACCAGCGGGGCACCCGGGAGGTATGTCCGAGGGCCCGCTGTAACGCGAAATCATCGACCTTGACGACGATGCCGTCGATCTCGTGGAACAGGTCATGCCGGTGTTTCCCATAGTGCTCGATGAAGTCAACCACCGCAGGGGCGTCGTCGAGCACCTTGTAGTAGGGAGAGGTGGGCAGGCCCCATTCCTTCAGCAGGCCGTAGGTTTCCGACTGGGACTGCGCTGCGAGTCCCTCGCGGACGCCGATACCATGCACGTACATGTCCAGCGGGCGCTCGGCGGTCAGTGCAGGGTCCTTCTGGCGGAGGGAACCGGCTGCGGCGTTGCGGGGGTTGGCAAACGGCGCCTTCCCCGCGGCGACCATCCGTTCGTTGAGCTGGGCGAACGCTGCGGACGGGAAGAAGACCTCACCGCGGACCTCCATCTCGGCCGGGTGGCCGGTCCCGGCGAGGACCCTGGGGATCGACTTGATGGTCAGGACGTTGTGCGTGATGTCCTCACCGGTGGTGCCGTCCCCGCGGGTAGCGGCACGCACCAGCTCCCCGTTCCGGTAGAGCAGGTTGACTGCCAGACCGTCAATCTTCAACTCGGTCAGCCACTTGATGGTGCTCCCCGGACTGACGGACTCAACGCTGGCGGCGGCACGGCTCACCCAGACATCCAGTTCGTCCAGCGAGAACACGTCCTCCAGGCTGTACATCCGCTGCAGGTGGTCCACGGCAGCGAATGCGGAGGACGCGTCACCGCCGACTTCCTGGGTCGGGGAATCGTTCGCTACCAGCTCGGGGTGAAGCGCCTCGATCTTCTCCAGCCGGCGGAACAGCTCATCGAACTCGGCGTCCGAGATGGTCGGTGCGTTCTCGTTGTAGTAGGCAAACCGGTGACGGCGCACTTCCTCGGCCAGCGAGTCGTATTCCTCCCGCAGGGAATCTACCGGGGTCTGATCCGGAGCGAGTTCGATGTCTGGGTTATCAGGTGTTCTGGCCACAGTCCTATCTTGCCTCAGTAGTAAGCAGGATGCTTGTTGTGCCGCTACGACCCGACCCGGAGATCCTTCAACGTGTTTTGGATCAGCTCGACGTCGGTGACCTCGGTTTCGGGGACTGTTGTCCAGTACACGCCAGCGTCGGACTTGTTCAGCCGCATAGCTTCGGCAGTGTCCGCGTTGTGACCGGTGTAGAAAAGGCGGAACACGCGGGTTTCGCCGTCGTGGGACACAGCGGTGATCCTGAACGGCTCGCCCTTGAAACGGCAGGTGGAGTTGAGCTCGAACAGCTCATCGAGATCCGACAGGGGCACTTCGCGGGCCCAGCAGCCGCGTTCGGTCTGGGTGAATCCGCCAACCTCTTCGGGTGGCTGGCTGGTTGCTGCGAGGATCACAGCGGTGTTTTCCTTCACCAGGTCGGCGCTGAAACGGAAGCCGTCCCAGATTGCGACCCACCCCATGACGAGAGAGGGCAGACTAGGGGCTGGAGTCGCCAAACCCGAACCCTGGGCCAAAGCCCACCCGTTGGCGACATCGCGGTAGACGGCAAGGAAGGCGGCATTGCCGTCCGGGGTGATCCGGTACAGCTCAGCTGCAGGCGGGATCCTCACCTCGTCAAGGAAGTATTGCGGCACGTAGCCGCCGTCGAACAGTGCGAAGCCGTTGCCCGTGAACGGCGGGCGATCCACGAACTCAGGGGCGATTGGCGTGTGAACGTAGACGCCCGGCGGCTCGGCAAAGCGGAGCACATCGAAGTAGGCGGCGTTGGGGTCCCAGGGCGACCCGGCGAAGCCCACGCCATGTGCTTGGTACAGACGATCCTTCGACAGCCCGACGACGTCGGCAGCGTTCAACACGAAACCCGACACCGTGTCCCTGTTGCCTTCCACCAGTTGTGCAACATGTGCCGGGCTGAGGGCCTTCTGGAAAATCACTGCGAGTCCTTACGTTGGTGTCCGGGGCTACGCCCCATGTCTACCACGGGTCCGGAAGTGCGGATGACCCTAGGCCTGAGGCAGGGCCAAATCGGTCATTATGGTGCTGAAATCTGACATCTGCGACCAAGGAAGGTCCCCGATGACACCTGCCCGGCCCGCTTCCACGGCCTCGAGCTGCGGTGCTGCCCCAGATTCCAACAGTTCGATCATCTCCGGCGAGTATCCCCCGCGCACGGCAACGGTTCCGTCTTCGGAGTAGGCGATGATCCCGAACTGAAGTCCCCGCCACATCCCGGTGGAGGTGAGGCTCACATAGCGTTCTACTTCCGCCGTCAGGACCCTCCGGCGGTAGGTAGTCCTCCCGGACCCTGGATTGAAGGAGCCGGGAAGCGGGATCCATTCAGCCGACAAATCTTCTGCGACCCGGTGCCTGATCCACATGTCGGTGCCGATCGAGTAGCCCTCGTAAAAGTTCCCATTCCACTCGATGTAGTGCCCGGACACCAGGACACCATCAGGACAAGCCACGTAATTCTCAGACAACGGCTCATCCGGTAGACGGTTCTCTGGGTCGGGCGGAGGAACCAGACGCAACTCAACCATGTAAACCTCTCATCCTTCTCCGCCGGTCAACAACCGTCGTTCACGATCACTAGCAGAACCTCGGTGCCCCGAGGTTATCGGGCTGGCAGGACGCACAATTCGTTGCCCGAGGGGTCGGCATAGATCCGCCAGGGCAGGTCGCCCCAGTCGGGGTTGAGCTCTTGCCCGCCACGGGTGGCGATCCCCTCGGCGACGTCGTCGGGGCTGTCTGCGGACTCGAGCCGGACATCGAGGTGAAGCCGGTTTTTCGCGGTTCCCTTCGGTGCAGGCTCGGGACAGAACTCGAGCAATGGGCCGCGATGGGAGGGATGCCGCAACGTGGTGGGCGATCCGGCCAGCTGGGGCCATCCGGTGAGCCACGACCAGAACGCGGCGTCCCGCTCCGGATCGGCAGAATCGATCGGCAGGGCAGCGATAGGTCCGGTGTTGGAATAGGCCGGCCGCTCATTCATGACGCAGAAGGCGTTGCCTTCCGGATCGGCGAGCACGGTCCAGGGCACACCGCCCTGTCCAATGTCGAGATGCCGTGCACCGAGCCCGAGCAACCGCTCGACGACGTCGGCCTGGCGATTCCCGCCGAGCAGATCCAGGTGAATCCGGGGTTCCGACGACGGCGGTTCGTGGACGCGCTGGAAGCATAGATCGAGCGCCGGTCCGCCATCGACGGCCAGCCGTGTTTCGAAGATGCCGGGCTCGTCGGTGAGCCGTTCGCCGTCGAGCGCTGCCTCCCAGAACTGTCCCAGGCGATGCGGCTCCATCGCGTCAATGACGATGTTCTCCAGATACATGGTCCACACCCTACCTCCAGCGTTAACATTGCTGCATGCGGATCCGGCCGATCGATCTCGTTGACGTCTTCGTCTACCTGGTGGTTCTCGGCCTGTTCATCCAGCTGCTTCCAGCGGTCATCTCGGAGACGTTCATCCTGGCACTGCTCACGGCGATCCTGCTGAAGCTCGTGCTGGAACTGGTACTGCGGGTGAAGAAACTGATCATCCGGCGGGTACGCGACGCACAGACCGGTACCGCCCGGGCAATCAACGCCATCGCCCTGTTGCTGGTGTTGCCGGGAAGCAAATTCCTGGTGCTGGAGGTGGTGGCTCTGGTCTTCGGGGACGCCGTCTATCTCGGCGGATTTTTCCAGGTGACCGCGTTGATCATCGTCCTGATGCTGGCCCGCGGCGGCGTCCGGCGCCTCTTCCCACCCGCTGTTGACGGGGCTGAGACTGCCGGTGACCCCGTGGGTAAATCCCACCCCTAGCGTCCACCGGAGGACTGACGTTCAGCGACTCAAGGCTTCGGTCTGACCGGCAATCTCACGCAGCGCGGTCAGGGCGGTATGGATAATCCTGGCGCGAATCGGATGCGTTCTGGTGAAGGCTACTATTCGGCGTTCGACCCCGGGGCCCGCAAGAGGACGGATGGCCAGGTTATCGGGCAGCCGGGTGAGGGCGATGCGTGGAAGCATGGTCACCCCCAGCCCGGCTGCCGTCAGGCTCAGTGCACCATGGTGGTCGTCCAGCCGGGCAACATACCGGGGCGTGAACCCTGCGGTGGTGCAGGCCCGGGCGATGATCTGCCCGGTTGGGCCATCGTTGATGTCGTGATCGATCCATGGCTCATCCCTGAGCTGAATCATGTCCACCACCTCTTGGGAGCACAGGGGATGATCCGCCGGTAGCACCAGATCCAGCTTCTCCTCGGCGAGAACATGTCGTTGATAGCCCTCAAGATTCAATGGATCACCGTCAGTGGGTTCGTTGCGAATGTCGATGTCCGGTTGCCACCTGGTCCCGCCCGGTTGAAGTTCGCTGATAATGATCTCGACCACTGTGGCAGAGAACCGGTCCCGCAAAACCCCCACCACATGGGGCATCCAGGCCTGGGCCACTGATGCGAAGCAGGCGAACGTGATCTGTTCCGCGCGGCCAGCCCGAAGATCTGCGACGCTGCGGTCAAGCCGCTCCAGGCTTGCCAGGGCCTGGCCACTCTCCTCGGCCAGATGCAGGGCGGCCGGGGTGGCGTCGATCCCCCGGCCCCGCTTCTCGAACAGCACCAGTCCGGTCTGACGTGCGAGGACGCGCAGGTGCTGGCTAACGGTGGCGGGGGTGAGGTGCAGCCCGGCGGCTGCGCCGTGCACTGATCCCGCGGAGATGACGGCACGCAGGATGACGAGCTTATGGGGATCGATCATCCCTCATCATATGTCGTTGACTGCCAATTGTCGCTAAATATCTGCTGGTGCCATCTGGCAGGAGATGTCATTCTGGAATGCGGAACACCCGGTTCCACATTTCCCCCGCTGATCAGAAAGAAACCACTCAATGACCACAGCGAACTACCTCGCCCTTCTGGGTGTCGCTGTCATCCTGGCGATCACACCCGGGCCGGACACCCTCCTGACCCTGAAGTACTCACTGCGTCGCCGCCGGACCGGACTTTGTGCAGCCCTGGGTTCCGCACTGGGAGTGTTCGTCTGGGCAGCCCTGGTCGCAGCAGGTGTGGCGACCTTCTTCCAGGACTCCCCTGCCGCGTTCCACACGCTGCGCGTGGTGGGAGGGCTGTACCTTCTCTACCTCGGCTACCGCTCCCTGACCAGCCACCCTCGCGCCCGGGTCGCAGCGCCAGCCACCAGGCGGGTCACGGCCGGAGCCGGGACTGCCACGGAGCCGTCGGCGGCCGAAGAGCAGTTGCCTTCGCCATCGATCCCGGCGGTGTCAGCGGCGCTGTTGGAATCATCGGTGACTGACACCCGGGCAGCGGCGACGTCGGGATGGAAGGCGTTCAGTGCAGGGATACTCTGTTGCATCACGAACCCCAAGACCGGCCTGTTCTTCCTTGCCCTCATCCCCCAGTTCACCCCGGCCGGCACCGGTGCGCCGTACGTGATCGCCGTCGTCGGCGGGACCGTTTCAGTGGTGATTGGCGGCTACCTCGTCATGGTTGCCTTCGGAGCCCATACGGCCAGCGTCTGGCTCAATCGGCCAGCTGTCACCCGGTGGATCGAGCGGGTGTCAGGGGGTATCTTCATCGCTCTGGGCCTGATGACCATGACCCCCGTTCTCGTCGCCATGACCTGATCCACGGCTAGCCCTGACTACCAGGGGTAGCCAGCGAGGACGTACCGGGTCACTGCGCCGTCCTAGCTTTCTGCTGCGTCGCCTGCGATATCGACAACAATGACCGAAATGTTGTCCCGGCCACCGGCCCTCAGCGCCGCCTGCACCAGGGCATCGGTGGCCTCCTGGGGGTGCGCGATCGAGGCGAGCAGGTCGAAGATCTGTTCGTCACCGACCTCGTTGATGAGACCATCCGAGCAGACCAGCATGCGATCGCCCGCAGCGGCGGGGATCAGCCAGAAATCGGCGTCGATATCGCTCCCGGTGCCCAGCGCCCGGGTGACCACGTGCCGTCGCGGGTGGGTCAGGGCCTCTTCGGGAGTGATCCGGCCGTAGTCCACGAGTTCCTGCACCTCGGAATGATCAACGGTGATCTGCTCCAGACCGCCCTGGCTGAAACGGTACGTGCGCGAATCACCCACGTTGAACACCAGCCAGTAGGGGACGCCCGTCTCCTGCACCAGCACCGTCCCGCTCAGGGTGGTACCGGCACGCCCGCCCGTCTCCGCGCGGATCTGCTCATCGGCGTGGACCAGGAGTTCCTGCAGTTCATCAGGGTCAAGATCGGGGAAAGGGTGTCCGGCGATCCGGCTCTCGCCAAGAGTGCGGATACAGATGCTGCTGGCCACTTCGCCGGCCTCGTGGCCACCCATCCCGTCGGCGACGGCGAAGATGGGGTTCGCCGCGATGAGCGAGTCCTCGTTGTGCTCGCGGCGCAGCCCGACGTCCGACGCGTACCCGCAGCTCACCGTGAGGTCGAGGCCCGCGGCCGATGTGTCGTCGGTTGTCATTTACGCCCTGTCATCCAGCTTCCGTCACATGCAATGTGTCACGTAGTTACTTGGCTACCCTAGCCGACCGTCCCTAGAGGCCACTGACGATGGGCACTTCTGCCCATCGTCGCTAGTCGAGGACCAGTCCGGTGCCGGTGCCCCGTGCGAGGGTCACCGGCGTGACTTCGCCGAAGCCCCTGATGGTTCGCGCTTTCTGCGGGATCAGGACGAACCGTTCGTTCTCCCTCAGGGTTGCAGCCGTCGACGCGTCGATCAGCACGGTGCCGGGTTCCGCCAGCGAGGTCAGGCGAGACGCCAGATTCACCGTTGGCCCGTAGATGTCGCCGAGACGGGACAGGATGCGGCCCCACACCATTGAGACGCGGGCCGAGGGCAGCAGGTGATCTTCGGTGAACGCCTTGGCCAGCGCGAGGGAGATCTCGGCACCGGCCTCCGGCGATTCGGCGATGTAGAGCACCTCGTCGCCGATGGTCTTGACGAGCCTGCCGCCACCGACCGAGATGATCTCGGCGCAGACGTTCTCGAAGCGCTGCACCAGGTGGGCCAGGGTGCGCTCATTCATCTGCCGGGACAGACTGGTGTAGGAGACCAGGTCAGCGAAGCCGACGGCGCGGGCCAGGGGCAGCGGGGCGTCGTCCTCGTCGCCCATGCGGCCCTCCGCGCTGGCCTGGAGACCGGATTCGGCCCGCAGTGCGAGCCGTTGGACCGCGGCGTTCAACTGCCGGCGCCAGGCGTAGACCAGCGTCTTCTCCAGGGGCTCGATGAGGTCGGGCAGTTCGGCGACCAGGGCCTTCCGGGCGACGGCGTCGGGGATCTGCCGCTGCGCAGCCATTTCCTCGACCAGTGCCTCAATCTGCCAGACCACCATCCGGTCGGTCATCTGCCCGATGGCCCGGGTGATGGAGATGGCGGCGTTCTCGGAGACCTTCTCGCTGCGGACCAGTTCGATGATGGTGATCAGCGCATCCTTGTCCTTCTCAGTGAAGGCAACGTCCTCGTCGGAGATGTTCGGGAAGCCCATGGCCCGCCAGAGCTTGCGTGCCGACAGCAGGGACACCCCTGCGCGGGCGGCAACGTCACGGCGTCGCAGGGTCCGCTCGGCACCGAGGAGTTCGATCTCCAGGTTCCGGATCGCCTCGCGGCTCAGCTCCACCTGGGGAACTTCCAACTGAGGAACGTCGGTTCCCGATTCGTAACCCCTGATCGCTTCGGAGCCGTTCCCCGCCGATTCCGGGGCAGGGGTGGGCTGCGACTCGTCCTGTTCCCTGTCGGACTGGTCGTCATCCGTCATCCGCTCTTCTCCCGTCCGTGCTGTCATCCGGTGATCAATAACCCTCGAGGTCGTGCACCGGGTCAGCTTCCATGTCTACACCATCAAACATCACAGTCAGTGGGAGGTCGCCGATCGCCTCCACCATGAACTCCTTGAACGTGTGGACCTGGGGCATGTCCGGGTAAACCACGGTCCGGTCGCGACCCAGATCCACCGTGAGGTTTCCGCTGCCGGTGGAGCGCTGCAGCAGCGTCTGGGAAGTGTCCAGCTGGTAGATGCTTGCCAGCGCCAGTTCATGCTCGCGCCGGGTCGAAAACCCGCGGCGGGTGATCAGCCGGCGGCTGGTCAGGATGTACCGCATTCCCCACCAGCGCATCAATGGCCGCACAAACATCCGCAGCAGGATCAGGACCGCCACCGCCAGGATAAGGATCACCGCAAGCGGCACCCAGTCGACCAGGGTGGGCGGGAGACCCTGCCTGCTCAGCAGACCCAGCCCGAACCCAGTCGCCGCCAGGACCACCAGCACTCCCACGAACGGCAGCGCCAGCGGCCGCGGGTGAGGACGGGTCCGCACAATCACATGCTCCCCCGGCGCGAGTTTCAGTCGCACAGTGCTCAGCCGCCCACGTCAGGGGACCTGCCGCACGTGCACGACGTCGCCCGCCGTGACAGTGTGCAGCTCGTCGTCGTCGTCGCGGACCAGCAACGCGCCGTGGGCATCAAGACCCAGCGCGCGGCCCAAAAGTTCCATCCCGCCCGGCAGCTCGACCCGGACGCGCTCACCCAGGGTCACCATGCGGTCACTCACCCGCTGCGCGAGGGTAGTGCCGTCCGCCCATTCACGGCGGGCGTCGCCGTCGACCGCCTGGAAGGCGGCATAGTGGTCGGCGAGCCGGCGGAGGAACGCCCGCAGCAGCACGTTCCGGTCGGTGGTGGTTGCATATTCGAGCAGCAGGCTGGTGGCACTGGGGACGGGCAGCTCCTGGTCGGTCAGGGACACATTCGCTCCGACGCCGACGACGACGGCCGCTGGCCCCCCACGGTCGTCGGCGACCAGCTGCGCCAGGACACCGGCGAGTTTCCGCCCGTCGACCAGCACGTCGTTGGGCCATTTGAGCTGGGGACTGATCTCGGTGCGCTCCTCGATGCTTTCCGCCAGTGCGAGCGCGGCGAGCAGGGAGAGCCAGGAGTAGCTCTGCGTGGGCAGCGGCCGGCCCTGCGGGTTACGGGGTCGGAACAGGATGCTCACGATCAGCGAGGACCGCTCCGGGGCTATCCACTGGCGGTCCAGCCGTCCGCGTCCGGCGCTCTGCTGTTCGGCCGTGAGGACGCTGAGGTCCGGCCACTCGCCCGCCCGGTGCTGGGCGTGCTGGACCAGGTCGGTATTGGTGGATCCGGTTTCGGCGACGACGTCGAGCCTGCCGTACGGTCCCTTGGGCGCGCACAGGGCGTCCCGGAGCGCCGCTTCGTCCAAACCGGGGCGTTCAAGGTTGGAGTAGCGGGAAGTCATACAGCGATCTTACCCAGCACGGCTTTGGCCGGGCATTTGTACAGCTGTGGCGGGTCCCCCTACCTGGCTTGTACACCTCTGGTGGGTTCTCCGCCCCACCACCCGCCCCAACTGCACACGAGGGACGACGGACACCGGACGCCGGACAATGGACCCGCCACAACTGCACAAATGCTGGTGACTCTCGTCGGTGCCGACCGGACCTACCCGCCACAACTGCACACGCGGTCCAACGCTGTGGATAACAATCCCGTGGCACGTCTGTTTGCGCTCCAATGGAGCCATGACACAGCGCATGCCGCTCCCTGGACCCATCGACGGGCGGTCATTCACTACCATCGCCGCGGCAGCCATCGGCGTTCCGCGCAGCCGGACCCGGGCCAGCGACCTGAGCCTTCCGAGCAGGGGCATCCGGGTGCCCCGACAATCCACTCAGGGCATCCTCGATCGGTGCCGCCCCTACACCGAATTGGCCCCCGGGTCCTTCATCAGCCACACCACCGCAGCGGCCATCCATGGGATACCGCTGCCAAGCCGGTACAGCGTTGATACGGTATTGCATTTGTCCCGGAGCGCAGGGAAAGCTGTGCCGCGCCGGCGCGGCGTGCACGGGCATCGGCTCGCACTCCAACCGGGCGACGTCCTCGATCGCGATGGTGTGCCCGTGACAACACCGGCTCGCACCTGGCTGGACCTTGCCGGCTTGCTGACACACGAGGACCTCGTGTGTGCGGGCGACTATCTCGTCTGCTCGCACCAGCGGTCCTTCGGCGAGACGAAGCGCGCCATCATCCAACTCGCCGCTCTGGGCCAGTTTCTGGACCACCGTAGCGGAACGCAGGGAATCCCGGCCGCGCGCGCCGCCTTCGCCAGGCTAAGGGTGGGTGTCGATTCACCCCCTGAGACCCGGGTCAGGTTGGCACTTGAGGATGCTGGACTTCCACGCTTCACTGTCGATTGCCCTGTATTCGACCCGACAGGGGGCGTCGCATTCTGGACCGATCTTGGGTGCGAGGAGTATCGGACCTGTCTTGAGTACGACGGCTCCCATCACCTGACCCCTGAACAGCAGTCAGCCGACGCCCGCCGCGATGCCTGGGCAGCCGAACTCGGCTGGGCCCAGGTCAGGTTCAACAAACTGGACCTCCGGCAGGGGAGCAACTGGATCGTGGCGAAAGCCGCGAGCGCGCTCCGCCGCCAGGGGTGGCCCGGCTAGAGGAAGATATCGGGGACCAGCTGGTCCTCGGTGGCTCCCAGGCTGTACCTGGAGAAGTCGGTGACACCTTCGTCGCGCAGCACGCCCTCGTCGGTGAAAAAGTTGCCGGTACAGGAGCGGGAGGGTCGAACCAGGATCGCATGGGCGGCGTCGGCGACGATCTCAGCATTGCGGGCGCCGTGCACAATCTGCTCTCCGCCGGGGAGGTTACGGATCGCAGCGGTGTCGATCAGGGTCTGCGGCCAGAGTGAATTCACCGCGATCCCTTCGGCCTTGAATTCCTCGGCCAGTCCGAGAGTGGTCAGGCTCATCCCGTACTTCGCCATGGTGTAGGCCAAATGGATGCCGGCCCACTTCGGTTCCAGGTTCAATGGCGGCGACAGTGTCAGGATGTGTGGGTTTTCCGAGGCCAGCAGCGCCTCCAGCGACAGCTTGCTCAACAGGAACGTACCCCTGACGTTGATGTCGGCCATCAGGTCATAACGCTTCATGCTGACGTCCCGGGTTGGGGAAAGATCGATGGCCGAGGCGTTGTTCACGACGACGTCGATCCCGCCGAACTCGGTGGTGGCCGCCGCGACGGCGGCAGCGACGTCGTCGTCGTTCCTGACGTCGCCGACGATGGGCAGGGCGTTGCCTCCGGCGTCGCGGATCTGCTGGGCGGCGGTGAACACCGTGCCGTCGAGCTTGGGGTGCGGCTCCCCCGTTTTGGCCATCAGGGCGATGTTGGCGCCGTCGCGCGCGGCGCGCAGGGCGATCGCGAGGCCGATCCCCCGGCTACCGCCGGACATGAGAATGGTGCGACCCGCAAGGGTGGCTGGGCTGGACTGACGCGGGGCGTCGTTGCTGGCAGTCATGAAGTAAGAATAGTGGGGCGGAGGCCCGAAAAACCTAATTGTTACTCGTGGGTAACATGCGGCGTGGAGCTAACACAGCGAAGCGGAAATTGTAGGTGTCCTACAGTCCGGACGGCCAGAACCGTCACTAGACTGGGTGAAACGCCGGAGGTTTTGTGGAGAACCTACTTAACCCCGACAACGGCCCGTTCACCGTCAACCCGGAGACTCAATGCAGCCTGGCTCAGTACCTTTGGTCGCGCAGGATCACTCGATCGACCTCACCACCACCGCAGGGAAGCTCGCCGATTTCCGTCGCCGCGAGGGACTCGCGCAGCAACCGTCCGGCCCCGAGTCGGTCGCGAAGCAGCACGCGCGGGGCAAGAACACCGCCCGCGAGCGCATTGACCTGCTGGTGGACCCCGGCTCCTTCGTCGAGTTCGACGCCCTGGCGGTCCACCGGTCGACGGCGTTCGGCATGGAGGCGAAGAAACCCCTGGGCGACGGCGTCGTCTCGGGGTACGCAACGGTGGAGGGCCGCCAGATCGCCGTCTATAGCCAGGACTTTTCCGTCTACGGCGGGTCGCTGAGCCAGGTCAACGGCGAGAAGATCGTCAAGGTCCAGGAGTTCGCGCTCCGGAACGGCTGCCCGGTGGTTGGGATCAACGACGGCGGCGGCGCCAGGATCCAGGAGGGCGTGTCCTCGCTGGCCATGTTCGCCGACATCTTCCGGAACAACGTCCACGCCTCGGGGGTGATCCCCCAGATCTCCCTGATCATGGGGCCCTGCGCGGGCGGTGCCGCCTACTCCCCCGCCCTCACCGACTACGTGGTGATGGTGGACAAGACCTCCCACATGTTCATCACCGGACCCGACGTGATCAAGACCGTGACGGGCGAGGACGTCGACATGGAGACCCTCGGCGGCGCGCGGCAGCACAACTCCACCACCGGGACGTCCGCGTACCTCGCCTCCGACGAACGCGACGCGATCGACTTCGTCAGGGAGCTGCTGGATTTCCTGCCCTCGAACAACCTGGCCGAGGCACCGCTCACCGAGTTCGTCGAGCAGCTGGAGCTCACCGCCGAGGATGAGGAGCTCGACACCCTGATCCCCGACTCGGCGAACCAGCCCTACGACATGCGCACGGTGATCTCCACGATTGTCGACGACGGCCACTTCCTCGAGATGCAGTCCCTCTACGCACCGAACGTGATGATCGGGTACGCCCGGGTGGAGGGCCACACCGTCGGGATCGTTGCCAACCAGCCGCTGCAGTTCGCCGGCACCCTGGACATCGCCGCGTCCGAAAAGGCCGCCCGCTTTGTCCGGAACTGCGACGCCTTCAACATCCCGATCCTCACCCTCGTGGATGTGCCCGGCTTCCTTCCCGGCAAGGATCAGGAGTTCAACGGCATCATTCGCCGGGGCGCCAAACTGCTCTACGCCTACGCTGAAGCCACCGTCCCCAAGCTCACCGTCATTACCCGCAAGGCGTACGGCGGCGCGTACATCGTGATGGGCTCCAAGAAGCTCGGTGCCGACCTCAACCTGGCCTGGCCCACCGCGCAGATCGGCGTGATGGGAGCCCAGGGGGCCGTGAACATCCTCTACCGCGGTCACCTCAAGTCAGTGGCCGACGCGGGCGGCGACGTCGAGGCCGCCCGTGCCCAGGTGATCACCCAGTACGAGGAAGAGCTCCTCAACCCCTACCAGGCAGCGCAGCTGGGCTACGTCGACGCCGTGATCGCGCCGTCGGACACCCGGCAGCAGATTGTCCGCGGGCTGCGGGCCCTGCGCGACAAACGGGCCACCAACCCCGCCAAAAAGCACGGGAACATCCCCCTGTGACCATTACCCCGATCCGGCCCGGCCATTCCGCGGCCGACGACGACGCCGTTGCCCCCGCGGACGCTGTGTTTTCAGTGGTCCGTGGCACCCCGACGGCCGAGGAGCTGGCGGCGCTGACCGCCGTCGTCGTCGCGCTCTCCAGTGATTCCCCGGAGCCCGACGCCGGAACCCCGCACCGCACCTGGGTCCGCCGGAACCAGCTGCGCCTGGCGCCCCTGCCCGGGCCAGGCTCCTGGAAACGCAGCGGCCGCTAGACCCTTGTGAGAGGGAGCGGTCTCACCTGCCACTAGGATAGTCAGGTAATTCTGTCGGCTGAGGAGATCGATACATGACCGGCAGGCACACCAGCCGCGCACCATTGGTGACTGCACCAATCCTTCCGGCGCCGGGGGCAGTGAAATCCGGCTACCGACCGGAGGTGCAGGGCCTGAGAGCCCTCGCCGTGTTGATGGTGGTGGTCTACCACGTCTGGCTGGGGCGGGTCTCCGGGGGCGTCGACGTTTTCCTCCTCATCTCCGCGTTCCTCCTCACCCTCTCCTTCACCCGCAAGCTGGAGACCGGGACGCCGCTGGACCTGCTGCGGTACTGGGTCAACCTCTTCCGGCGACTGGTACCGATGGCGGCCCTGACCATCGTCGTCACCCTCGGAGCCGTACTGGCTTTCGTCCCCCGGGGACGCTGGACGGAAATCCTCGACCAGGCGTGGGCCTCCCTCTTCTACTTCCAGAACTGGCTGCTCGCGGCGAACTCGGTCGACTACTACGCCACCGACCACAGCACCGCGAGCCCGTTCCAGCACTTCTGGTCACTCTCCATCCAGGGCCAGGTCTTTATCCTGTGGCCGTTGCTGTTCGCGGGCGCCGCCGTTGCCGCCCACCGGTTCAGGATCAAGCCGCGGAGGGTTCTGATCGGGTTGTTCGGCCTGGTATTCGCCTCGTCGCTCGCCTACTCCGTGTGGCAGACCGCGACAAACCAGGCTTTTGCCTACTTCGACACCCGCACCCGGCTGTGGGAATTCGCCCTCGGGTCACTGATAGCGCTGGCCTTGCCCTACGTTCGGCTCCCGGTGCTGAGCCGGGTTGTCCTGGGCTGGGTCGGCATCATCGCCATGCTCGCCGTCGGAATCGTCCTCCAGGTGGAGCAGCAGTTCCCCGGCTATATCGCGCTCTGGCCAACCCTCGCCGCCGCAGCAGTAATCAGCGCGGGCGGCACCGGAAGCCGGTTCGGCGTGGACCGGTTCCTTTCCTCGCGTCCGCTGGTGCGGTTGGGGGACGCCTCCTACGCCCTCTATCTGGTCCACTGGCCGTTGCTGGTGGTCTTCCTGATCAACCGGGACCAGGAATCGGCCGGGTTGTTTTCGGGCCTGGCAATCATCGCCGTATCAGTGCTCTGGGCGATGGTGACCACCCGGTTCATCGACAAACCCATCCGACAGTTGAAGTGGGCGGCACGGAAACGGAGGCGGTCCGCCGTCGTCATCGCCCTCTGCGCCATCTTCGTTGGTGTTCCGGTGGGAGCCTGGCAACTGCAAATCCACACCGCCGCGACCGCAGCCGCTGATGACGCCAACAACCCGGGCGCTGCCTCCCTCCGGGAGGGATTCGTTCCCTTCGGTGATGACCAGGCTCCCCTGATGCCGCTGATGACGGCTCTGGACAGAGAATGGGTCAATCTTGAGGAGGACTGTTCCGGCGCATTCGACGCCTCCTCCTTCGGCTTATTGCAGGCTGGCTGCACCCAGTCGACAGTTGAGGACCCGACCAAGCTGGCAGTCGTTGTCGGGGCATCGCACCCGCAGCAGTGGGTGGCAGCGATCGAGCCCGTGTCCAAACGCCAGGGCTGGGACCTCGTGGTGCTGCGCAAAGGGCAGTGCCCCTTCGGTGCGCCGGTCGGACAGGAACCGGTCGAGAACTGCGACCAGTGGAACGCCGATGTGCTCTCCTACCTGGAGGAGGTGAATCCCGACCTGGTCTTCACCGTTTCCTCCACCTCACACCACACCCGCCCCGACGACCGCCTTGTTCCCGGCTATGAGGAAGCCGCACAGCGGATCATGGATGGCGGCGCCCAGGTCATCGCCATCCGTGACAATCCACGGTTCGGGATCAACATTCCTGAGTGTGTGGAAAGCTCCGGGCAGGATGACCCATCCTGCACCTTCGACGTCGGAGACAAGCTGGCGCCGGTGAACCCGGTGAATGAGCTGGCCGCCCGATTCCCTGCGTTGCACTCGATCGAGCTGACCGACCTGATCTGCCCCGACGGGGTCTGCCCACCGGTGATCGGCAACGTCCTCGTCTACATGGATGACAACCACCTCAGCGAAACCTATATCAGGACGATGGTGCCTGAGTTCGAACGACGTCTGTTGGAATCCCTGGACTAGCCGCCCGCCCACGCTCCCGCCAGCCGCCCCGACGTCAACGGGGATCCGTCACTGTCCCCATAAACAGGGGCATGCCGGTCTCCGTGTGGATGATCTGGTACTGGAACGGCCGGTCGAGGACGAAGTCCACGTCGGGGGTAGGCATCCCCGATTCGACCATGTTGATCTGCGTGACGGCTGCTGCGATCGTGCCTCGTTCGGCAACGGTGATGTTGGCGTCCTGTGCCGCTCCCGAGACGAAGAGGGCCGGATTGATCGGGCTGAAGTCGGGGTCCAGGCCGAAGGTCTCGGTCAGGCCCATGTTGGCGAGCAGCTCCAACAGATCCTGGTGGTAGCGGTGATCGAACTTCGGCAAGACGAGGCCGACGTCGACCGCTGATCCGCTCTCCATCCCCACCCGGACATCAGCGAGCTGGCTCGCGCTCATCACCGGCGATCCTCCCTGATCCGGCAGAATCAGCCGCATCTGGAAACCCTCGTTGTAGGGCAGATCCACTGCGGTCCACCCGTCCCCGGAGGCATAGTTGGCCGACCCCAGCTGCCGCATCATGTCGGCCTGGATGGTCCCGCCATCGGCGAGCTGGAACGGCCCGGGCGCGGTATCCACGGGGTCGAAGGGGGTTGCCCACGCCGCCGCGAAGTAGACGGTGTTGAGCAGGCTGACCCGGGTGTCGGGATCATAGTCCAGCGGCGCTTGGTCGATCCGGCCGCCGGTGTGCTCGCTGATCCAGGCGTTGATCGTGTCCTCGGTGGAGCGGTCGCTGAAGTCCACCGGGTACACGCCCGAGCCGTACTGGGCAGCAAGCGTCTGAAGGAAGGTTTCCCCCACGGTCAGGCCGCGATCAATGAAGATCCCGTTCGCCAGGTGCAGGAGCGGGGCTTCGGGCGGATCGTCCTCGTCGACTGTCCCGGGATCACCGTCGTGTTCCTGCCACAGGGCCAGCAGCGCGTTCATTGCCTCGTCGCGGTTCTCGGCAGGAAAACCGAGCACCTCGTCCATCTCGGCCGCCGTCGTCGTCGCTGCCCCGGCACGCAGCATGGAGAGCGCATACAGGGCGCTGACCGGGCTCGTCACCGCATTGTCGGTCGGGTCGGCGCCGGCGAGCATCACTGCGCCCAGCCGGAACGATGAGTCCCGCAGGCTGGCCACTGCCTCCGGGTAGTCCCCTACCTGAACGGCTGCACGGTCAACCTCGTCGGCGCTGAGAAGATCCGGGGCGGTGGGGGTGCACCCCGTCAGAGCCATCGTGGCGGCGGAGAGCCAGGCCACTGCGACGATTCTGCGAACCCGCACCATTGATCTCACCCTTCGCTTCCTTGCCCGCGGCGGCATCACTGAGTCCAAGGTACTTCCCCAGCAGGGGCACCGACCGGGAACGCAGGGCACAATCCGGTTACAGCCGATTACCGTGGCTCAAAGCAACCACTCGGGCGGCAAAACGGCTAGGCTCGATCTGTGAACAATGAGACCCCCGCCACAGCTAGCCAGTCGCCCGCTTCGCTACCGACGCGCGCCAAGACCGCTATCGACGCCGTCGCCGACGCCTATACCGAAACCCTGCTGGAGCTCGATCCGGGCTTCGCGACCGAGCTCGGCTTCCCCGGCCACGAAACCGAATACCGCGACTACTCCCCTGCCGGCCTCGAGGCCTGGGCCGAGGCCACGAGGGAAACCCTCGGTCGTCTCACCGATCTGGAACCCGCCGACGACGTCGACCGCGTCACCCTCGACGCCATGCAGGAGCGTCTCGGCCTTGAACTGGAAATCCACGCGACCGGGCTGAACCTGGCCGATCTGAACAACCTCGCATCCCCCGCCCAGGAGATCCGGGCGATCTTTGACCTGATGCCCACCGCGACGGCCGACCAGTGGGGCCATATCGCCGGCCGCATGCACAACATCCCCGATGCCCTTTCCGGCTATATCAGCTCCCTGCGCTCCGGCAAGGACCGTGGTCTGGTTGCCGCCGAGCGCCAGGTCAAGATCGTGATCGGCCAGACCGCTAAGTACGCGGAGGACGGCGGATTCTTCGATGAGTTCGTGTCGAACGCGTCGCTGGACGACGGCGCGCTGCCGGACCAGGTGCGCCAGGACCTGGTAGCAGGATCGGCTGCGGCGCGGGCCGCTTACGGACGCCTCGGCGCCTTCCTGCAGGATGAGGTGCTCCCCGCGGCGCCGGCCAAGGATGCGGTGGGCCGCGATCACTACGCGCTGATGTCGCGACGGTTCCTGGGCGCCGTCGTCGATCTAGAGGAGACCTACCGGTGGGGAGTCGAAGAGCTTGATCGGGTGATCGCCGAGCAGGAGGTAGTGGCGAATGAGATCAAGGCCGGCGCCTCCGTCGAGGAAGCCATGAAGATCCTCGACGAGACCCCCGAACTGCAGCTGCAGGGCACCGACGCCCTGCAGGCCTGGATGCAGCAGCTCTCCGACAAGGCTGTCGACGAACTGGCCGGGGTCCACTTCGATATCCCCGACATCATGCGCACCATCGAGTGCAAGATCGCTCCGACGCATGAGGGCGGCATCTACTACTCGGGGCCCAGCGACGACTTTTCCCGTCCCGGCCGGATGTGGTGGTCGGTACCGGAGGGCGAGGACTCCTTCACCACGTGGAAGGAGACCACCACCGTCTACCATGAGGGTGTTCCCGGGCATCACCTGCAGATCGCGACGGCCACGATGCAGCGCGGGCTGCTGAACAACTGGCGCCGCAACGCGGTGTGGGTCTCCGGCCACGGCGAGGGCTGGGCGCTCTACGCCGAGCGGTTGATGCAGGAACTAGGCTATCTTGACCACCCGGGCGACCGGCTCGGCATGCTCGACGCACAACGGATGCGGGCAGCACGGGTGGTCTTCGACATCGGGGTTCACCTGGAACTGGACGTTCCCGAACGCTGGGGCACCGGTACCTGGACGCCTGACAAGGGCTATGAGTTCCTGAAGAAGAACATCGCCATCTCGGAGGGCCAACTGGACTTCGAGTTCAACCGCTACCTGGGATGGCCGGGTCAGGCCCCCTCGTACAAGATTGGGCAGCGGCTCTGGGAGCAGATTCGCGACGAGGTCCGGGGCCGCGAAGGCGACGCGTTCGACCTGCGCGGTTTCCACACCCGCGCGCTGAACCTCGGATCTGTCGGGCTCGACACGCTGCGCCGGGCGCTGGTCGGCTAGACGCCGTCACCCTGCGAGGGATCAGTCTGCTGTAGCGGGGCGCGACGGTACACCGTCGCGCCCCGACGTGCCTAAGCTGAAGTATGACTTCCCGCCTGATCCTCGCCTCAGCATCCCCCGCCCGCACCAAGGTCCTCTCCGATGCCGGTATCCACCACTCGGTACTGGTCTCCGATGTGGACGAGGACGCCGTCGCCGCCGCGTATGGCCCGCTGGACGCCTTCGACACCTCGCTCCTGCTCGCCCGCGCCAAGGCCGAGGCTGTCGCGGAGGCGGATGGTTCCGAGGGCGCACTGGTGATCGGCTGCGACTCGATCTTCGAATTCGAGGGAGCCGCCCACGGCAAGCCCTGGGAACCGGAGATTGCCCGCGCCCGGATCCGCCGGATGAGCGGCTCGTTCGGCGTCCTGCACACCGGCCACTGGCTCGTGGATACCCGTGCCGCGTCCGACGGCGGATCGGGCGCCACCGTGGGCGCCGTCGCCTCCGCCTCGGTGCACTTCGCCCAGCTCTCGGACGAGGAGATTGATGCCTACGTGGCCACCGGCGAACCGCTCCAGGTCGCCGGGTCGTTCACCATCGACGGTCTGGGCGGGGCGTTCATCACCCGGGTCGACGGCGATCCGCACGCCGTTATTGGGCTGAGCGTCTCGACCCTGCGCGGGTTGCTGGCCTCGGCGAACCTGACCGTCATGGACTTCTGGGCCTAACCGGCGGGCACGCCACCTGCCCCGCACACTGGCCGGTGGATACCTCACTATTTAGAGGTGCAACCGCGGCTATCGTTGTAGCATCCCTACAAAGAAACCGGCCGCCACACGCGCTATCCGCATGGATTATGGGCATAAACGACAATATGGCGCTAGGCTCCGAACAGATACGAAGGAGCCAGACCACACCATGAGCGAGTCCTTTTCCGCTGCAATAAATCCAGTTACCAAGGTCCTGATCGCCAACCGCGGTGAGATTGCCGTGCGCATCATCCGCGCAGCCCGCGACGAGGGCCTCGTATCGGTTGCGGTCTACGCCGATCCGGACCGGGACGCGTTGCACGTCCGGCTCGCCGACGAGGCCTACGGCCTGGGCGGCAGCACCGCCGCCGACTCCTACCTGGTGATGGACCGCATCCTGGAGACCGCGCAGCGCAGCGGCGCGGACGCCATCCATCCCGGCTACGGCTTCCTGTCCGAGAACGCCGAGTTCGCGCGCAAGGTCATTGACGCGGGGATCACCTGGATCGGCCCCTCACCGGAAGCCATCTCCCAACTCGGTGACAAGGTCAAGGCCCGCCACATCGCCGAGAAGGTCGGCGCCCCGCTGGTCCCCGGCACAAAGGATCCGGTTGCCTCCGTCCGCGAGGTCCAGGACTTCGCCGACGAGTTTGGGCTCCCCCTCGCCATCAAGGCCGCCTTCGGCGGCGGCGGCCGTGGCATCAAGGTGGTCCGGGACGCAGCCGACATCCCCGAGGCCTACGACTCGGCGGTCCGCGAGGCAACCGCGGCGTTCGGACGGGGTGAGTGTTTCGTCGAACGGTTCCTCGACGCACCCCGCCATGTGGAAACCCAGTGCCTTGCTGATGCGCACGGGAACGTCGTCGTCGTCTCCACCCGTGACTGCTCGCTGCAGCGGCGCAACCAGAAACTGGTTGAGGAAGCGCCGGCACCGTTCCTCAGCGAGGACCAGAACCGGCGACTCTACGAGGCGTCGAAAGCCATCCTCCGGGAAGCCGGTTACCAGGGTGCCGGAACCTGCGAGTTCCTGGTGGGCCAGGACGGGACCATTTCCTTCCTGGAGGTGAACACCCGGCTGCAGGTGGAGCACCCGGTCTCCGAGGAGGTTACGGGCATCGACCTGGTCCGGGAGCAATTCCGCCTCGCCCGCGGGGAAGCCCTTGGCTATAGCGACCCGACCGTCCGCGGCCATTCTTTCGAGTTCCGGATCAACGGTGAGGATGCCGGCCGGAACTTCATGCCCGCCCCCGGCACCGTCCAGACCCTTACCCTCCCCACCGGACCCGGTATCCGGGTCGATTCAGGGATCGAAGCCGGCGAAGTCATTGGCGGGAACTTCGATTCGATGCTGGCGAAGCTCATTGTCACCGGCGCGACCCGCACCCAGGCGCTGCAGCGTGCCCGGCGTGCCCTCGCCGAAATGCGCATCATCGGGATGCCGACGGTCCTGCCGTTCCACGCCGCAGTCGTCTCCGACCCCGCGTTCGCCCCGACCGACGGACCGTTCACCGTCCACACTCGCTGGATTGAAACCGAGTTCACCAACACCATCGCGCCGTGGAGCCCGGCGGATGCGGCCGATTCGGCGTCCGACGAGGACGGTGGCCGCCAGCGCATCACGGTCGAGGTAGCCGGCAAGCGCCTTGAAGTGGTCCTACCAGCGGGCCTGGGCGGTACAGGTCGGCAGGGTACCGCCAGCAAGCCGAAGAAGGCACTGCGCACACGCGGCGGGTCGGCAGCAGCGGCCGACGGCGACGATCTCACCTCCCCCATGCAGGGCACCATCGTCAAGGTGGCAGTTGCCGACGGCGACCTCGTCTCCGAGGGAGACCTGATCGTGGTCCTGGAAGCCATGAAGATGGAACAACCCCTGACCGCCCACAAATCCGGCACCCTGTCCGGCCTCAGCGCCGCCCCGGGGGACACCGTGGCGGCCGGCGCCGTGATCGCCGCCATTTCCGACTAGGCACACCACACCGGCCGTGCAGGTCGGGGCACCTGTTGCTACGCGTCGTCGTCGGCGTCTTCGCGTTGCTCCTGCTCGCGTTCGGCCTGCTCACGCTGTTCCTTCTCGAGCTTCTCCTGCTCGCGCTGCTGCTTTTCGCGCTCCCGTTCGGCATCCCGCTGCGCCTTGTCGCCGGCGGGACCGGTATCCTCGCTACCCTCGCCATCGTCCTGGTCCTCGTCCTGGTCCTCGTCCTGGTCCTCGTCCTGCGAGGGTTCGGCTGGCGGGGTGGGGGTCTCGGCCGGGGTGGCCGCCGGGGCCACCGGCGTGTTCGTCGTCGGCTCGGGGGGGGGTTGCTGCCCGACGCGTCCGCGCTGG
>NZ_JABFOM010000007.1:0-159769 GCF_013116715.1 Arthrobacter sp. 147(2020)
GGGTCGGCACCGGTGTGGTCTCGGTTGGTGTGGGAACGGGCGTCGTGAGCGTCGGCGTAGGGACTGGGGTGGTGACCGTAGGGCTGGGCACCGGGGTGGTCAACGTTGGTGTAGGCACCGGGGTGGTCACCGTAGATGTAGGCACCGGGGTGGTCACCGTAGGAGTGGGAACCGGCGTCGTCACCGTAGGGGTGGTCACCGTAGGAGTGGGAACCGGCGTCGTCACTGTAGGGGAAGGCACCGGCGTCGTCGTCGTCGGTGATGGGACGGGCGTCGTAGTCGGCGGGACGGTCGCCGTGATGCATTCCGAGCTGGTGAAGACGTTGTTGTTCAGGGTTACAGCGCCATCGCGGGCAAGTGCACGCCCGTCGATAGTCGAAGCACTATTCACAGTGATCGAGGTCTGCGCCAGAATGGTCCCCGCAAAAGCTGAGCCGGAGCCCAGGGTCGCCGAGCTACCGACCTGCCAATAGACGTTGCAGGCCTGGGCCCCGTTGATGAACTGGACGCTGCTGCTCGAACCGGTGGTGAGGGTCGATCCGGCCTGGAAGATAAATACAGCGTTGGGGTTGCCCTGGCCATTCAAGGTCAGCGCCCCGTTGAGTCCGAGTCCCGTAGCGTTGGTATATACGCCTTCCACCAGGGTGAGCCCACCCAATTCCGCCGCCACGCTGGCGGTACTCGGTTCAAGGGCAGCGTTGTTGTAGGCGGTGTCAAGGTCCGATTTTGCCTGAACTGCCGCGGGGTTCGCGATGTCTTCTCCGGCTGAAACTGGGGCACCGGTGACTGACATTCCCGGGCTCAGCCCGAGCCTGCGATTAAGGGTCGTTGCCCCGGTATTGGTGACTGTGGTGCCGGCAAGTACCGAATAGTTTGCCGCGGTGCTCAGCAGAGGAGCGTCGGCCGCAAAAGCAGCTGGCTGTCCGGTAAGTGCCCCCAGGAGCACCATGAACCCAGCGGTGGTGGCTGCGACGACGCCGACCACAGCCCGCGTTTGTGGATTGGCAAAGTTGCCATTTTTTCTGTGGGAATGACTGGTGCTCATGTGGATGCCTTTCAGCAGCGAGAGTGCGCCCAAGAGCGCGACCCTCGCCATGGCCCGATCCACAGCGAACGATCTCGATTTAGGTCACGAGAGAGAGTAGACACAATGCGAGATGATCAAGCGAGACTAGTAACCGAAGGGTACTTAGCTCTTCGGTTCCTTCTGTCAGAGTAACCCCTACGAGCGTAAAAAGATCCTCAATCGCGAACAATTAATTTATTTGTCAACCCCCTGTTCTCTTTTCACCGCTACTTCCGGAATTATGCCTTCATATTCGCCGGACCTGGCAGTAGTATTCCGGCATGGCAATTGCCCGCTACCCCAGTGTGGTCATCGACTGTCCCGACGCCTCGTCGCTCGCAGCGTTCTACGGCGAAATCCTTGGTTGGCGCTCTGACGTCAATGACGGATGGGTGGATATCCGCCCGGACGACGGAAGCAACTGCATCTCGTTCCAGTCGGTGGAGAACTACCGTGCGCCGGAGTGGCCCGGGCAGGACGCGCCGCAGCAGATGCACCTCGACCTGATGGTGCAGGACCTCGATCATGGCGAGTCAGTGGTGCTGGGGCTGGGTGGTACCAAGGCCGCCGTCCAGCCCGGAGAGACCTTCCGTGTCTACCTCGACCCCGCCGGGCATCCGTTCTGCCTGTGCCTGAGCTGACCCGGTGGAAGCGATCACCGATGGCTGATTCCCCCACTGGCCCGACGGGCGCAGAATCCACCGAGTTTGTCGCGGCCGTTGCACATCCCGTCCGGCGCAAGGACGCGGAGACCCTGCTGACGCTGATGGAGTCAGCAACCGGTGAGGTTCCCGTCATGTGGGGACCCACAATGGTGGGCTTTGGGCACTACCACTACCGGTATGACTCGGGCCGGACCGGTGATGCGTTCGCCGTCGGATTCTCGCCGCGCTCAGCAAACCTGATGCTGTACGGGCTCAGCTATGGCGATGACTCAGAACGATTGCTCGCCGAACTTGGCAAACACAAGCGGGGAAGTTCGTGCATCTATATCAACAAACTTGCCGACGTTGATCTGGACATTCTGGCCCGCCTGGTCCGGGAGGGCTACGAATATTCGACGACTGTCAGGGACAGTTCCTCAGCTGACTGATCGGTGAAATCCGGCCTCGAACCGGACGCCGTTTGAATCGCTGTATAACGGTTCGACCACGTAACCAAGTTGTGCTGTCAGATGGCGCGTCGCGTCTGTAATGTCCAAGACATCTACTCACCGTCTCACTGAAAGCACCGCCCGTGAAGAAGCTCTCGCCCTTTTTTGCCCTGTCTATCTCCGCCCTCCTCCTGACGGGGTGCGCCGCCAACGTTGGACCCGCGGCCGAGGCAACTGACTCAGACGCGAGCGCGTCCCCGGCAGCGACGGCGACGGTGTCGCCCAGCCCCGCCTCGAGTCCAGCAGGCTCCGCCGTTGCCGCACCGACCGCTGAGCCCGCGGCAGCTTCTCCCGCACCAACTACTGAGCCGACCACACCAGAACCGACAGCTGAGGCTACTCCTGCTCCAACCACCGAGCCGACCATGGAGGCTGAGCCAACCGAGGAGCCTAGCGAGGAGCCGATCACTGAAACCTCAGAGCCTCCGATTCCCGGGCTGTCGGGTAGCTATGACGACCTGGAACTGGTTTCCACCTGGGATGGCCAGCGGGTTGTCCGCCATGTGGGTACCACCTGGAACATCGCCGGCTCGGGCTACGCGCCGGGAGCAGAGATCCAGGTGATCTTCACACCCGTTCAAAGTGACTATTCGCTGATTGGTTACCCGGTCACCTACGCCGACGCCAACGGCAATTACACCTTCGAAATCAGCCTCGGACCCGATCTCGAACCCGGGGACTACGGGGTGATGGCTGTCCCCTTGGGGCTGAGCTCCGAGGAGACCGAGGCAGCCAAGCGGTTCTCCATTATCGAAGTGGTCTCCACCTGGGCACCCTAGCCGACCCGGCAAAGACCACCTCGATGGCTGCTACTGTTCCAGCTTCATCGCCTTCCGTAGGCTCAGCGCTCCGCCACCCTGCATGACTGCCCGGCGGTAGATCTTCTCGCCGAGGTGGAGCAGTGCGACGGCCGCGGCCAGTGCGATCACCAGTGACAGCAAAGGCTCCCACAGTGCCACGGGAGAGTTCAGCACCCGGATCGGCATTGCGACTGAAGACACCACCGGGATGTAGGAGGCGATCACCAGGAACTGGCCCGAGGCGAACAACCCGACAAAGAGTGCACCAAAGATCAGTGCCATCACCGGAGTCGAATTGTTGTTCAGGTCCTCGGGCCGGCTCGCCAGGGACCCGAGTACTGCCCAGATGGCGGCGAGGATCAGGAACCCAAAGAGGAAGAACACGAGGAACCAGCCGGAGGCAGGGATAATGCTGCCGACCAGGTCAGCGGTGTCCGTGAGGTTGAGCGCCAGCAACGCGGCGCCGCCGTAGAGGGCCAGCTGGACCATGGCCAGGATCGTGTTGCCCAATACCTTTCCATACAGCAGCTGACGGATCGGGATGGCGGTGGCCAGGATCTCCACGACCCGGTTCTGCTTCTCCTCGACCACCGAGTTGGCGATCGCCATGCCGAAGATGATCGACGCCATGTAGAACAGGAAACTGAAAACGAAGCCGGCGATGGTGGCAAGCAACTGGTTTTCGGCGCTGCCCTCCAGCAGTATCTGTTCCAGCTCGGCGCCGGAGAGCAGTTGCTCGGCTGTCGTGCCGACAGCTGCGGCATTGCTTTCCAGGACAAACGCGTTCAGCGCCTCGCCCACAAGCTGGGTGATTCCCGAGTCGATCTCGGTTTTCCCGGTGAGCTGCCAGGCGCCGTCGGACCCCTGCAGCAGCGCCGCATCGGCTTCCTCGGCCCGCACCAGTTCTACTGCGGCGTCATCGGAGTCCGCCTCGACGGCGGTGAAGGTGACGTTGCCGTCGTTGGCCTGACCCGCCTCATCGGCGAGCTGGACCACTGCTGTGGCGGAATCCGACTGGACCGCAACAGAGAAGTCGTCGCCACGGTTCATCATGAAGGCGTTGAAGACCACACCGCCAACAATCAACACCAGGGTGACCAGGGTGCTGATCGCATAACTGCGGTCCCTGACCTTGATCATGACTTCCCGCAGGGTCACGATCAGCCAGGGCGGCTGCGTCCCCGTGGACCGGGGGCGCGCATCCTGCGATGAAGGTGCGCTCCCCTCACGATCCTTGACACGTGTTTCGGTGCTCATTGGGAAACCTCCCGGTAGATTTCGCTCAGGCTTGGCCTGATCCGGCTAAATTCGTGCACGCTGCCGCGGGTCATTGCTGTGGCGAGCAGGCGTTGCGCGGTGTCATCATTGTCGAGTTCCACCACGGCGTCCTGGCCGGCGACGTCGATGACCCGCACTCCAGCTTCCTCGCGGACCCACCCGGCGTCGGGGGTGACCGTCAGCCGGTGACGACGGGGTGCCGACGCCCGGAGCTCCTCGCCCGAGCCTGATGCGACAAGCCGGCCCTGCTGCAGGACCACCAGGTTGTCGCACAACCGGTCGACGAGATCCAGCTGGTGGCTGGAGAACAACACGGGGACGCCCTGGGCGGTGCGATCGCGGAGGAGCTCGACCATCGAGTCCACCGCGACCGGATCAAGTCCGGAGAACGGCTCATCGAGGATCAGGACTGTCGGCCGGTGCAGCAGCGATGCGGCAATCTGGACGCGCTGCTGGTTGCCGAGGGAGAGGGACTCAAGCTTGTCCTTCCCGCGGCCGCCGAGCTGAAACCGGTCCAGCAGGTCCTGCGCCTGGGCACGGGCGTCAGAGGGGGTCATCCGGTGCAACTGGCCGAGGTAGACCAGCTGGTCGAGGATCGGCTGTTTGGGATAGAGTCCGCGTTCTTCAGGCATGTAGCCAAAGGTGGACCGGTCACTGGCGGTGATGGGCTTGCCGTCCATCAGGACTTCGCCGCCGTGGGCGGTGAGCACCCCCATGATCATCCTCATGGTGGTGGTCTTGCCGGCCCCGTTGGCGCCGACGAAGCCGGTCATCTTTCCGGACGGGATAGTGAAGCTCACGTCGTCGACGGCGAGGTTCTCGCCGAAGCGCCGCGTGAGGTTCTGGACCTGCAGCATTGTTTCCTCCTGGTTGTCTTCCTGGAGTCAAGCCTAGGCAGCAGGGCCGGGCACCGGATGAGCCAAAAGGCGGAACCTGTTACTCCCCCGGACGGATGAGTCCGCTCTCGTAGGCGAAGACCACTGCCTGCACCCTGTCCCGCACCTGGACCTTCGCGAGGAGTGAGGAGACGTGGGACTTCACTGTGGCCTCAGCGAGGAAGAACTTGCTGGCGAGTTCGGCGTTGCTGAGGCCGGTGGCCAGGCTGGCGAGGATTTCTTTCTCCCGCTGGGTGAGGGAATCGAGGCGTTTACGGTGTTCGCTGCTCGGCTGGGCTGCCGGCGTCGTTCCTGCAGCCTCAAGGGATTTGGCGAAGCGCTCGATCACCCGGACTGTGACCTCGGGGGCGAGCAGCGCGTACCCTCCGGCGACAGCCTGCACGGCGGCGATCAGGTCATCAGGGTCGGCGTTCTTCAGGAGGAAACCACTGGCACCGCCGCGGATCGCGTCGAACAGATAGTCCTCACGCTCGAAAGTAGTCAGGATGATGACCCTGCCCCGGTGCGCCCGGGTGATCAGCTCAGTAGCCTGGATGCCGTCCATCACCGGCATCTGGACGTCCATCAGGATGACATCGACGTCGTGCTGGCTGGCGAAGTCCACGGCTTCCTGACCGTTGGTGACCTGTCCCACCACCTCAATGTCGTCCTCGATGGAGAGCATGGTGGCGAACCCTGCCCGGACCAGGGCCTGGTCGTCGGCGAGCAGCACGCGGATGGAATCCATGGGTGTCCTTCAGCAGTTGGTTCAGCAGGTGGTCCAGATGGTCAGTGGAGCAGGAATCTGGCGCGAACCCGCCAGCCGCCCTCCGAGCGCGGCCCGATTTCTGCGGTGCCCCGGTGGAGGGCCACCCGCTCACGGATTCCCTGCAGGCCATACCCGGACCCGGTGTCGGAAGTTGCGCGTGGCATCCCATTGTCCACTGTTTCGAGCTCAACCCACCGCTGCTCCCCGGCGCGTCCGGTCCGCAGGGTCATCACCGCAGACCCGGCGGTTGAATGCCGCCGCACATTGGTCAGGGATTCCTGGGCCGTGCGGAACAGCGAGAGTGCCAGCGGCGCCGAGATTTCGGCGAGCGCGCCGGGAATGTCCTCCACCCGGCCGAAGCTGACGGTGAGCCCCAGCTCCCGGTGCTGGCGGGCCAACTCCTCAAGGTCGTCGAGTCCGGGCTCGGGTCGCCGGCCCCCGTCATTCGCTGCGCCGGCCTCTGAGCTTTCAGCACGGAGCACACCCAGAAGGTTCCGCATATCGGTCACCGCCTGACGGCTGGCTTGTTCGATGGTGCGCAGTGACTCGACTGCGACGTCGGGGCGTTTGTCGATTACCCGGCGGGCGGCACCAGCCTGCACCCCGATCACCGAGACGTGGTGCGCGACGACGTCGTGCAGTTCACGGGCGATGCGCAGGCGCTCCTCCACAACGGCCCGCCGTGCCAGTTCTTCCGCCTGGTCGCTGAGTAGCACTGCCTGTTCTGCCAGCTGGGTGCGCTGCAGCGCGTTGCGCCAGGAGGACATGCCCGCGAGGATGGCGCCGCCAAAATAGGCAAAGTTCACAACGAAGTTGTACAGCGCCACCGAGGTGAGTGGCTCGAAGATTCCGCCGGTGAACTCGGGGTTGTCCTCGTACTGGGCGAGGATGCCATCGAACGTGTTCGCCACCGTGAGGCCGAGGATAATCCACAGGGTCATCGCAACCACCACTACGGTGGTGCAGATCCATAAGGTTCTCCGATCTCTGGCCCAGGCGACGGCTGAGTAGAGGGACGCAAAGTAGGCCACCTGATAGGAGAGCTGGAGCGACACCAGGGGCGAGAGCAGGCTTAGGAGGATGAACAGGGTGGACATCACCAGCATGACGATCACCGGGTACTTCCGGCGAAGCACCAGCGGCAGGATCATACCCGCGAGCACCAGGTGCTGAACCCAGACCGGGTGGCTGTCCTCGGTGACCATCCCGAATCCACGGGTCAGTTCGAGCGTGAAGGCGCTGACCAAAGCAAAGACGAGCACCCCGAGGACATCTCTGCGCAGCTCCTCCCGGGTGGGGCCGGGACGTTCCCACCGGTTGTCGTCACTGTCGACGGTGTGGAGCCTGAGCCATGCGAGGAGGTTCACCGGTCGCGCCTTCGCGGTACTGGGCGCACGGAATCGATCATGGATGCCAGTGTAGTCAGCGGGCACGGGGGTCCGACTCCCCCGCCCGGTCTAGTCCGATCGGATGAGGCTTAGCCAGACCGGCCCGCCTCCCCCTTCGGATCGGGGCGAGGCGGGCTGCCGGACGGACGGATCAGAGGGTTGGCGCCTGCTTCGCGTAACCAGTGGCCTGCTCGAACCCGTACGCCACCTGCAAGAGGTCAACATCCCTTCCGTGGGGCATCGTCAGCTGCAGACCAACCGGGAGCCCGGTGGTGCTGAAACCGGCGGGGACCGAGACCGCGGGAAGTCCCGTCGCCGAGATGAGGCAGGCGGACCGCATCCAGTCGAGGTAGGTTTCACACTCGACGCCCTCAACCGCTGTGGGGTAGCGCAGCGTGGCATCGAAGGGCAACACCTGGGCCACCGGGCTGACGAAGACATCGAACCTTGTGAAGAAGTCGGCCACCTTCCCGGCCAACCGGGTCCGGGCAAGCGCGGCAGCGACCAGATCGCGGCCGGTCAACGCCTTGCCCTGTTCAACGTTCCACTGCACCTCGGGTTTGATTACCTCCCCGTGCTTCTCAAGGAGCGTCCCATAGGCCAGGAGGAAATCGAACGCCCGTGTGATGCCGAAGACCTGGTCAGCGTCCCGCAGGTCGGGCGCCGCCTCCTCGACGGTCGCGCCCAGGTCCACGAAGACCTGCAGCTGGGATTCCAGAACGCGCAGCACCTCTTTCTCCACGGGGACCCCCAACCCAAAGTCGGGCGACCAGCCGATCCTCAGGCCGGTGAGATCCCTGTGCAACGGGTCGCTGAACCGCTTGCTGCCCAGCGGATAGGGGTAGGGAACATCAGGATGCGCGCCGGCGACCGCGCTCATCCCCAGGGCGATATCCTCGACGTCGCGGGCCATCAGCCCGGTCCGCCCCAGCCAGGCCCACGCGTTGCGGGTGGGCGACATCGGCAGGACGCCCACTGACGGCCTGAAGCCCACAATGTTGCAGAACGACGCCGGGATGCGCAGTGACCCGCCCATGTCGCTGCCGTCGCTCAGCGGCTGGATGCGGGCCGCGATCGCGGCGGCGGCTCCCCCGCTGCTCCCTCCGGCGCTCACAGTGGCGTCATATGGGTTGGTGGTGGTCCCGAAGATCTCGTTGAACGTGTGCGATCCGGCGGCGAACTCCGGTACGTTCGTCTTCCCTGTGGTCACCACCCCGGCAGTCTTCAGCCGGCCGATCACCAGATCGTCGAACGTCGGCACATGGTCCTTGAAGATCACTGACCCCTGGGTGGTCCGCATCCCCTTGGTGTTGTTGGTGTCCTTGTGGGTCATCGGCAGACCGTGCAGTGGTGGCAGGTCGACCCCCGACGCCGTCAGCTCATCAGCTGCCGCAGCCAGCCGCTGTGCGCCGTCCCGGTCCTGGGTGATGACCGCATTGATCTTCGCGTTTACCGCGTCGATCCGGACGAAGTGCGCCTCGAGCGCCTCCCGGGCAGAGATGTCACGACGGCGGATCGCGCCGGTGAGCGCCGTCGCCGAGAGATCCATAGGTCCGCCGGTCATCGCGCAACTTTCGAGAGGATGGCTGTCATGGCGGCACGGACGCCGGTGGTGAGGGTCGGTTCGATGTCGGGGGCGAAGTGCGGCGAGTGGTTGCCGGGAAGGGGCGTGTCGGCGTCGAGCCGTTCCTGGTTGTAGGCGCCGAACATCCAGTACACGGACGGCACCCCGATGGCCGTCGCGAACAAGCCGAAGTCCTCGCTGCCCATGACCGGCGGAACCTCGTTGACTGAGTCCTCGCCCAGCGTCAGGTGGAACTCCTTGATCAGCGCATCAGTGGTGTCGGGGTCGTTGTAGCACTCCGGGAAGCTGGAGATTTCCTCGATCGACGGCGCCGGGGCGCCGGATGCGTCGGCCTCCGCCTTGATGATGCGGCGGAGGGAATCAAGCACCCGCTCCCGCACCTCGGGGTCGAAGGTGCGCACGTTGACCGAGAACTCGGCGGTGTCAGGGATGATGTTCTCCTTCAGCCCGGCGTGGAAGGTGCCGATCGTGACGACCGCCGACTTCATCGGGTGCACTTCCCGGGCGACGATCGTCTGGATCCGCACCACCATGTGGGCGCCGAGCACGATCGGGTCGATCGACTGATCCGGCTGGGACCCGTGCGCCTGCCGGCCCTGGACGGTGATTTTCCAGGAGTCCGCCATGGCCATCGCGGTGCCGCGGCTGATGTTCACCGTCCCGGCGAGGCCCGGCCAGACGTGCTGGCCGTAGATCACCTCGGGTTTAGGTGCCTTGTCCCAGATTCCGTCCTCCACCATGGCTTTGGCCCCGGCGGCTGTTTCCTCACCCGGCTGGAAGATGAACACCACAGTGCCCGACCAGGTCTGAAGCCCCTCGCTGAGCAGCCTCGCCGCCGTCAGTGCTGCGGTGATGTGCGTGTCATGACCGCACCCGTGCATCACCGGCACCTCGGTCCCGTCGGCGAGGTGCCCCCTCGCCTGGCTGGCGTAGTCAAGGCCGGTGTCCTCCTGCATGGGCAGGCCATCAGTATCGGCGCGGAAGCCGACCACCGGGCCTTCACCATTGCGGAGGACTCCGACGACGCCGGTTCCGCCGCACAGGTACGCTTCGATTCCCAGGTCGGTGAGTGCCTTCAGGATGAAATCGGCGGTCTGGGTTTCCTGCATGGACAGTTCCGGGTGGGCGTGCAGATGACGGTACAGCTCGTGCATGGCCGTGCGGTGATCGGCGGACAGTTCGAGCGAGGTGGTCTCGGTGGTCATGGGGTTCCTATCGTGGAGGTGGTGGTGAGGACGGCGGACTAGATGCCGGGGTGTTCCTGGACGGCGGCGGCGTCGGAGTTCCTGGACCGCAGGAACCAGGCGAGCACCGCGGTCAGCAGCACCACGATGCCAGTGGCTGGCTTCGCGAGGGCGGGAACGGCGGGCACCAGGACAAACAGGACGACGACGGCAACGACGACGGCGATCACCGTCACCCGGGGCTGCTTCATCGTCACGATGAGCTGCACCAGGACGGCGCCGATGATGCTCGGGAAGATGTAGAGCCGCGCGACGTCGACAATATCGGTGGGAATGATACTGACCAGCCAGGTGCCAAGCACTCCGACGAACAGGAGCATCGAGAAGACATGGACCATAGCGGCCCCACAGATGGCCATCAGAGCCGAGAACTCTCCGCGCTTGGTTCCTGCCTTTGCACCCACTGCGGCCTGGGCCACCAGGGCTGAGGGAAGCAGCTTGTTGGCGATATTGCCGATCATGAACGCCTGGTACATGGCGGCCGGGCCGAGGACCGGGTAGTAGGTGATCGGCTCGACGAACCAGAGGACGAAGAACGCGGCAGCGACGGCGAAGAACGCCGTCCAGATCATCCCGGAGGTGATGCCCAGGTCGGTGAACAGGACCAGGTAGATGGGGGCGGCAAGGGAGAACACGAGCGCGATGATCATGGTGATGCGTCCCCAGCGGGACGTGGTGCGGTCAAACTGGTCGACGGCGGCGGTCTGTTCAGCAATGGCTGTAAAGCTCATGGCATGTTCCTTTCGTGGAGGGTGCTGCTCAGGCCGCTGCGGGAGCGAGGCCGGCGGTGTGGGCGAAATAGGCGACCGCGAGGCCCACCAGGATGGCGATGCCGAGGCCCCATTCCCGGAGCCAGGCGGCGGACAGCGTCTTGGCGAGGAAGAGGCAGATACCCATCACCAGGGCCGACACGATCACTGTGATGATGTGCACCGGGGTTTTCCCGAGCTCGGCGATGCCCAGGCTGGCGAAGGCACCGATGAGCGCGGCGGCGGGCACGATGGCCATCAGTGCCGGGTTGACATGCCGCAGTTTGGAGTCTCCCCGCTTCAGCAGCGGGGTGAGGGCGAGGGTGGCGATCATCCACATGGCGCCGGACATGCTCATGGCCATGAAAGCGACAACGAAGACCGCCTGCGTGTAGTCCGGACCGCCCAGCGTGGCATCCATGGTGGCCGCGGCGAGCGATGCCGACGCCGACTCGGTGGCAGCGGATCCCACCAGGCCGATCCGGACCAGCACTGCAGGGGTTCCGAACAGGGTCAGGAGCGCGACGCTGACCAGGACCACCGCGAGGGAGGGTCCGATCGCTGCCACGGCGCCAGCCCTGAACGAGGTCTTCAGCTCGGCCTGCGAGATGTTGGCCGAGGGACCAGCCTTCTGGGCTGCGCGCATGTAGATCACTGATTGAAGGATGATCGCTCCGAAAACACCGATCGCCAGGATCCACAGGATGGGAATGTTGGCGATGGCGAGGATATCGGTGGATCCTCCGGGCATGACTGCGGTTTTCATGACTGCTCCAGGGGGAAAGGGGGACGGATCATTGGCGGGGATGGTCTAGGAATGGCCGGTGAGTGTTGTCTGGTCGAGGGCGATGAGTGTTTGGGTCAGGGCTGTCACACCCGTCGCGACATCGGCGAAGTCTGTCCATTCCTCGGGACAGTGGCTCTTGCCGGCTTTGGAGGGGATGAAGATCATGCCCATCGGCGCGAGGGTCGCCATGTGGACTGCGTCGTGAGTGGCGCCGCTGGGAACCGGCATCCAGGGGACGCCCAGGGTGTCGGCGACCCGCGCTGCGGTGTCGTGGACACCCGGGTGGGTGTGGACCACCTCGTTGTCAGTTGACCAGGTGAAGTCGACGTCCACACCGTGGTGGCTGGCCTGGCCGAGAATTTCCTGGGCGAGGCGGCCCTTCACGCCGGAGAGCCAGTCGGCGTCGACGCTTCGCACCTCGCTGGTCATCCTGACCAGTGAGGGAACCACGTTGGGTGAGCGGGACTCGGATTCGAGGCGGGTGGTGGTGGCTACGCCGTGGGTGGGCGCTCCGCATCCTTCCCGTCGGACGGCAAGGACCGCTTCGGCAGCGGCAACCATGGCGTCGGCGCGGTCGGTCATCGGCCTGGTCCCGGCGTGGTCGGGTGAACCGGTGAAGACCGCGAGGAGCCGCTGGATTCCCGCGATGCCCGTCACTATCCCGAGGGGAAGCCCACGCTGCTCGAGGGTGGGGCCCTGTTCGATGTGCAGTTCGAGGAACGCGTGCAATCCGGTCCTGCGGGCCCAGTGGGAGTTCAGGGTGGCCGCCGGGTCGAGACCGAAGCGTGAATAGCTTTCACCGAGGGTGACTCCCCGGTAGTCGGTACGGTCCAGGTCCTGGGCGGTCAGCTCGCCGGCCGCAGCCCGGCTGCCGAGGCAGCTCAGTCCATAGGGGTTGGATTCCTCGCCGAAGAAATCGACCACCAGGAGGTCCCGGGTGAGTGAGGTGCCACCTTCCCGCAGCTGCCGTACCGCGTCGAGCGCCCCCAGGACTCCGACAATTCCATCAAACCGGCCGCCGCCGTCGACCGTGTCCGTGTGGGAACCGGTGACGAGAGCGGGGGCATTGGGGTTGGTTCCGGGAAGCCGGCCCACGATGTTGCCGGCACCATCGGTGTGCACTTCGAGTCCGGCATCTTTCATGCGGTGAACTGTCCACTGCCGGGACTCGCGGTAGGCCTCGCTGAACACATCCCGGGTCCACCCCGGCCGTGAGGCCTCACGGTAGCCGGAGATCTCGGTAATTCCCGCTCCCAGCCGCTCGGCTGCCTCGATCGTGTGGCTCGAAGTGTGCAAAGGAAGGCCTTTCGTCGATCTTGGTCGGTGGAATACGAACTGCTTGTGCAATCGTTTGCATGCCGTTGCGAACACATAACGCTCGTACGAATATGGTCTACATCACACTACTCAGGCCTCGTTACGTCAAGGTTTCGAGGGAATTAACTTCTCGCCCCTGATCCCTCCCGGCGCGCGTAGGGACAGGTTCGCGCAAACCATTGCGCTGACGACTGCACGTGGCCGTAGACTGCGCTATAGAAGTGAAAGGGGCAAAGCTATCGCTGATCTGACAGGCGTTGAGCGCCAGAGACCGGTAACGCTGGCGACCGTTGCCCGGCATGCCCAGGTCCATGTATCAACCGTTTCGCGCGCCCTCAGCGAGGATCCCTCAGGGGTGGGGTCAGACACCGTCCGTCGGGTCCGGGAGCTGGCAGCCATGCTGGGGTACCACCGCGACGTCGGAGCGGCAGCGCTCCGCACCGGAAGTTCCCGACTTATCGGGGTTCTGGTGCCCCGCCTGACCGACCTTGTCCTGGCCACCATCTACGAGAGCATTGACGCCGCGGCGGGCACTGCCGGGTACACCACTGTCGTCTCCAATACTCTTGACGACCCGGCTCGTCGGCGCGGCCGGCTGGATGCCCTGCTGTCCCGCCGGCTCGATGGCGTGATCATCGGAGACTCGCACATCGGAGACACCGCTGCCTTCGAGTTGCAGCAGCGAGGTGTGCCGTACGTCCTGGTGATGCGTAAACTCGAGGGCCATCTGTCAGTGACCACCGACGACCACCTCGGTGGCCGCCTTGCGGCCGAACACCTGCTGTCGCTGGGACACCAACGGGTGGGAGTGATCGCCGGTGACCTCCTGGCCAGCACCGGCTTGCAGCGGACCCAAGGCTTCCGGACCGCTTTCGAGGCTGCTGGGTACCCGATCGAGGACCACTACGTGGTGAACTCCGGTTTCGGTGCCCGGGCGGGGAGGCTCGCCGGGGACCAGCTCATGAGCCTTCAGCACCCGCCGTCGGCAATCTTCGCTGTGGACGACCTGACAGCGGTTGGCGCCATGGGGGCCATTCGCGCCGTCGGGAAACACCTGCGGGAGGATGTGGCCCTGGTGGGCTACAACGACGTCGATCTGGCCGCCAACCTGCCGGTTCCGTTGACCTCCGTCCGCTCGGCGCTCACCGAGATGGGAGAGCTCAGCTTCGCCGCGCTGCAACGGCGGATCAATGGTGAGGAGACCGAATCGGTCCTCCTGAAGCCGGTGCTCATCCCCCGCGCAACGACTGTGGAACGGTGGGAGTAGGGTCTGTCGCGACGGTGTTCGCGGGAATTGCTGCGGCCATCACACCGTCTGCGGGCGCCCGGCGCACCCTGGTGGGCATCGACGGGGTGGACGGTGCGGGAAAGACCACCTTCGCCGATGCGCTTGCGGAGTACCTGCGATTGCAGGGCCAGACCGTCGCGCGGGTCAGTCTGGACAACTTCCACCACCGCCGGGGTCTTCGGTATCGGCTCGGACCCTCGTCCCCTGACGGGTTCTGGCTCGATTCCTATGACTACCGGAGCCTCCACGAGCGTGTGCTTGACCCTTTGGCCCCCGGCGGCTCGGGATGGTTCCGTCCCGCCGCCCACGACCTTCTCTCCGATGCACCGGTCACCCCGCCCTGCGAGTTCGCCCCACCGGGTTCCATCGTCATCCTGGATGGTCTGTTCCTGCACCGCGATGAGGTGATGCGCTCCTGGGACTTTTCGGTGTTCCTTGATGTCCCCTTCCAGGTAACGGCCCGGCGGATGGCAGTCCGCGATGGCTCCCCTGCCGATCCCGGCACCCGGGGATGCGCCGATACGTAGGGGGCCAGGAGATCTATTTCGCGCTGTGCAATCCCGCGGCCAGGGCAACCCTCGTGATCGACAACACCGATCCGGAATCACCGGCGGTGATCACCGCCGACGCCGCTTCCTACGTCCTACCGTCAGGGCTCACCCCTGACGGGTGAGCCTTGACCTGACCAGCCCGTGGTGAGATGAGGCCGGAAAGGTGGACTCATGTGCCGTTGGATTGCCTACTCCGGAACACCCGTCAATCTGGAGGACCTGCTGTACAAACCCGAGCGTTCCCTGGTGATGCAGAGCAAGCATTCGCGACTGGGAGCGGAAGCGATCAACGGGAACGGCTTCGGCATCGGTTGGTATTCAACGCTCCCCCGCCCAGGCCTCTTCCACAGCACCGATCCCGCGTGGAACAACATCAACCTGCGCGAACTCTCAGCTCTTGCGTGGTCGGGCCGGGTTTTTGCGCACATCCGGGCCTCAACCGGTACCGCGGTCCAGCAGACCAACTGCCACCCGTTCCGCTACGACCGGTGGCTGTGGATGCACAACGGGCTGATCAACGACTTCCCGAAGATCAAGCGTGACATGACCCTGGACATCGCTCCGGAGCTGTTCCCCCTGATCGAGGGGTCCACCGATTCCGAGCTGTTCTTCTACCTTGCGCTGACCTTCGGGCTCACTGACGACCCTCCCCGGGCTGTGGCACGCGCGGTCCACCGGATCGAGGAGATCGGCCGGCGCTACGGCGTTGAGCATCCCCTGCAGATGACGGTCGCGGTGACGGACGGCGAAACGACGTGGGCTTTCCGGTATTCCACCGAGGGAAGGTCGCGTTCGCTCTTCAGAAGCACCGACATGTCGGCGCTCCGCGCACTCCATCCGACCCACGAACTGCTGCAAGGCCTGTCCGACGACGCCCGCCTGATAGTGTCCGAACCGTTGGGAGACCTTGAGGGCGCGTGGCAGGAGGTCCCTGAATCCTCCTACCTTGTGGTGCACGGTGCCGACGCCGACATTTACCCGTTCTCGCCTGCTCCCGCCTAGCGGGCGTTTTGCCGCGGAACCACCACGCGGCGAACGATCAGGGTGATCGCCGCTGCCACTGGGGTCGCGATGAGCGCCCCGATGAACCCCATCAGCACGGCCCCGGCGGTAGCCGAGATGAGCACGGTAGCCCCTGGAATGTGCAGCGCCTTACCCATCGCCTTCGGCGTCAGGATGTACGCCTCGACCTGCATGTACACCAGCATCGCCACCAGCACGATCAGGCCCGAGACGGGCGAACTGAGGAACGCGAAGATGCTCATGAAAACGGTTGTCACCACCGTGCCGATCAGGGGAATCAGCGTGATGAAGAACGCCGCAAACGAGATGAGACCTGCGTAGGGAACCCTGGTGAGGGTCAGGATGATCAGGCTGAACCCGGCGTTGATCGCAGCGAGCACCACCATGCCGCCTAGGTAGCGTCCGATGGAGTCGGTGATCTGTTCAGTGAGGTAGATGGTGGTATGGCGTTTGGACCGGCTGACCAGCGAGTAGAAACCCCGCTTCATACTTTTGAGCGAGGCCAGGAAGTACAGGGTAAGCACGGCGGTGAAGAACGCGGAAGACACCCCGCCGGCAATGCCTCCGCCGATCGCCAGGGCGCCGCCGGCGACGACGGCCCAGAACGAGGGATGACCGACCAGCTCGTTGAGCCAGTCAATCGCAGCATCGGCACCACCGTTGGTCAAGGTATTCAGGCTCTGTACCACGGGCTGGTCCGCCAACCTGTCGATACTGCCCGGCAGTGCACGGGCCAGCGCGAGTGCCTGCCGGATCAACGGGGGCAGCACGAGGACCAGCGTGGTGCCGGCAAGCAGGGCAAATCCCAGGGCGACGACGAAGATCGCCCTGCCCCTCGATTGGCCCGCCCGCGTCAGCAGGTTGACCAGCGGGTTGAGGGCCAGTGCGATGAACAGTGCGGCGAAGACGGTGAACACCACTGACGACATCGCCACCAGCGACATCACCAGACCCAGCGCAACAATTGCGCCGAGGGTTACCGAAAACCCCAGCGCGAACGGCGACAGGGGCTGACGGTTCCGGCGCTGCGCGTCCCGCCGTGTGGAAGGCACCTCCCCCGTCGACGGTGGGACGGGCGTGCTGAGGTTGGGGCGACCCGGCTCGCCGACAAGATCCTTACGTGGTTGCGCGTTCATCATGACTCGATCCGTTGCCGGTGCGTCCTACGCCTACTGTCCCTCCCCTGCTTCAGGCACGGGATCACCCGCGCAGGGTGATTTGGCCTCCAACGCCCTGAGGAGAATGGCAGATGTGGACGGACAAGGGGAACCAGCAATCCGGACGCTCCTGGGCCTCTCACTCCCCGCGGCCGCAGTAGGTGTCGTCGCAGCCCTCGGACTATTCCTCGTCGAGGAAGCCGCCCACCTGCTCGAACACGTCCTCTGGGTTGACCTTCCGGGCGCCTGGGGCCTCTCCCCCGATTCCGGCTGGTGGATTTTCACCGTCCTCACCGCAACCGGGCTGGCGATCGGACTCATCCTGTCCTTTGTCCCCGGTCACGGCGGTCGGGATACGGCGACGGTCGAGCTCATCGCGCCGCCGCTGGCGCTCGCCGTCGTTCCCGGGCTTCTCCTGGTGACGGTCCTGATGCTGGCGGGCGGAGTCAGCCTGGGCCCCGAGTCCCCGATCATCGCAATCAATACCGCTGTCATCGTGGCCCTCGTCGGAAGGCTATGGCCACAGATCGGCGTGGAACTGGTGGTCTTGGTGACAGCAGCGGGAACCATCGGGGCGCTCTTCGGTACGCCCGTTGCCGCGGCCCTGGTGTTCACCGGGGTGGTCGCCGCAGCGAAGTCCGGCGGCGCGCTGTGGGACCGGCTTTTCCTCCCCCTCCTTGCGGCGGCCGCCGGATCACTGACGATGAGGGTGATCGATGGGCCCCAGTTTGGCGCGACGGGCATTCCCGCACTGGGGGCACCACGGTTGTCGGATCTGCTGGCCGCCGGTGTTGTGGCCAGCGTTGCGGCGCTAATCATCCTGCTGGGCGCGATCATTTTCCGGCCGCTCCATGCCGTCTTCAGGAAATGGGGGAAACCATGGATCTACACCACCGTTGGCGGGATGATCCTCGGCGTGCTGGGAGCGGTCGGAGGCTCGGTCACGCTGTTCAAGGGTGGTCAACAGATGGCGGACCTGATCCGGGGCGCGGAGGACTACTCAGCGACCCAGCTGGTCTTCATTATCGCTGTCAAGCTCGCAGCGTTGCTGGTGGCCGCTACTGCCGGCTTCCGGGGTGGACGGATCTTCCCCGCAGTCTTCATCGGGGCTGCGGTGGGTCTCCTGGCTCAGTCCCTCCTCCCCGGCATCCCTCTCGGTCTGGCCCTTGCCAGCGGAATTCTTGGGGCTGTGCTGGCGGAATGCCGGGACGGGTGGATTGCCCTGTTCATCGCGATCATCGTGGTCGGTGATATCTCCCTGCTTGCCGTCTTGTGCCTGGCTGTGCTGCCCGTGTGGCTTCTGGTGGCCCGCGCACCGAAGATGATGGTGTATTCGGCGGACCGTGGCCACGTCCCGGGGGCAAGCGTCTAATCCACCGCGACTCTGTCGGTCGGTCAGGGCGCGATCAGGGACTCTCGGTGCAGCCGTCCGGTTCCGAGTTCCCACTCACGGTAAAGTCCTCACAGGTAAGGAAGACCGAATGGTTTACCCCGAGGGCGTAGGCGGTAGCGGCGATGGAGGCCACCGCGGCGATCACCAGGGCCCGTCGTACCAGGGGCAGGTCGGAGCCCAATGCGGGCCAGACAACCCTGGCCAGCACCCACATGGTCGCCGGTATACCCACGATGGCGATGGCATTCCCCAGGAGGTCGGTCAGTACATCCAGCGGGCTCCCGTCGTCCCTGCCGACAATGACGAGGATCAGCCACACCGTGGGCAGGAAGAGGGCGATCGCCCGGCGCAACCGATACCGTTCTCCATCCCTGCGGAAGATGACAACGAGGAGGGCCGCGGTCGCCGCAGCCCAGACCGTCAGGACCTGATCAAAAAACAGCCGGCCCCAGGCCCCGAGGGTGAACGAGGGCCACCAGACCGCAACACACATGCCGACTGCGATCACGCCCTGGGTATGCGCGGGTGCGGTCGCGGCCGGTCCCTGGCCGTCTGGTGTTTCCATGCCCGGTGACGCCTTCTGCCCGCCGAAGCAGTTCCCTCCTAGGCGCTGAGGGCCTTCTGCTTGATCAGGGTGTACTCCTCATCAGTGATGGTGCCGGCGTCGAGCAGTGCCCGTGCCTTATTGATTTCGTCGCTGAGGCTGACACCTGAGACCGACCGGATGTACGCCGATTGGGCGTCCTGACGGGCGATCGCCTGCTCCTGGTTCCGGGTTGCCATTCCATCGCCCCGAACAATCAAGTACACGAGGATTGACAGGAAAGGAAGGAAAACCAGGCCGATGAGCCACACCGCCTTGTGCCAGCCCTTGAGGGCCTTGTCGCGGAAGAGATCGGCGATGACTGAGAAGAGGATCGTAACGAAGGCCAGTACCGCGTAGATCCAGAAGAGGAACCAGAAGATGTTCCAAAAACTGGTCCAGAAATCCATTGCTACTCCTAAGTGAGTGAAACTTGGTGGGTGAATTCCCCGGGTGGGGTCATTCCTGGGGTCATTTGGCTGACTACTGTGCGAGCGTCTGCCGCTTGATCAGCTCGTACTCTTCCGAACTGATGGTCCCGGCGTCGAGCAGAGCCCGGGCCTTTGCAATCTCATCGCTGAGGCTCGCCCCCGAGACGGACCTGATGTAGGCGGCTTGCTCCTCGCGACGTTCGTCGGCAAACCGCTGCCCGCGCGTCGCCATGCCATCGCCCCGGGCGATGAGATACACGAGAATCGATAGGAAGGGGACGAAGACGAGGAAGACCAGCCAGACTGCCTTAAGCCAGCCGCTCAGATTCCCATCCCGGAACAGGTCGGTGATGACCGAAAAGAGCAGGGTCAGGAACGCGATCAGGGCGTAGATCCAGATCAGTAGCCAGAAGAAATCCCAGACTCTCGACAGAATTTCCATTTTTCACTCCTTTGGGCGACATGCACTGGTGGTCGGGGACGTGGGTTAGCACGTCAGGTCGGACTCAAGATCGTCAAGGGATGATCCGACGTCGGATGCTTCGCTGCGCAGGTCCTCGACGGCGTCCGGCAGCGCCGTATCTTCGGGCACGTCGTCGACCGCCGATCGGAATTCCATGACACTGGCCTCCAGGTCGTCCATCCGGTCCTGGGCCACATCCTGTGCCTCTGCCATGAGCGTTTCATAGGCATCGACGACGGCGTCCCGTGCCGACCGGACTTCCTCGACCGTGGATTCGGCCGTCAGCGCTGTACGGAAGTCCTCGACCGCCGTGGCCAAGGCTTCGGCCTCGGTGCAGGCCTGCGACACATTTTCTTCAGGGGTGGGGGAACTGCACCCGGTCAGGGCCAGAGAAATCGCTATAACTCCGGCGGCTGCGAAACCCCCGAACCGGAGAGATCTGCGCTCCATGATGCTCCTTCATCGAACGACTCCCAACACCGCAGGCGGCGATGGATGCTTATACTCCGCCAGTGTCCTGCGGCAAGATTCCTGTCGCATCACCCAGACAGGATGAACCCTGACCGGGGATCTGCTGTAGGTTGTCCATAAGTCGTGCCAAGAAGCGTATTGGTTGGCTTCCGAACAGCAAGGTCAACATGTCATCAACCCGAGGTAGTGCCTCGCCGGGCAGCGTTGCCAGCTTCCTGAAGTGGATGCAGCGGACCCGTCCCTTCCCGTACTCGCGGGAAGTTTCGGCTGCCGCGATGGCCCTGTTCTATTTGGTCGGGGGCGTGACGATGTTGCTGGTGCTGTTGTTCCCCCCATCCGCCGACTCTCAATAACGCACTCCTGGCGGGCCTGGGAGTGCCGCTCGTCCTCGCTGGCATCACTATTTTCCTCCTGCGTCATCGGATTCCCGCGGCGGCTCAACCCTGGCTACTGGCGACCGGCACGGTCGTCGTCACTATCTTCACGGCTACCGGGGGAAGTACCTCGGCGGTGGTTTCTTTCAGCTTCTTCTACCTATGGATCGTCATCTACGCCCTGCTGTTCCTGAATCCCCTGGTCGCGGCACTCCAGATAGGGTTTGCCGCCGTCACCTATCTGGGGGTGGCTGTCCTCTTGGTCCGGGATGAAGCCACTCACCTGACGGTTTTCGAACCGATTGCACTGATCACCGTGATCTCGACGACTGGCGGCGTCATCATGTGGCTGTCCCAAGCCCGCGAACAGAGCGAAATCGACCCGTTGACCCTGATCATCAATCGTCGGGGCCTGGACCGAATTCTTCACGCCGCGCTGAGCGGGGATGGCACGCCGCGCCGTTCCCTGGTGGCGGGGCTGATCGACGTCGACCATTTCAAGGAGGTGAACGATCTTCAGGGCCACGCAGCTGGAGATCAGCTTCTTGAGGAACTCACCAGTAAGTGGCAGCAGGCGCTGCGGGCGGAAGACACCCTCGGCAGGCTCGGAGGCGACGAGTTCGTGGTTCTGCTGCCCGGTTGCGCCCCCGCAGACGCGGACCTGATCCTGGAGCGCCTCCGTTCCGTTGCCTTGCAATTCAAAGTCTCCTGCTCAGTGGGGGCAGCGCTGGCCGAACCCGGCGATAGCGCGTCAATGCTTCTTGGCCGGGCGGATACCGCCCTCTACCAGGCGAAGAACCTTGGTCGTAACCAGGTCGCCTGGGCGGCGAGCTAGCAGGTTCGCTACCGAAACGTGACAGACCTGTTGCGGTTTTGTGCTCCCCCGCCAAATACTCCCGCGCCACAATGGGCCCCATGAGACTGGTGAACGGATTCGTTGGGACATCCTGGCAGTGGCTTCGCATTAATCCAGGTGCCCTGCCCTCCATCATCGCGCTGGTTGCCGTCACCGTGTTCTGGGTCGTCGGTCTCGCTGGTGGGATGTCCCTGCTCAGAGAACATCAACCCCCTCTGACCACGCTGATCGGGTTGTATCTCATGCTCGCGCTGGCCGCCTTCTCGATCATCATCGCTGTACTCGCCGCTTCCGATCTCGCCGGCCGCCTGGCCGGGAAAAGGCGTGGATACCGTCGGATCTAAGGATCCATTCGATCGGCCAACTTGGTCATATACTCAGTGCATGCCGATCACCAGCCTTACCTATGGCTTCCGCGCCCTGCACTCCTCCACGTTCCAGTGTGGGGGCGCCCTGTGAGCGGCGGTCTTGTCGCACTGCTCGACGATGTCGCGGCCCTCGCCCGGATTGCTGCCGCGTCTGTGGATGATGTCGCAGCCGGCGCTGCCAAGGCGGGAGCCAAAGCAGCGGGCGTAGTGATCGACGACGCCGCAGTAACGCCTCAGTACATGTCCGGGGCCGACCCATCCCGCGAACTGCCAATGATCAAGCGAATCTTCTGGGGCTCCCTGCGGAACAAGCTATTGATCATCCTTCCCGCGCTGCTACTGATCAGCGCCTTCATCCCGTGGATCATCCCGTTCATCCTCATGGCGGGTGGTACGTACCTCTGCTACGAGGGTGCGGAGAAGGTCTGGCACAAGCTCCGTGGCCAGCATGCGGCCGAGAAAACTCCCGCTGTCGACCGCGGTCCTGAAGCGGAGGCGAAGGTCACCAAGGGTGCCATCACCACCGACTTCATCCTGTCGTGCGAGATCATGGTGATTTCCATGAACGAGGTGGCCGACGAGTCGATCTGGGTCCGGGCGATTATCCTGGTCGTCGTGGCGATCGCCATTACCGTCATCGTGTACGGAGCGGTTGCACTGATCGTCAAGATGGACGATATCGGCCTGCACCTGACGACCAAGGATTCCGCAGGGTCCAAGCGTTTCGGTGAAATGTTGGTCAAAGGAATGCCGTCGGTCCTGGCCACGATCACGCTGATCGGGACCGTTGCCATGCTGTGGGTTGGTGGTCACATCATGTTGCAGGGTGCCTACGACCTCGGCTGGCACGCCCCCTATGATCTGGTGCATGTCCTTGAGGCGCCCTTCGCTGGAATCGCCGTCGTCGGCGGTTTCCTTGCCTGGCTTGTGAACACCCTGTGCTCAGCGGTCCTCGGACTCATCTGGGGCCTCATCGTGATGGCCATCGTGCACCCGGTCATCAAGGCGCTGCCGTTCGGCAAGAACAAGGGTGGCCACGAAGAAGGCGACCTCCGCGCCGCGATCGCTGGACACCGGCCGAAGCACGACTCGGAGCGGGCCTCCTAAATTCGGGCACCCACCCAGCAAACTGAATCATTGTCCCGGGAGGGCCCAGGCCAAAGTCGGCCATTACTCCTCAGTCGGCACGGCTGTCCCGACGGCATGATCGACGACGACGCTTTCCGACTCTGTGGTCAAGGCGAGCTGCCGCTCCCGCTTGGCTGCAGAACGGTCCGCCAGATATCCGGCGACAATCAACACCGCCGTGCCAGCAGCCATCCACCGTCGCGGCTGCTGCGCTCCGAACTGGCGGAGCTTCTGCTCCAGCCGCCGGTCGATTGCCTCACTGGCAGTAGCGAAGCGAAGCGTCGCAACACCTGTGGCGAACCCTGCCAAGACCCTCAGGGGAAGTTGTTTACCTCCTGAGGTGACTCCCACGTAGAAACCCGACACTACGGCGGATACTACCCGCATCGTGCGGCGGTCCCGATCATTCAGCTTCGCATCGTCAACAAGCGTCAGCCCTCCCATAACGCCAACAGAAGCTATGCCAAAGACCGGCGATGCCGGGTCGGTCAACGCACTACGCAGGTGGATCGTCACGAATTGTCCTCACATGTCGCCGGAGACAAGAGCTGGCTCCGTATCTTTCAGAAACCTTTGGGTCTTGCGGAAGTGCCAGATCATCACAACGAGCAGGCAAGCCGAAACGAGTGCGAGGAGCGCCCAAAATAGCCGGAACGTAGACCCAAGGTAGATTCCGCCGGCAAATATCATCAGCTGGCCGCTAGCGATCGAGAGTTGCAGCGCCAACCCCTGCAGCATCTGAATGGCGACTCCGCGGGCTACCACTACCTGATCATCCTGAACCGGTGCGGCTCCATTGATCTGCTTCCTAATACTCCGGGAGTCGTCCTTATGGAGCAAAATGTTCACCGACGCACGATCAGGAGTGACCAGCGGATTCACCTTCTTGCTGGCGTAGACAAACCCGTAGACCAGGGTCAAAATACCCGATACCTGCAGCGCGCCGGATGCTGTGGTTGTCCAGGCTAGGGGTTCGTCGAAGACCAGGACCACGATTACGGCGACGGCGACGCCGATCAGCAGGATCACTGGGGTGACCGTGGTGTAGTAGCGGCGAACGGCTACGCCCACTCCTCCGTCGGCGAGGCCAAGGGCAGCCCGTTCCGCGCGGGCCCACTTCGTCGATCGATCATCGGTCACTGTTTCCCCCACGCCGTCCGTTCTCAACGCATTGCTTGTATCGTACGTGCGGCGGGAGACTTTGGCGGCGCAGTCGGGGGGTGAACTGCACGTACAACCAGCAGTGGGTCGGCGGGGTAAAGAAAAATCCGCTGAGACGACGGCTACAAGCCGTTGTCCCAGCGGATTATTGGTGGAGCTAAGGGGATTCGAACCCCTGACCCCCTGCATGCCATGCAGGTGCGCTACCAGCTGCGCCATAGCCCCAATTCCTTGGTGCCACCCCGCCGAACCGGCCGGAGCAACTTGTTTAGTTTAGTCAACAATCGGCCCCCTGCAAAATCGGCCGGTTTCTGGCCGGTCAGTAAGGGCAGCTAGCCTTCCAGCGGCGTGGATGGCATCGATGCCAACCCCACATTGTGCTCGGTCAGCTGCCACTTGTTTCGGGCTTTCGGACCCTGATCCAGCTCCTCGAGAACCGACCAATGGCAGTTGGAGACCCCCGAAAGGGACGCCCAGAGTTCCGGTGGCAGTCCCATCAGCGCAGCAAGCCCCGCCCGGATCGATCCGCCGTGGCTCGTCACCACCAGGGTCTGCCCAGGGCCAAGATCCGCCACGGCCTCGAGGGTACCTTCAGCCATTCGCCGGCCCACGTCCAGACGGCTCTCGCCGCCCCCGGCAAGCATCGTGGGGTCCCCGCCATGCCACGCGGCCTGGTCGGCAGGAAACCGTGACGCGATCTCGGCGAAGGACAACCCCTGCCACTGCCCCGCGTAGGTCTCCCGCAACCGGGGATCCAGCTCCACGGTGACGCCGGTCAACGACGCGAGCTCATTCGCGGTGGCAACAGTTCGGGCAAGGTCGGAGGAGTAGATACGCGAAGGCGCCAGGTACACCAGTTCAGCAGCGGCCTCCCGTGCCTGCTGTTGACCCAGCTCGTCGAGCGGGATGTCCTCCTGCCCCTGGAACAATCCCCGGGCATTCCAGTCGGTCCGCCCGTGCCGCCAGAACACGATCCTCCGGGCGCCCGCCGATCCGGCGGCGTTGAACCTCACCCGGCGTCAGGAGAGGTGGCGTCGTTGGCCAATGAAGGACCTGCTGCAGGGGTTGACGACGTAGGCGCAGCGGGGGCGTCTTCCAGCTGCAGGTCAATGACCGGGCAGTCCCCCCACAGGCGCTCCAGCGCATAGAAGACACGGTCCTCTTCATGCTGGACGTGAATTACGACATCCAGGTAATCCAGCAGAACCCAGCGGCCTTCGCTGCGTCCCTCCCGGCGGACGGGCTTGAGATCCCGCTTGGCAAGTTCCTCTTCGATGCCATCGACAATCGAATTGACCTGCCGTTCGCTGGATGCCGAAGCAACCAGGAAGACATCGGTAATCGCCAGCCGTTCGCTGACGTCAATAGCCACAATGTCCTGGCCAATTTTGTCCGAGGCTGCATGTGCAGCCGCCCGGGCAATTGCGATGGACGTTTCGTTAGCGCTCACGTATCTCCTTGTGTGTAGTCAGCCGTCAGGTTCAATTGAAGACCCCGGTGATCATAATGACCCCGGTGATCAGCGCCAGGGCGCCCAGACTGACAATCGAATATTGCAATAGCGGCAGGCGCTTGACCCGCCCCAGCCCCGCCGTCATGGCATCGAGTGGTTCGAGACCGTGCGCAGTGCGTGCGCCGATCGGATCGGCCCGCTCCGGGGCGGCGTTCCCGGGTTCCGGCGTCGTCATTGACGTGGAACCGGGCGTCGTCGCGCCTGGTGGTTGGAAGGCAGCGACCGGCAGCCCGACGAACCTGCCGGACGAGAAGATCGAGAGGTTGTGGGCGGCCGTCGGGTCGTCAACGCCCGGCTCGGAGCCGAGACCCACCAGGGCGTGCTGCGTTTCCTCGATGGAAGGTTGCTGCACCGTCAGGGCGCGGGTGTTCAGGGCTGCCGCCCGGTCCGCAAGGGCTTTTTGCTGCTTCAGAATTTCCGGATCCACCGCAAAGGGATCATCGTCCCCGGACTCCTGCAGCAGGGCGACATGCTCCTGCGCCTGAGCCTGGATGGAGGGTTCGTCACTACGACGACGGCGGTCCCGCCTTCCTCCTTCGCGGACCGGTCCAAGACCGGTCACGGGACGGTCGACGTCGGCGTTCGTCCCGCGCAGATCCCGTCGCTTCCGCTCGTGCGCGGAATCGTTGCCGTTCGTCATTGGTTTCTCACCCAGTAGTAGATTTCAGTTCGTTGTGTCGGACGGGATGTTCCAGACGCTGCCCGGCCACTGCCTCATCCCGGTAAAGACCGTGCTTGGCAATGTACTGGACCACGCCGTCGGGCACCAGGTACCAGACCGGATCCCCGGCAGCCACCCGCAGCCGGCAATCAGTCGAGGAAATGGCCATGGCTGGCACTTCCAGCAAACTCACGTCCCTGCCTCCCCCATCGAGTTCGTGGCCTGGTCGGGTGACCCCTACGAAATGGGCGAGGGACCACAGTTCGTCGGCGTTCTTCCAGGACAGGATCTGAGCCATGGCATCGGCGCCGGTGATGAAGAACAGTTCAGCCTCGGGCCGGGCCGCCTTCAGGTCGCGCAGCGTATCGATGGTGTAGGTGGGGCCGGGGCGGTCAATATCCACGCGGCTCACCGTGAAGTTAGGGTTGGACGCCGTCGCCACGACCGTCATCAGGTAGCGATGCTCAGCCGGGCTGACTGCCCGTTCCGCTTTTTGCCACGGCTGCCCGGTGGGCACGAACACTACCTCGTCGAGGTTGAAGACTGCAGCCACTTCGCTGGCTGCGACAAGGTGCCCATGGTGGATGGGGTCGAAGGTACCGCCCATCACCCCAAGTCGCCACGGGCGGCCGTCCGCGTGTACCCTATCGGCTGGATTCACGTCCCGTGGCTAGCGGCGCGTGGCTTCGCCGTGGTCATGCTTGTTAGGGTGCTGCTTGTGCGGGTCAGCGTGTTCCTCAACGGCGTCGTGACGGTTCCCGAGGCTGGTGAAGGCCAGGGTGATGAACATCAGCGCCAGCAGCGCTCCCATGATGATGACCCCGTACAGTACGGGATCCATCGGAAGTTCGACGTGTACCGCGTGTCCGCCGGTCTCGGCAGCGACAACTGCGGCATCGAGAAACTGAGAAAGCATAAATTCTCCCCTTGAAATCAAGTTAGTTCGTGGCCGGTCAGCACAAACCGGCGGATAGGTTCCCTACCATGTTACGCGCATTGGGGCGCTGTCCTAGGCCCGGACCTGCCCATCGCCCTGAAGGATCCATTTGGTAGTGGTCAGCTCACGCAATCCCATTGGCCCGCGCGCATGCATCTTCTGGGTGGAGATTCCCACCTCGGCGCCTAGTCCCAACTCTGCCCCATCGGTGAACCGGGTCGAGGCGTTGACGATCACTGCCGCCGAATCGATACCGGCGATGAACTGCTCAGCGTTGCCCAGGTCGTTGGTGACGATCGCTTCGGTGTGGCCGGTGGTCCACCGTCGAATGTGCGCCATGGCCTCATCCAGGGAATCCACTGTCGCCACCGCGAGGTCCAGGTCCATGTACTCCCTGGCCCAGTCATCGTCGGTGGCCAGGTTGGCGCTGACTCCGTCGGGCAACGCGTCGAGGGTCCGTTGGTCCGCGTGGATGCGCACCCCGGCTGCCACGAGCGCCCGCAGCACGTCGCCGGTGGCGTCGGCGTCGCGGTGCACCAGCAGGGTCTCGACGGTGTTACAGACACTGGGGCGTTGGGTTTTCGCATTGAGGAGGATGTCCACGGCCATTTTAGGGTCGGCACTGCGATCAACGTAGATGTGCACGTTGCCCTCCCCGGTCTCGATCACCGGTACTGCCGAGTTGGTGACAACCGTCTGGATCAGGTCGTGGCCACCACGGGGAATCAGCACGTCCACCCGCCCGCGCGCCTTCATCAGAACGTTGGCGCCCTCACGTCCATACTCGTCGACGCTCTGCACGGCGTCGGCCGGCAGGCCCGAGGTCACCAGCGCGCCCCGGATGATATCGAGCAGCGCCAAGTTGGTGTGTGCGGCGGCGCTGCCACCACGGAGGATGACCGCGTTGCCGCTCTTGAGCGCCAGCCCGGCGATGTCGACGGTCACGTTGGGCCTTGCCTCGTAGATCGCGGCCACGACGCCGAGGGGTACATGGACCTGGCGCATCCGGACACCGTTGGGCAGAGTCTGTCCGCGCTCAAGTGAGCCCACAGGATCGGGAAGTCCCGCGAGGTTCGTCAGGGCTGCCGCCAGCCCCTCAATGCGTTCATTGGAGAGGCTGAGACGGTCAAGGAGCGCCTTCGAGGTGCCGTTCGCGTGCCCTGCCTCAACATCGAGTGCGTTGGCGGCGAGGATCCCGGCACGGTTGGCTACCAGGGCCTCACCGATCGCGAGGAGTGCCTGGTCCTTGGCGGCCCGGTTGGCGGCGGCTAGCTGCCGTGCCGCCACGCGCGAGCGGTCAGCGATGGCGTGCACCGCAGTGGTCACATCTGTCTGCTGTTCGGTCACGGAAGTCATTGACCCAGTCTAGCGAAGCACCACGAGGTCGTTGACGTGGACCACTGAACGCTCATATTCGCGGCCCAGCTCCTTGGAGAGCTCACGGGTGGTCCGGCCCAACATCCTGGGCAGTTCGAAGGAACTGTAGTTGACCAGTCCATGTGCGACGACGCCGCCCTGCGGGTCCAGCATGGCCACCGGGTCGCCGGCTTCGAAGTCGCCGCCGACCGAGACAATGCCGGCGGGCAGCAGGGAGCGCCGCCGTTCGCCGACGGCCTTCGCGGCGCCGTCGTCGAGGGTCAGGGTGCCCCGGATGTCTGCCAGGTGGGCCAGCCACAGGAGGCGAATCGGCTTGCGTCGGCCGTTGGTGCTGAACCAGGTGCCGACGTCGGCGCCGGCCAGTGCTGCCGCCGCGTTGTCGGTTGATGTGACCAGCGCAGGGATTCCGGAGCTCGCGGCAATGGTCGCCGCCTCCACCTTCGTCACCATGCCACCGGTACCGACCCCGGCCTTGCCGGTGCGGCCGATCTCGACGCCCTCGAGGTCCTGTGGACCCCTGACCTCGGGAATGCGCTGGGCGCCGTCCTTGGGCGGTCCGTCGTACAGGGAGTCGACGTCGGAGAGCAGCACCAGCGCGTCAGCCTTCACGAGGTGCGCCACCAGGGCCGCCAGGCGGTCGTTGTCACCAAACCGGATCTCGTGGCTGGCGACGGTGTCGTTCTCGTTGACGATGGGAACAACACCGAAATTCAGCAGCCGCTCCATAGCCCGATGGGCGTTGGCGTAGTGGCCGCGGCGGATCAGATCCTCGGCGGTAAGCAGTACCTGGCTGACCGTGACGCCATGGGCACCGAACGCGGCAGTGTACCGGGCCATCAGCAGGCCCTGGCCAACACTCGCGGCGGCCTGCTGGGAGGACAGCTGGTTGGGCCGTCGTTTCAGCCCGAGCGGCGCCAGGCCGGCCGCGATGGCACCGCTGGACACCAGGATCACCTCGGTGCCCTCGTTGCGGCGGGCGGCGAGGACGTCGGACAGGCCTACTAGGGCTTCCTCGGACAGACCACCGGAGATGGAGGTCAGCGAGGATGATCCCACCTTCACGACAATCCGCTTCGCCTTTGCGAGGCCCGAACGGGTTCTCAGGGGACGTTTAGCCGTCATCGTCACCTCAGTGTCCGGTTTTTTCGTCATCCGCTGCTGGTGCCGGCTCATCAACCTGCGGCTGATCAGGATCGGCCCCCGGTCCGGTACGGGTCTTATAGTTGACCGATTCGGTCCAGATCCCGGCCTTGCGCTCGGTCTCCAGATCGGCCCGGGCCGCGGCGCGTGCATCCTTGCGGTCCTGGTAGTCCTCGCGCTTTTCATCGCGGGTGGGTCGCACGAACTCCGCCAGGCGGATATCGGTGCCACGCGGTGACGCGAGCAGCTCCGCGCCGCCCATCATGGTTGGCTCCCAGTCGAAGACGACGCCGTCGTCCTCGCCGATCACCACAGTGTCGCCGGGCTTGGCGCCGCTCTTGAACAGCTGTTCCTCGACACCGAGCTTCGCCAGCCGGTCCGCCAGGTAGCCGACGGCTTCGTCGTTGTTGAAGTCGGTCTGCTTGACCCAGCGCTCGGGCTTCTCACCGATGACACGGAACAGCGGCAGGAGGTTTTTCTCCTCGTTCCGGATGATGAAACCGCGCGAGTTGACGGCGCGGGGGCGGAGCACGGGCGGGGTGATCTTCGGCGGGGTGGCCTTGAGCTCGGCGCGGGCGGCGGTCACGATCTCGCCCATCGCGAAGCCGAGCTGCCGGAGCCCCTCGTGGCTGGAAGCCGACACCTCGAAGACGCGGTACCCGCGTGCCTCGAGTTCGGGCCGGACGAAGGACGCCATGTCCTTGCCATCGGGGACGTCGACCTTGTTCAGGGCAATCAGTTTGGGGCGCTGGTTCAGCGGGACGACGTCGCCGTCGGGGCCCGCGAAGCTCATGTCGACCGCGTACTTTTCGAGCTCGCGCTCGATGATGTCAAGGTCATTGAGCGGGTTGCGGTCGGACTCAAGCGTGGCGCAGTCCAGGACATGGACCAGCGCGGCACAGCGCTCGACGTGGCGCAGGAAGTTGTGGCCGAGGCCCTTGCCCTCGCTGGCACCCTCGATCAAGCCGGGCACGTCGGCGATCGTGTACCGGACATCGCCGGACTCCACGACGCCAAGGTTCGGCACCAGCGTGGTGAAGGGGTAGTCAGCAATCTTGGGGCGGGCCGCGGACATGGCCGCGACGAGGCTGGACTTGCCGGCGGAGGGGAAACCAACCAGCGCGATATCGGCAATGGACTTCAGTTCCAGCACAATGTCGCGGGCGTCGCCGGGGATACCGAGCAGCGCGAAGCCGGGTGCCTTGCGCTTCTGGGAGGAGAGCGAGGAGTTGCCGAGTCCGCCCTGGCCACCGGAGGCAGCGACGAATTCGGCGCCTTCCCCGACCAGATCGGCGAGCACTTCGCCGTCCTTGGTCTTGACGACGGTGCCGTCAGGCATGGGGAGGATCAGGGTCTCGCCCTGCTTGCCTCCGCGCCAGTCGCCCATCCCGTTGCCGCCGTTGGTGGCGTGACGGTGCGGGGCGTGGTGGTAGTCCAGGAGGGTGGTGGTCTGCGAACTAACGCGCAGGATCACGCTTCCGCCGTCGCCACCGTTGCCACCATCGGGCCCGCCCAGCGGCTTGAACTTTTCACGCTTGACGGAAACGCAGCCATGACCGCCGGTACCGCCCGACACATGCAGAACCACCCGGTCAACGAAGCTTGCCACGTTGAACTCCTTCAGAATTTTTGGATTTGGTGCCGAGTCTATCCCGGCTTAAAAAGAAAGTGGGGCGAGCCGGATCGGCTCACCCCACCTCACTGCCTAATGCTTGGTTGCGCAGAAACTACTCTGCGACTGCGCCGACGATGTTGACGACGCGGCGTCCACGACGGCTACCGAACTCTACCGAGCCGGCCTCCAGTGCGAACAGCGTGTCGTCTCCGCCGCGGCCAACGCCAGCGCCGGGGTGGAAGTGGGTGCCACGCTGGCGGACGATGATCTCGCCGGCCTTGACAACCTGCCCACCGAACCGCTTGACGCCGAGGTACTGGGCGTTCGAATCGCGACCGTTGCGAGTGGAACTCGCACCCTTCTTATGTGCCATCTGCTTTGCCTACCTTTTGATAAAGAACGAAGAGGTTACTTGATGCCTGTGATCTTGACGCGGGTCAGTTCCGAACGGTGACCCTGGCGCTTCTTGTAGCCGGTCTTGTTCTTGAACTTCTGGATGACAATCTTCGGTCCACGAAGATTCTCAATGATCTCGGCAGTGACAGCGACCTTGGCCAGGTCATCTGCTGCTGAGGTTACCTTGTCGCCGTCGACCAGGAGGAGGGCGGGCAGCTGAAAGCTGCTGCCGGCCTTACCGGTGACGCGGTCAAGGGTTACGAGGTCTCCCACGGAAACCTTTTCTTGCCGGCCGCCTGCGCGGACAATCGCGTACACCACTTGGGAACTCACTTCTCTCGACAACTATGCTTGGAAAACTACTGTGTGCGTACTTACACCGGTAAACCATACTATTTGGTCCTACCGCTGACGCTGTGCATCGACGCCCCGGATAACCGGTTAGAAGGCGAACGCACCGAAGATCAAGATTACGCCAGAGCGGCGGTTTCCTGCAAATCCTCCCAGGGTGGGCGAGTCGCGGGAACCTACGAACCGGGACGAGCCGCTCCCCCACCCCTGGCCCTCCCGTGGGAGGGCCAGGGGTGGGGGAGCAGCCCACCGCTACAACTCGGAGGCGGGAACCCCTACCCCAAGGATCATTGGCTCATCCTTGGCTGGCACTGCTGCCGGGGACTTTCGGGGTGCCACGACGGTTGCGACGAACCGTGCCACCGGCTGCTCGGCGATCTCTGCGGCATCGGGCTGCTTCCGCTCGATGGTGGCGGTCGCGGCAGTCCCCTGGGGGCTGCCGGCACGCCGGCGGTTACGGCGGGGGCTGCGAGGCTCCTCTGCAGGGCTCACCGGTTGCTGCGTGGGACCGGACGATCCGGTCTCACGCGACACAGCACGCGCCGGCTGCTGGGCGGCGGCAGTCCGTTCGTTGGTCGACTGCCGGGACCGTCGTCCACTGGCCGGCTGTTCGTTGCCCGGCCGTTCAGAAACCGGCTGTTCGGATGAGGGTTGTTCGGACACCGGCTGATCATGAGTCGGCTGTTCGGACGTGGGCTTGCGGTCGAACGCCTGGGTGAGGCTGTCGAGGGTCAGGCGACGTGCTTCCTGGACCTCGGCGTCGCTGCTCTCCGCGCGGGGGAGGCTTACCGTTTCCCCGTTGATGGTGAGCACCACTTCGGCGGCCTCGTCAGCCGCAGGGTGGCCCTGAGCCTCATGGGCAGCGTGGGTGGCTGCGGCGATGCTCGCGAGGGCCACCCGGGCCGCTTCAGCCCGTGCCTGCCGCTCGGCGTCGTTCTGCGGCGCCTCGGGAGCCTGCTGCTCCTCGTCGGCAGGTGAAGAGGACCGGCTCCGGTTGCGCTTTCGCTCGCTCCGGGACACCTTCTCCTGCCGGAGGTGCTGCTGGTGGTTGTCCGGCGAGACAACATGCCGTTTGTGTTCCACCGGCTCGTCGTGGGTGACGACTCCGCGCCCACCACAGTGCTCGCAGTTCTCACCGAAGACCTCCAGCAGGCCGGTTCCCATCCGCTTCCGGGTCATCTGGACCAGCCCCAGCGAGGTAACTTCGGCAACCTGATGCTTGGTGCGGTCACGGCCCAGGCACTCGACCATCCTACGGAGCACCAGGTCACGGTTGGCTTCCAGGACCATGTCTATGAAGTCAATGACGATGATCCCGCCAATGTCGCGCAGGCGCAGCTGGCGGACCACTTCCTCCGCCGCCTCCAGGTTGTTCTTGGTGACGGTCTCCTCGAGGTTTCCACCGCTGCCGGTGAACTTGCCCGTGTTGACGTCAACAACCGTCATCGCCTCGGTGCGGTCAATCACGAGTGACCCGCCGGAGGGGAGGAACACCTTCCGGTCGAGTGCCTTGTGGATCTGTTCGTCGATCCGGCTGGCGAAGAAGATATCCTCGTTGCCGGTCCACTTCTCCAGGCGGCCCACCAGGTCCGGGGCCACGTACATGACGTAGGCCTCGATGGTGTCCCAGGCTTCATCACCGGAAACGATCAGCTTGGAGAAGTCCTCGTTGAAGACGTCGCGGACCACCTTGATGGTCAGGTCCGGTTCCCCGTAGAGCAGCTCGGGTGCGAGGGACTTGGTGGAGCCGGACTTGGCCTCGATGTTCTCCCACTGCGACCGCAGCCGGTTGATGTCATGCGTCAGCTCTTCCTCGCTGGCACCCTCCGCAGCGGTGCGCACGATTACCCCGGCATTGTCGGGGAGGCGATCCTTGAGGATGCGCTTGAGCCGGTTGCGTTCCACATCGGGAAGCTTGCGGGAGATTCCGGTCATGGAGCCGCCCGGCACGTACACCAGGTAGCGCCCGGGCAGGGAAATCTGGCTGGTCAGGCGTGCACCCTTGTGGCCGACAGGGTCCTTGGTGACCTGCACCAGGACGGTGTCGCCGGACTTCAGGGCAAGCTCGATCCGGCGGGGCTGGCCGTCCAGGCGGGAGGCATCCCAGTTGACCTCGCCGGCATACAGGACGGCGTTGCGGCCACGGCCGATGTCGACGAACGCTGCCTCCATGCTCGGCAGCACGTTCTGGACCTTGCCCAGGTAAACGTTGCCGATCAGGGAGTCCTGCTGGGTCTTCGACACGAAGTGCTCGGCCAGCAAACCGTCTTCGAGGACAGCGATCTGGATCCTGTCGTCGCGCTGCCTGACGATCATCTGCCGGTCCACCGATTCCCGGCGTGCCAGGAATTCCGCTTCGGTGATCACCTGGCGACGGCGCCCCGTGTCGCGGGATTCACGCCGGCGCTGCTTCTTCGCTTCCAGCCGGGTGGAGCCCTTGACGCTGGTGACCTTGTTCGAGGGTGCAGTTTCCTGAACCTGCCGGGGTGCTCGCACCCGGGTCACGGTGTTGGGTGGGTCATCATCCTGGCCGCCGGTGAGTTCAAGGTCCTGATCTCCGCGGCGGCGACGACGACGGCGCCGTGAGGTCACTCCCTCGTCGCTGTCGCTGTCCGAACCATTATCGGCAGCCGGGCTGTTGTCGTTGCTGCCGGCGTCCTGGTCGGCGCGGCCCTTGCCCCGGCTGCGGCGGTTACGACGACGGCGGCGCCCACCGGTCTCGGTGTCACCATCCTCGTCGTCCTCGGCGGTGTCCTCGTCGGTGGAGGATGGTGCGGGAGCGGTCTTGCGGGCGGGAGCTGCAACAGCCTGCAGGTCGGGCGCGTGGAACAGCGACGCGGGGATGGCAAAAGGGTCCGCTGCCGACAGGGTCGGTGGGACCTCGGGGGTTTCGGGCACCTGGACCGCTTCGGGGGTTTCCGCAGCGTCCTGCACGGCTTCGCTGGAGGCATCCTGGGCCGTGGCTTCGTGGGCAGCCTCTTCCACCGCTGGGGTGGCCTGCGCGGCTGCAGCCTCCTCGGCCGCGGCTTTCTTCTGGGCTACGGTGAGCCGGCGGCGCGGGGCCTTCTTGACAGGGGTCAACTCAGCGTCTGCCGGCGGCGTACCTGCCTCGGCATCTCCACTCGCAGCGTCTCCATTCGCAGCGTCGTCGCTGGGTGCGGTGGTCGCGGCGTCAGCCTTGCGGGTGGACCGGCGGCGGGCCGGTGCCTTTGCCTTCGGCGCGTCGGCCGGGTCTGCAGGATCAACGGCTGCCGAGTCCGGCGTCGTCGAACCGGTGGGTGGGGTAGACGGCGCGTCGGGAAGGACGATATCGCTAGTCGCTGCCTTGCGGCTGCGCGAGGCACGACGCTTCGGCGCAACTGGCTCGTCGACCGCCGCAATGTCGGTGGCGGCGGTGTCAGTAACCGCTGCGTCGGTGGGTGACTCCTGCGGTGTCTCGACTGCGGGCTCCACCTTCTTGCGGCGGGTCCTCGGAGCCTTCTTCACTGCAACATCGAGCTGTTCCTGCGTGGGGTCTGACGGATTCTGCTCTGTAGGGTTCTGCTGAGTATCCATATGGTGTTTTGCTCCAGCGCCCCTGCGGCGTCGGCCACATTCCGACGCCCCCGGGGGCAGTATGTCGGTTGTTCGCGGACCTTGGCGCCTCGCGTTTACCGGAAGTCGTCTAAGTGAGCTTCGAGGTCGCACCATCCGTGGGGTGCGGCATCACTCGAAGACCAGTGGCGCTTTTCCTTATCCGTTGCTTTCCCAACGGGTGGCCTGCACAGCGGATTCCCGGCACCCCATCCGTCAGGATGTTTTCACGATGCACGCGGAAGCGTCGCCGGCAGAGCCGGAAGCCTGTCACTGGACCGGCCGGGGAATGTGGTTCCCCTGCCAGCCACGTTCATTGTCTCACAGACTGTTTCTGACACTCCGCTTTTCGGCGGCCTAGAGTTTGGGCAGCTGCCCCGTGACCGGTGAATCCTGACCGGGGAGCGGGCGTGCGACGGGAACACGGGTGCCCAGCACCTGTTCAACCACGTCCTGTGCCACCTTGCGCGCGGTCAGTCCGACGCGTTCGAGCACCTCGCTGCGGGTGCCGTGGTCGAGGAACTCGACCGGCAGTCCTACCTCGTTCAATGCGGTGTCCACACCGACGGCACGCATTTCCTGCCGGATCCGCGACCCGACTCCACCCGCCCTGACACCGTCCTCGATCACGATGACAATCCGGTGCTCAGCGGCCATGTCGATGACCGAGCGGCGGACGGGGAGGACCCACCGCGGATCGATGACCGTCGAGCTGATCCCCTGGGCACCCAACCGGTTGGCGACGTCCAGGGCGAGTTCGCTCATCGCGCCGACGCTAACAATGAGGACGTCGTTGCTGCTCGACCCGGTCGGGCGACGAAGCAGCACTTCGACGCCGTCGTCGAGCCGTTCAATGGCGAGCACCTCGGCGCCCACCGCTCCCTTGGAGTAGCGGACCACACTCGGGGCGTCGCCGATGGCGACAGCCTCCCGAAGCTCCTCACGCAGCCGGGTAGCGTCACGTGGAGCGGCCAGGTGCAGCCCGGGAATGATCTGGAGCATGGCCATGTCCCACATCCCGTGGTGGCTTGCGCCGTCGGGGCCGGTGACCCCGGAGCGGTCCAGGACCACAGTGACCCCAGCCTTGTGCAGTGCGACATCCATCAGGAGCTGGTCGAAGCCGCGGCCCAGGAAGGTGGCGTAGAGGGCAACCACCGGGTGCAGTCCGCCAAACGCCATCCCGGCGGCGCTGGTGAGCGCATGCTGCTCGGCGATGCCGACGTCGAACACGCGTTCCGGGTATTTCTCAGCGAACTTGTGCAGCCCCACAGGGATGAGCATGGCGCCGGTGATCCCGACGATGTCCTTGCGCTCGTCAGCGATCGCCGTGATCTCGTCGGCGAAGACCGACGTCCAGGACTGCGGTCCGGCGGCGCCGACCGGCTGACCGGTTTCGGGATCAATGATGCCCACCGCGTGGAACTGGTCGTCAACGTGGGCGCGGGCCGGCGCGTAGCCGTACCCCTTCTCGGTCATCGCATGCACGATCACCGGGCCCTCATAGTTGCGTGCCTGATGCAGTGCGTGCTCGACGGCTGCCATGTCGTGGCCGTTGATCGGGCCGATGTATTTCATCCCGAGGTCCTCGAACAACCCCTGGGGGGCCCACCAGTCCTTGATGCCCTTTTTCGTGGCGTGCAGGCTCTTGTAGGCGAAACGGCCCAGGGGGCCGCCGTTCTGGAGGCGACGCTTGGACCAGTCGAGGGTGCCCTCATAGACGGGATGGGTGCGGACGGTGTCGAGGGTGGGCCGCAGCGAGGCCAGGTAGTCGGCAACTCCCCCGATGGTCGGCGCGTAGGACCTGCCGTTGTCGTTGACGACGATCACCACGCGGCGTCGTTTGTCGGCGGCAATGTTGTTGATGGCCTCCCAGGCCATCCCGCCGGTCAGGGCGCCGTCGCCCACCATCACGACTGTGTACCTGTCGCCTTCACCGGCGATCACCCGGGCGCGGGAAATGCCGTCGGCCCAGGACAGGGAGGAGGACGCGTGGGAGCTCTCGACGACGTCGTGCTCGGATTCCGCGCGGGACGGGTACCCGGACAGTCCACCCTGCTGGCGGAGGGTGCTGAAGTCCTGGCGGCCGGTGAGGAGTTTATGCACGTAGGACTGGTGTCCGGTGTCGAAGATCATCGCGTCGCGCGGCGAGTCGAAGACCCGGTGCATCCCGAGGGTCAGTTCGACGACTCCCAGGTTGGGACCGAGGTGCCCTCCGGTCCGGGACACGTTGGTGATCAGGAAGTCACGGATCTCCCCTGCCAGGCGCACCAGCTGGTCGTTGGTGAGCCGGCTGAGGTCCTGGGGGTGGCGGATGGTTTCCAAGAGTCCCATCGGTGCCTCCTTGCGTTGGTCAATCCCGCCGGACGTCCACCCGCGGGTCATTAACTCTAACGCGGGATCTCCGCCAAGGGTGCCCGCCGCCAAAACGCCACGGTACCCAGCGGCGTCCTGGAAGACCGGCCGGGAGCACCGTTTCAGGTGGCCGACCAGTCATCGGACCTAGCCGGCAGCCGGGCGCAGCACCGCGAAGGACTCCATGTGGTGCGTGTGGGGGTACAGGTCGAACACGCGCAGGGTGTCCAGTTCCCAGCCGGCCTGCTGGAAGTATCCGACGTCGCGGGCAAACGATGCCGGGTCGCAGGACACGTACCCGACTGCCCGCGGACCGGCGGCGATCACCTCGGTGATCGCTGCCTGACCGGCGCCAGCACGCGGCGGATCCAGCACCACCACATCGAGTGAGGGTTTCCGCTCCTGGAGCACCCGGTCCACCTTGCCCTGCACGATGTCGACCTGGGTGCGGCCGTGCAGGTTGCGCTTTGCGTCGCGGGACGCGCCGGGAGACCCCTCAACCGCGAGGACACTGCCCGTGTCGCCCACCGCGTCGGCGATCGGCGCCGTGAAGAGCCCGGCCCCCGCGTAGAGATCGGCGGCCCGCTCCCCCGGCTGAATGGCCAGGCCATCCAGGACGGCGCCCATCAGCAGCTCCGGGGCACCCCGGTGAATCTGCCAGAACCCGTCGCCGGTAATCCGGTAGGTGTAGTCCCGCACCGTCTCAGCGAGCCAGGTCTTGCCGCGGACCCGCTCCACTGTCCCCTTTTCGGGGTCCCAGAAGGCCACTGCTGGTCCGTCGAACTGGTGGACGACTACCGCGGTCTGTTTGCGCCGCGCGCCGGGTGCGGGGACCAGCAGCACGAGGGGCGGTCCGCCCGCTGAGCCGACCGCCACCTCGACCCGCTGGATGCCGGTGAAGTCGATGGTCCACAGCTGGAGCTCGTTGATCGCATCAATGGCCAGGGGCATCTCGGCGACCGGGATCAGTTCGTTGGACCGGTGGGCGTGCATGGCGAGGTGTCCGTCCGGTGCGACGGCGAAGCTTGCCCGGGTGCGCCACCGCAGACCGTCCGGGGATTCGCCGGGAACCGGTTCCACCTCGACCGTCCGCTCCACTCCTGCCAGCCGGCTGAGCTGTTCGCTGAAGACAGTCCCCTTGAGCTCGCGCTGGGCGGGCAGGGCGATGTGTCCAAACTCGGCACCACCCACGGGAGCCACGCCCCGCTGGGCGGCCAGCAGCGCGTCGGCGAGGGGCCACGGGTGGTTGACCCGGTGCTCGGATGCCTCCAGCACCTCGACCACGTCCGCGCGCCAGAATTTCGCGCCGTCGTCGTGCTCGGTGAGCCTGACGCGCACCCTTTCGCCGGGCAGCGCATGGCGCACAAAGATCACCCGACCCTCATGGCGCGCCACGCAGTGGCCACCGTGGGCCACCGGGCCGATGGTGAGGTCGAGGGTGGCTGACGGCTGGTCTGTCACTGTGGGTCCTTAATTACTGCTGGGATAAATACTGCTGTGGATCTGCGGAACTGGTGTTTCCCTGAAAGGTCACTGCAGGTCCTGGAATTTTCGTGCGGCGTCGGAGGATGCGAGCTGCCAGGGGACACTTGCCACCATAACCCCCGGCTCGAAGTGCAGCCGGGTCTTGATGCGGAGGGCGGTCTGATTGTGGACCAGCTGCTCCCACCATCGGCCCACCACATACTCGGGGATGTAGACGACGATCAGGTCCCGTGGGGAGTCGCTGCGGATACTCCTGATGTACTCCATGATCGGGAGGATGGTGTCCCGGTAGGGCGACGCCAGCACCGTGATCGGCACCGGAATCTCGTACCGGTCCCAGTCGCGCAGCGTCCGCTCCGTCTCCTCCGGGTCCACATCCACCACGATCGCGTCCAGCTTGGACGGCCGGGACGCGCGGGCAAAGGCGAGGGCGCGCAGCACCGGCTTGCGGACGTGGGAGACCAGGATGACTGCGTGCACGCGGGACGGTAGTGCACGGGAGAAGGTGGAGTCGTCAAGGGCCAGTTCGCTGGCTACCTGGTCGTAGTGCCGCTTGATGCTGTGCATGACGGCGAACAGGACCACCATCGCCAGCACGGCCACCCAGGCTCCGTACTCGAACTTGGTCACCAGGACCACCACCAGCACTGCGGCGGTAAGCACGAAACCGACAGTGTTGATGGCCCGGGACTTCTTCATCCGCCACCGCCGCTTCTTGTCGGCGGTGCTGCGCAGCTCGCGGGTCCAGTGTTTGATCAGTGCGGCCTGGCTCGCGGTGAAGGACACAAACACGCCGACAATATAGAGCTGAACCAGCTGGGTGACATCGGCGCGGAAGACAAAGATCAACAGGATGGCTCCCGCGCCGAGGGCGAGGATGCCGTTGCTGAAGGTCAGCCGGTCCCCGCGGGTGCGCAGCTGGCGGGGCAGATACCCGTCCTTGGCGAGGATTGAGGCAAGCACTGGGAAACCGTTGAACGCGGCGTGACCGGCCAGGACCAGGATGAGGGCGGTGGCGCCCACCACCAGGATGAAGGGTATCGCCGCGTCGCTGAAGATGGTGCGGGCCAGCTGGCTGACCACCGGGTTCTGGATGTAGTCCTCGGACACGGGGTTGCCGTCCAGCAGCAGTTGCTCCTGCGGGTTCTGCACCACGTGCACCTTCACCGCGTTGGCGAGGTAGATCACCCCGGCCATCATGGCCGACGCGACGACGCCGAGAATGAGCAGGCTGGACGCTGCGTTGCGGCTACGGGGGGCCTGGAAGCTCGGCACGTTGGCGCTGGGGACCTCGACACCCGTGAGGGCTGCCGCCCCGGCGGAGAAGGCGCGGAGAATCAGCAGCGCACCCGCAAGGCCCACCAGCCCGGCGTCGAGCGCGGGGTCGGGGATGATCTCGAACCGGGCGCTGGGCGCCTCCCCCAGCGTTCCGTTGAGGCGCTGGATGATGCCGACGGCGCACATGCCAAGGATTGCGGCCAGGAAGACATAGGTGGGAATGGCAAGGGCCAGGGTGTTCCGGGACACGCCGCGCAGGTTCAGCAACACCAGGACGACGACGCCGGCCACCGCCATCACCGTCTGGCCGCCCGCGAGCCCCGGCGCGAGGGCAATGAGGTAGTGGGCAGCGGCGGACACCGAAACGGCGACGGTCAACACGTAGTCCACCATCAGGGCGGACGCCACGGTCAGTCCGGCCGAGCTTCCCAGGTTGCGGCGGGCGATCTCGTAGTCGCCACCCCCGGTGGGGTACGCGTGGACGGCCTGCCGGTAGGAGGCGATCACTACCAGCAGCACCACCAGGACGGCTAACCCCACCCAGGGCGACACCGACACGGCAGCCAGCCCGGCCAGGGCCAGGGTGAGGAGAATTTCGTCGGGTGCGTAGGCCACCGAGGACAGGGCGTTGGCCGAGAACACCGGCATCGCGATCCGCTTGGGCAGGGTCTGATGCCGCAGCCGGTCGTTGCGGAACGGTTTGCCCACCAGCACCCGCTTGACGGCTTCAAAGAAAGTCAGCACAGCCCACAGACTAGCGCGTTTGTTGCTGCCACACTCCATTAGGCTGGGTGCAGCGGACGCAGGCCCCCAGCGAGTGGAGCGCGTTGACACGTAGGTTGGCAATCGGTTGGAACGGCAGGTGGCGCGAGTGGCGCATTTTGTAATTATGGGGTGCGGCCGGGTGGGCGTCAGCCTCGCCCATACCCTCGACGAGTCGGGGCACACGGTGGCCATCATCGACCAGGACGACCGCGCATTCCGCCGGCTCAGGGGCTCGTTCGGTGGCCGGAAGGTCACCGGCGTCGGTTTCGACCGGGACACGCTGAAGAACGCAGATATTGAGAACGCCTACGCCTTCGCAGCGGTGTCCAGCGGTGACAACTCGAACATCCTGGCTACCCGGGTGGCCCGTGAGATCTTCCACGTGCCGCACGTGGTGGCACGTATCTACGACCCCGGACGCGCTGAGATCTATCAGCGTCTGGGCATTCCCACGGTTGCCGCGGTCAGGTGGAGCGCCGATCAGGTGCTGCGCCGCATCCTGCCCGAACAGAGCATCAACGGGGATTTCCGGGAGACCTCGGGACGGCTGATCCTTGGCGAGCTCACCCTGCACGACGGCTGGCTGGGGCGGTCGCTTGCCGATATCGAGGCTGCGTCGGGGATCCGCGTCGCCTACCTCACGCGGTTCGGTGAGGGCATGCTGCCCACCTCGGAGACCAGCTACCAGGAAGGCGACATTGTGCACGCCATGATGAAGACCTCCGCAACCGACGAGATAGGGCGTATCCTCGCCAAGAAACCTGTGGAGGAGTCGGAGTGAGAGTAGTCATAGCGGGCGCTGGCAGCGTGGGATCCTCGATTGCCAAGGAGCTGCTCTCGAACAACCACGAAATCCTGCTGATCGATGAGAAGCCCGAGGTGATCGGCCGCAGCGGGCTCAAGGGAGCCAAATGGCTGATCGGTGACGCCTGTGAGCTGACCACGCTCAAGGACGCCCGGCTGGATGAGGCTGATGTGGTGGTCTCCGCGACTGGGGACGACAAGGTCAACCTGGTGGTGTCCCTGCTGGCGAAGAGCGAGTTCGGGGTGGGCCGGACGGTGGGCCGGGTCAACAACCCGAAGAACGACTGGATGTTCGACGACTCGTGGGGTGTCGACGTGGCCGTGAACACTCCCCGGCTGATGACGGCGTTGGTGGAAGAGGCAGTCGAGATTGGTGACCTGGTCCGGCTGCTCACCCTGCAGAGCGGTGTCACATCGATCGTCGAGTTCACTGTCCCCCAGGAATCACCGATCGTGGGCCGCACCCTTGGTTCGCTAATCTTGCCGGAGGACTGCACGGTGGTGGCAATCCTGCGGGACGACGCGTCGATTACGCCCAGCCCCGACGACGTGGTGGAACCGGGAGACGAGCTGTTCCTGATCGCAGCGATCGCCGCCGAGGACGCGCTCCGCAGCGTGCTCCTCGCCGTTCCTACTGACGATGACGACACCGGTGCGCCCGTGGACGCGCCGGGCCTGCCCTGACCGGCTACCTGTCTGTCGCGCCCGCTGGGAGCTGGGCGGGCGGGCGGGACACGAGCCACGCGAGCCACAGCCCAAGTGCGTAAAGCGGGAGTCCCATAATCAGTCGGGTGGTCCCGAGCGCCACGAAGTTCTCGGCGAAGTATAGGGGCATCTGAACGGCCAGCCTTAGCCCGAGGACCGTCACGATGATCCAGGTGGCAATGGTGTACGCCTTGACCCGCAAAGGGTCCTTCCGCCATTCGACACCCTCACCCCTGATGAAGCCGAAGAGCAGTCCGGCGATCGGCCACCGCGCCGCGATGGAGATGACCATCGCGATGATGTAGGCGCCGTTCGTGAAGAACCCGGGGACGAAGAAGTCTTCGGCATTGCCGGTTCGGTTGGCAACAAAGGCACAGATCGCCACGCCGATCAGGCCCGATAGCGCCTGCGTGAGGGGGGTCCTGGAGACGAGCCGGATGACGGTGAAGATGGCGGCCACACCCAGCGCGGCGATGAGTGAACTCGCCAGGTCCCGGTTGATGGTGAAGACCACAGTGAAGATCAGGCCGGGCAGGATGCTCTCGGCGAGCCCTCTGACCCCGCCAATCGACTGCAGGACATCGATCTGGCCGTTCTCCGAGCGTTGCATGCCGGACCGGGCGGCGTACTGTTCCGCCAGTTCGGCGGCAGTGGGTCCCTGGCGCGGAGCCGGATCGGGCTCAGGCTCGGTGCTGGGTGGTGGTGGGGTGCTCACTGCTGTGCCTCCGGACGGCCGATGATTTCGTAACGAGGATTGTAGATCGTTGGCATCCCGTCCACCGGGCTGACCATACCTTCAAAAGCTATCTGGGTTCCCGCTTCGATGCCCGGCACCCGCCGCTGTCCAATCCAGACCAGCCGTACCTGGGCCCGTAGGCGGGCCACACTGTCGCGGCGGTCGGATCCGGTGGTCACCGGCGGGGCGTCGTCGGACACGACCGCGGCGAACTGGGGTGCTGAGCTGCGGGGCAGGACGGTGATCCGCGAGATGTAGCCCCGCGCCCTGGCCCGCCCACGGGTGGGCAGCCCACCGACAGTTGAAGCGGCGCCGGGGTGCACCCCGGCGCTGTCCACTCCCGGTCGGTCAGCCAATGTGGGTGATCTCGGGACCGCGCTTCAGCGGATCGGTGAGATCAGGAGCCGGTGGCACGGGCTCGGTGGGGCGGGCCGACGCCGATTCCTTGGGCAGCCGGAGCTGCAGTAGTTCACGTGGCGGCAGCGGGTGGTCTCCCCTGACCACGACGACCTTGCGGAAGAGTTCCTCGATCGGTGCGGCCGCTTCCTTGTTGATTGCCGCGGGTCCGCCGATGACACCGCGGAGGAACCAGCGGGGGCCGTCGACGCCGAGGAACCGGGCCACCCGGAAGCCGGGCTGCCCGTCCGCCGTTTTGGCGGGGAGCTTGGCTACCAGTTCGGTGCCGAAGGTGCCGACACGATCCTGGACCGTGCCACCCTGCGAGCCGACGGAGACGCCGATCTGGGCCCGGATTTCGTCCCACAACCCATCGGTGCGGGGTGCGGCAAACGCCTGCAGTTGCAGGTTGGATCCGTTCAGGTCGAGGGTCACAGCGATGACCCGCTTGGTCTTCTCTTCCACTTCGAGGCGAAGCTGGAGACCCTCGGCTGCTCCGATGCGCAGCGCACCGAGGTCGATGTAGCCGGCGTCGGAGTCGTGTTCCGAGACGTCGAACGGCCCGTTGTCACGGGAGACGACCACGCCCGGGGCCGGGGCCGCGGGTGTTGAGGGGGCAGCGGGGGTTAGCTCGGCGTCGTCGTCGGCTGCGACTGGCGCGGCGGTGCCATCAGCGGCCGTTGCGGGTTCCGGGGCATCAGTGGGGGTGGTCGCCCCCTCGGGGATGGTATCCGCGGTGGTCGTATCCTCGGTGGTCGTATTCTCGGTCGCAGCGGCTGACGCTGGCGCAACCTGTTCCTCGACCGGGCTGGCGGCGGGTTTCGCCTCTTCTGCCGGGAGGTTCTCTTGCTTCTTCTTCAGGCGCCCAAAAACCATGATTGGGTTCCTTTCCTTGGTGTGTGGGACCCGTCGTGCCGGGTCCCGTAGCTGGATATCCTCTAGGTTATGCGTGGGTTGGATGCGCTGTGGGTTCGATGCTGTAACCCCCGGTGGATCCGAAGCCCGCAGCGCCGCGCACCGATTCCGGAAGCTCCTCCACCACTGTGAAGTTAGCCTGTTCCACCTGCTGGATGACCAGCTGGGCGATCCGGTCACCCCGTTTGAAGCTCAGTGACTCAGTTGTGTCGGTATTCAGCAGGGTGACGGCAATTTCCCCCCGGTAGCCGGAGTCGATGGTCCCCGGTGCGTTGACCACTGTCACCCCGTGCTTCGTCGCCAGACCGGACCGCGGATGGACCAGGCCCACATATCCTTCCGGAAGGGCAATGGCCACGCCGGTGGGCACCAGGGCCCGCTCCCCCGGTGCCAGCCGAAAATCGATGCGGGTCCGCAGGTCTGCGCCAGCATCACCCGGCTGGGCGTACGCCGGGGGTGTCATCGCGTCGTCGAGCAGTTTGATCTGCACGGGAAGTCTCCGCTGTGGGTCCAGCACGTTCTTACTCCAGCTGCGTCGTGGGTGATCGGGGTAGGCCTTCACTCTAGCGCCTTAACCTTGGTGGCTGCCGGGTGCCGACGATGCTGCGTGCTGGGATGAAGTACCCCGAAAAATCTGTCAGGGTAGGGGTATGTCAACCCCCGCTCCAGCACCATCCGCCAGCCCCGTCATCTACGAGGAGCGGCTGTGGCCTGCACCGTGGATCTGGCTGGTTGCGGCCGGCGCGGCGGGAGCCTCAGTGGTCACGTTCGCCCCCATCAACCTGACCACCGGGTTCATTGCGGCCACCGTCGTCGCAGTGGTGCTGGTCACGCTCCTGGTGTTGTCCACGCCGCGCATCGTGGTGACGTCGTCGCACCTGACCGTGGGACGGGCCACCATTGAGCGGCAGTTCCTCGGGGAGGCGACGGCGTACACCGGTGAGGACGCGACCGCCCAGCGCGGGCCGCAGCTGAATGCGACCGCGTACCTGTGTATCAGGGGATGGATTTCCCCGGTGGTCCGGGTGGCAATCACCGACCCGGCGGATCCCACTCCCTACTGGTTGACCTCCACCCGTCGCCCCGAGCAGCTCGTCGCGGCCCTGGTCAGCTGACCAGATCCTGACGACCTACCCCTCGCAGTCACTGCAGTAGGCCAGTGCACCGACCTGACGGGCGATCTGGGATCGGTGACGCACCAGGAAACAGGATGCACAGGTGAATTCATCGGCCTGGGCGGGGAGGATCCGCACCTGGATTTCCTCGCCTGAGAGGTCGGCTCCGGGCAGTTCGAACCCGTCAGCCGCTTCTATCTCGTCCTCGTCGATCACCGGGGACTGGTGGTCGGGTCGTTGCGCTTTCAACTCGTCGATCGAGTCAGCGTCAGAGTCGTCCTGGGTGGTGCGCGGCGTATCGTAATCGGTCGCCATAATCGGTTGTTCACTCTCCGGTGTTCTGTGGTTGTGCTACTCGAAACTGTCCAACGTTCACGTCGAAACTGTTCAACGTCGAGTCCAACGCTGACTGACCGCAGTTTGTGCCCGTACGCCAGCGATTGTTGCCCACGCCGCCGGGATAGTCCAATTCCGCGTCGTCCTGGCCCGTCCGACGGCGAAAGTTCCGCGCCACACCACGGGTGTAGTAGGCATGTGGGCCAACAGGTGGCAAAGTTTCACGGTAAGGAAGCAATGTCGGCTCGGAGGATTTTCATGCAGGAACTACGGCTGGTAGGTGTTCACGAGGACGGCGGACACCTGCACTTGAACGGCGAGGACGGCTCGAATTACAGCCTGCCGGTCAACGAGGCGCTCCGCATGGCGGTTTCCCGCCCCATGGAACAGCACAAGATCACCACCCCCCCGCCTCCCGCGGGCAAGCCGGTGGTGCCGTTGTCGCCCCGGGACATCCAGGCGAGGATCCGCAGCGGCGCAACGGCCCAGGACATCGTTGACGAGACCGGCCAGGAACTGGCACACGTGCTCCGCTATGAGGGTCCGGTCCGCGCCGAGCGCGACTACATGGCCATCCTGGCCCAACGCGTCGAGGTGTCCTCTCCCCTGCCGTCCCACGATGGCTACCGGTCAGCGTTTGGCGAGAACCCGGCACAGCTGGGAGAAATGGTCGATTACCGGCTGCAGGCCTACGGGGTGGATCCGAGCGGCGTCGAATGGGACGCCTGGCGCCGGCCGGACGGACTGTGGAATGTCGTCGCCCGATTTGAACTGGCATCCGACGCCCGTGTGAGTGTGGGCGAGGAGCCACCGGCCCAGTGGACGTTCAACCCCAGCCGCAAGACAGTCCTCAACACCAACCGGTGGGCCCAGCTGCTCAGCGAGCTTGAACCCCTTGACGGCCCTCTGCCGACGCGTCGGCTCAGCGCCGTGGCCGATCACGTCTTCGACTTCGAGGCCCAGAAGGCGCCCGAGGTTGCCGCCGAAGAGGCCTCCGACAACCTGTTGGACGTGCTCCGGTCCCGGCGCGGGCAGCGTCTCGGAGTGGATGAGGAGGGCGACGACGCCCTCGCGCACCTGCTGGCCAAGGGCAGTATCCCCGCAGCCCACCCCCGCCCCACCGAGGGGGACGAAGAGGCGGACGCCACCGGTTCTGCCGAGAGCATCGACGACGCCGAGGAACCGCAGCGGTTCGCTGGTCTCAGTCTGGCCCCGTCGATGCGACCCGACGACGAGGACCAGGAACCTCAGACCTACAGCGATGGCTCACCCCGCCTCTCCGAGGATGTGAGCACTGACACCCGTGAGATCAGCATCTTCGCCCGGCCCGGGCGCCCGGCACAGCCCTCCGCCGAACCGGCTGAGGCTACAGATGACCGCCCGGAGCAGGACCCGGTCCCCGCACGTTCACCGAAGGTGGCCGACGAGCCCACAGATCGCAAGATCCGGCCGAAGCGGTCCAGTGTCCCCAGCTGGGATGAGATCGTCTTCGGCACCAAGAGCGACTAGCCGACCTGAGACAAGCCGGTGTCCTGGGAAAGCCAAGCGTCGGCACACCAGTTCCTGCCTTAGGGCGAGAACGGCAGCAGCATTTCGTTGCTCTTCATCGCGTTGGCCGTCCGCAGGGTAACCCGCCGGGTGTGATGGCGCCGGCACAGGGTTTCGTAACCCGTCACCGGCGGGTGGGGAGCGTCGTCTGCGGCTCCTTCGGCAATCGGCAGTTCAGGCTGCAGCGGGTCCCGCTGCACCTGCTGGAGTTCCACATCGCCTACCACCACCTGGTCACCCTCGACCACCATGACACCGTCGATGGTCCGCGCATTGTGGGTTGCCCGGCGGCCGCACCAGCAGAGCGCCTCCACCTGGAGCACCTGGACCCGGTCCGCGAGTTCGATGAGCCGCTGCGAGCCAGGAAAGAGCCTGGTTCTGAAATCCGAGGTGATCCCGAATGCAAACACGTCGACGTCCATCTCATCGACAATGCGGGCCAGCTGGTCGATCTGCTCGCCCGTGTAGAACTGGGCCTCGTCGCAGATCAGGTAATCGACCCGCTCGGCGGCCGTGCGACGTCGGACAATCTCGGCCCAGAAGTCGGTGCCGTCGGTAACCTCCACCGCTCCCGTCTGAAGGCCGAGCCGGCTGGAGATCATCGCCTCGCCCGCCCGGTCGTGGGAGCTGAAGAGCAGGCCAGCCCGGCCCCTGGCCCGATGGTTGTGATCCATCTGCAGGGCCAGGGTCGATTTGCCGCAGTCCATGGTTCCGGAAAAGAAGATCAGTTCAGCCACGGGAGACCTTCCCGCCCGGGCGGCCCAGCGTCAGCAACGGCACTTCGCGTTCGGCGCGGGTCAGGGACCCATGCTGCCCCACAACTTCCATCGCTGATTCGCTGGTGCGGCGGCGGTCGTACAGCGCGATGGGTTCCCGTGCCGCGACCAGGAGGTCACCGATGCGGGGCAGGACCCGCTCGTCGACCTGGCCGAACAGCCCTGCCTCGATGGCCTGCTCGCGGGTAAGGATCCACGCGTACTGCCCGTAGGCCGCCTGCCAGGCCGCGACGAGGCTCTCGCGCCGGTCGGTGGACAGGCCGGGTTCCAGGTACAGGTGCAGCATCCGCGGCTCGCCGGCTGTGTGGGCGACTCCGTCGATCAGCGTGGGGTCGGTCGAGAAGTCGTAGCGGTGCGCCTCGTCGACGTCGACCATCCCGTGGTCGGCAGTCAGCAGCAGGAGGGTGTCGGAGGGCACGCGGGCGGCGAGCGTTTTGACGGCACCGTCGACATCCTCGAGCTGGGTTCCCCACTGGGAGGAACCGCAGCCGAACCGGTGGCCGGCCTTGTCCATCTCGTTGAGATAGAGGTATACGAGGGACCGCTTCGTCGCGGCGAGCTGTTCGTGTGCACTGCGCACCCGCGCTTGAAGGGTTCCGGCTGCCACGTAGCTGCCGCCCCTGAGCGCGGCGCGGGTCATGGCGGAATCGGCGAACTTCGGGAGGGACACGCTCACCACGGGGACCTGGGCGGAAACCTGTTCAAAGACAGACGGATAAGGCTGCCACCGCTGGGGGTCCACTTTCGCGTCCCAGCCGCCGAGCATGTTCACCACTTTGTCCTGCTCGGGGTCCAGGACGTCGTAGCCCACCAGGCCATGCCTGCCGGGAGGCAGGCCGGTGCCAAGGCTGGCCAGTGACGCGGCGGTCGTTGACGGGAACGCCGATCCGATGGTGCGGGCACTGTCCAGGTGCCGGCGCAGGAACGGCGCGTGCCCCCCACGTTTCTTCAGCAGCGCCGACCCGAGCCCGTCGACCACCACCACGCAGATACGGGACGCGGCCGGGAGGCCGAGGGCGTTGTCGAAGGGGCCGGTGGTGGAGGTAAGGTCCAGGGCCGCGGCAGCGCTGGTGAACACCTCGGCGATGGTGCTGCGGCCATAGGCGGGTGCCGCCGGAAGAGGCTCCCGGTGTCCGGTGATCTGATCCACTGAGGGCTAGCCCTGGTGGTGGGTCCGGCTGAACCGCGCACCGAGACCTGGCTGCCTGCGCGGCGCCGGAGCCAGCGTGCCGGCGGCGACGGGCGTGACCGGGTTGGCCGTGTTGACCTTCCGCAGGGCGCGGGCAAATGACTTCGCGTTCTGGACTGCCTGCATGCCGTCGGCCTCGGCACTGACGCGCAGCACAATGTCCTCCTGCGAAATGGTGCCGGTGTAGCCGTGGTCGGCGTCGCACTGCGGGTCGCTGCAGCCGGCTGGCCCCATGTCCAGACGCTGACCGCCGGACCAGGCAATTGCCAGGGTGAGCTCACGGGCCTGGTCGGAGGGCTTGTAGTCCTGCGGCTGGGCGTAGAGGTAGCTGAGCACCACCGACCGGATCTGGCTGACCGGGACGGATTCGGTGGAGACCTGGGCCATCATCTGCTGCCCATCCTCGTCCAGCTGCTGGTCGTCGACGTGGGTGATCACCAGCATGTCCTCGGTGAGGACCAGCACAGTGATGTGGCGGTGCACCTCGTTCCGCTCGAAGTGGGTCTCCAGGTGCACCACGTGGGAGAGCGGTTCCCTGCCGTCGAGGGCATCGTGCACCGTGTCGGCGACCAAGCGAGGGTAGAAACCAGCCCGTTCCAGGGAGGCGTCGAGGCTGCGGCGTTCAGCGGAGAGCGATGAGGTCATACATCCAGTTTCCCTTATTCGGGCGCCCGCCGCCTAACCCGGTGTCAGTCCCGCATGGCGCGCCGGGCGCTGTCGGTCCGCCGCTGCGGGTTGCCCACCAGGATGTCGGTGCTCAGGATGACCAGCCCGCCCGCCGAGACCAGCACGGGGTTGAACTCCAGCAGAGCAATCTCGGGGTGGCGGTCCTTCAGGACGGCCACCCGTTTGATCAGGTTCTCGATGGCCGCGATATCGGTAGCCGGAAGACCCTGGTACCCGAACAATTTGCGGGAGGCCCGGGGTGCACGGACCAGGTCCGAGACGTCAACGGTGGAGAGCGGCGGAATGCTGTGCGCCCAGTCGTCGAGGAGGTCGACGGCGTCGCCCGCCAGCCCGAAAGACAGCACCGGCCCCAGCAGGGGGTCCTCGATGGCACGGAGGGTGCACGCCTGACCGGAGGGTGCCATCGTTTGCACTTCCATCCCGCTGACCCCGAAGGGCGCAAGCACCTTCTCCATCTGGGCGATGTTCAGCCGGAGCGAGTCGGCATCCTCGATGTTCAGCCGGACGCCCCCGAGGTCGAGCCGGTGCCGGAGGTGCTCGTCAACGGTCTTGATGACCACCGGCCAGCCCAGCCGGTCGGCGGCCGCCACCGCCTCATCGGCGGTGGTGAACCGGACAGCGGGAAGCAGGGTGATGCCGTAGTGGTCCAGCAGGGTGGCAGCTTCGCCCGGGTCCAGACGGGTCAGCCCGTCGCCGTCGACCCGTTCCAGCGCCTGATGGAGCAGCTCCGACGCGGCGTCCGGATCGATATCCGCCGGCTCGTCGAACCCGCCGTTGTCCCGTGCCCGCCACCGGGCGTACGTCACGACTGCTCCCAGCGCGGCGACCGCCGCTCCTGGGCCCGAGTAGCACGGGATTCCCCGCTGGCCGGTGGACTCCCCCATCGGATTGTCGGGGACAGCGAGCAGCCCCTCGGAGCGCACCATCGGATCCAGAATGCCGGCGAAGGAAGCGACCAGCGGCTTGTTGGCCGTTTCGGCGCAGTCCCTGAGACAGGCCGCGATGGCATCGACTGTCAGGCCCGGGGAGGGCAGCAGGGCAACCACCGCCGAGTGCACCTCCTCATCCGCTAACGCCTCCAGGACCGCCGCGCGGAGGACGGGCAGCGCAACCGACTGTCCGGTGTCCAGTTCGATGTCGGTGACCAGGCGACGCACGTCCAGGGACTGGGCGGCAGCCGCGTCGGCCACCACCTTGCCCAGCGCCAGGGAGTTGCTGAACACCGCGAGGCTGGGACCTGCGGGCAGCGGCTGGCTGACGAGGATCTGGGCAATGTCCACCAGCTGGGCGGTGGTCTCGACCCGGATCACCCCCGACTGTTTGAGCATCGCATCGAGCGCACCCGACGGCGCCTGGGTGGTGCGCACTGCGTGTCCCGGGGGCAGCTGAAGGCCCATCACATCGGACTTCGCCACGATAACGGGTTTTGTCTTGGACAGGCGGCGGGCAATCCGGGAGAACTTGCGGGGGTTGCCGACCGATTCGAGGTACAGCCCGACGGCCCGGGTGGAGGGATCGTCCTCCCAGTACTGCATGGCGTCATTACCGGAGATATCAGCCCGGTTCCCGGCGGAGACGAAGGAGCTCAGTCCCAGCCCGCGCCGCCCGGCGGCCGCGTAGAGCAGGACGCCGATCGCCGCCGACTGGCTGAACAGGCCCAGGGCGCCGGCAGCGGGCAGGGCGGGAGCCATTGAGGCGTTGAGTCTGATCGCTGGGTCGGTGTTCACCAGTCCGAGCGACGCCGGTCCCACCACCCGCATCCCGTAGGCCCGAGCCCGGTGCACGAGGGTTCGCTGCCGGGCCAGGCCTGCGGCGCCGTCGTCGGCAAATCCGGCGGTGGCGACGAGCAGTCCCTTGACGCCAGCCTCCCCGCACTGGTCAACCACCGCTGCCACCTGGTCGTAGGGCACGGCGATGACCGCGAGTTCGACTGGCCCCGGCACCTCAGCGATCGATGCGAAGGAAATCATTCCCGCCAGTTCGAAGGCCTCGGGGTTCACCGCGTACACGTCGCCGGTGTAGCCGCCGTCAATGATGTGTTCCAGGAAGGAGTACCCGACGGTCCCCCACTCGCGGCTGGCGCCGATCACTGCCACCGACGACGGCGAGAGCAGGTCGGCGACGCTGCGGGCCTCAGCACGGTGCTCGCGGGATTCCATCACTGCCCGGGATTTCTCGGTGGGGTCGATGTTGAACTGCAGCATCACCACGCCGTCGTCGAAGCGGCGCTGCACCTCATACCCGGCCTCGGCGAAAACGGTGATCATCTTCCGGTTCTCCGGGAGGACCTCGGCGGAGAACCGGCTGATTCCGTTCTCCCGGGCCGCTGCCGCCAGGTGCTCCAGCAGGATGGACCCCAGCCCCCGGCCCTGATGGGCGTCGGCAATGTTGAAGGCGACCTCCGCCTCGGTCGGGTCATCGAGCCGGTCGTACCGTCCGATGCCCAGGATGTCGGTGCCCCGGGTGATCACGAAGGCGACCCGGTCGCGGTGGTCCACCTCGGTGAACCGTTTGAGCTCTTTGGTGCTCAGCGACGACTTGTAGGTGAAGAACCGCAGGTAGATGGAGTTCTCGGACTGCTGCATGTGAAAGTGCTGGACAGCATCCGCGTCGTCGGGCGAAATGGGCCGCAAATGTGCGGTGGCGCCGTCCCGCAACACGACGTCGGCCTCCCAATATTCCGGGTAATGTCCGCCAGCAGCCATAGACTCACCCTAGTGGGCGTTCGGCGCCCACGTCATTACTGTTGGCAGCACACCCCCTTCACGACCCGAGGACCACCCGATCATGGCCAGGCGCCAAACCACAGCAGCCCCGGTGGATTACACCGAGAACATCATCGATATCGACGTCACGTCCGAGATGGAACACTCGTTCCTGGAATACGCCTATTCGGTGATTTACTCCCGGGCCCTGCCCGACGCGCGGGACGGGCTCAAGCCCGTCCAACGGCGCATCCTCTACATGATGACCGACATGGGTCTGCGGCCGGACCGCGGGCATGTGAAGTCCGCCCGTGTGGTGGGCGAGGTGATGGGAAAACTCCACCCCCACGGTGATGCGGCAATCTACGACGCGATGGTGCGCATGGCCCAGGACTTCTCCCTGCGCCTGCCCCTGATCGACGGTCACGGAAACTTTGGCTCGCTCGACGACGGCCCGGCCGCCCCCCGGTACACCGAGGCCCGGCTCGCCGCCGCGGCGCTCACCATGACCGACCACCTGGACGAAGACGTGGTGGACTTCGTCCCGAACTACGACAACCAGCTGCTGCAGCCCGAGGTACTCCCGGCCGCGTTCCCCAACCTGCTGGTCAACGGCGCCACGGGCATCGCCGTCGGCATGGCCACCAACATGGCACCCCACAACCTCGGCGAGGTGATCGCCGCCGCCCGGCACCTGATCAGCAACCCGGATGCGGGTCTTGATGACCTGATGCGTTTCATTCCCGGCCCGGACCTCCCGAGTGGCGGCAAAATTGTCGGTCTCGACGGGGTGCGCGACGCGTACGCCACCGGCCGGGGGTCGTTCAAGACCCGCGCCACGGTAGGTATCGAGCAGCTCTCCGCCCGGCGGACCGGCCTGGTGGTGACCGAGCTTCCCTACACGGTGGGCCCGGAAAAGATCATCGAGAAGATCAAGGATGCCGTCACTTCCAAGAAGCTGCAGGGCATTTCCGACATCGTGGACCTGACCGACCGACGCCACGGGCTCCGGCTGGTCATCGAACTGAAGAACGGTTTCAACCCGAACGCGGTGCTCGCCCAGCTGTACCGGTACACGCCGATGGAGGATTCCTTCGGGATCAACAATGTGACCCTGGTGGATGGGCAGCCCAGGACGCTCGGCCTGGTCGAGCTGCTGCAGGTCTACATCAAGCACCGGCTCTCGGTGGTCCGCCGGCGCACCACCTACCGGCTGGGCCGCAAGAAGGACCGGCTGCACCTGGTCGAGGGCCTGCTGATCGCGATCGTTGATATCGACGAAGTCATCCAGATCATCCGCTCCTCCGACGAGTCGGCGCAGGCCAGGGAACGCCTGATGTCGATCTACGACCTGTCCGAGCTGCAGGCCAACTACATCCTCGAACTGCGCCTGCGCCAGCTGACCAAGTACTCGCGGATCGAGCTGGAGAAGGAACAGGACGAGCTGCGCCGCGAGATTACGCTGCTGGAAGAGCTGCTCGGCTCCGAGGAACGGCTGCGGGCCCTCCTGTCGGAGGAACTTGCCCAGGTGGCAGAGAAATTCGCGACGCCGCGGCGAACGGTCCTCCTGGAGTCCGAGTCCAGCTCCCCGCTGAAGGGCACGGTCATGCCGGCGGCTGTGGCAACCGGCGGTAAGGCGGCGCCCCTGCCGCTCGAGATCGCTGACGACCCCTGCTGGGTCATCCTTTCCACGTCAGGTCAATTGGCGCGCACCTCCAGCCAGGAACCTTTCGGTGAGGCAGGGCAGCGGGTCAAGCACGATGTGTTCCGCTCGGTGCTCCCCTCCACTGCCCGGGCAGAGGTAGGTGCGGTGACGTCCGCCGGCCGGATGCTGCGCCTGCAGGTGATGGACATGCCGGCGCTGGCCCCCACCGCCGGCATTCCGAACCTGGCCGGTGGAGTCCCCGCGCAGGAGTTCATGACGCTGCTCCCGGGCGAGGTACTGGTGGGGTTGGCTCCCCTGGACACCGTGATCGCCCTGGGCACCGCGCAGGGCGTGGTGAAGCGGGTGGCTCCTGAGTACCCGCTCAACCGGGACGAGTGGGAGGTCATTTCCCTCAAGCCCAAGGACAAGCTGGTGGGTCTGGCGACGGCCGCCGACCACGATGCCCTGGTCTTCATCACCGCGCAGGCACAGCTGCTCCGTTTCCCCGCGTCGACGGTCCGGCCGCAGGGCCGCACCGCTGGCGGGATGGCAGGCATCAAGCTGGGAACGGGCGACTCGGTCATTCACTTCGGTGCCGTGACCACCGACGACCCGGCAGCCGTCGTCGTCACCGTCGCAGCAGCGAGCGGGGCGCTGCCCGGCACCTCCGCGGGTTCGGTGAAGGTCACCGAGTTCGCCGAGTACCCGGCGAAGGGCAGGGCCACTGCTGGCGTGCGTGCCCACCGGTTCCTCAAGGATGAGGACGGGCTGGTGGTCGCCTGGGCCGGTCACGGACCGGCGAAGGCGGCCTCCTCGAGCGGCGTGTCCCGGGCGCTGCCCACTGAACACGGCCGGCGGGACGGTTCAGGAGTGGCGCTCAACCAGACAGTGGAGGCGATCGGGCCCAGCCCGGTCTGAGGCTAGATCGCCAGTTCGTAGACCCTAGTCCGGTGGGTGGGTTCGTAGCCGAGGCGCTCGTACAGCCCGAGCGCCCCTGACGGGTTCTCGGTGTCCACGCCCAGCCCGGCGTTCTCGATGCCATCCGCTGCGAACCGTCGCATCGCCTCGACAAGCAGCGCCGGGGCCAGACGGAGCCCCCGCCAGTTCCGGCGCACCCCAAGCAGATCGGTGTAGGCCTCCGTGTATCCCAGGATCTCCTTCGAGCCGGGATCGAAGCTGGCCAGCTGGTAGGCGGCCACCTCACCGGTTTCCTCGTCGACCACCGCCAGGCTCCAGTCAGGTCTGAACTCGGGGTGCGTCACCGTGTACCGCCAGGATTCCTCGTCCCGCGGCTCACTGCCCCAGTGGTCCTGGAACGCCTCGTTGTGGGCCAGCCGCACCGCCTCGGAGAGTTCCTCAGAAAACGTTGCGATCCGCAGTCCGGCAGGGAGCTGGACCGCCGGGATCTCCGTCCCCAGGGGGCGGGTCATCTCGGTGAAGTACCGCGCCACAGTGTTCCCGGTCGCATCCATCAGGGCCAGCTGGGAGGGAACCCGCTCCTCCGCGTAGGTGCGCAGCACCCCTTCCGCTGCGCCGTCCTCATCGAGGCGCCGTCGGGCGCGCGCCGCCTGCCAGCCGTACAGTGCGGTCCCGATGCCGCGGCGCCGCCAGGCCGGATCCACCCCACCCATCGTGTGGATCAGGGTCGAGCCATGATTCTTCTGGATGGCTCCGACCGCGCGGGGGACGCCGTCGGCGTCCAGCCCCAGGATGGTGTCCTTCTCCGGGTCTGTCTTTGACGATTCAAGGATCTGCTCCAGGTCGGCGCGTTCCTCGACCCAGTCCGGCTTGTCCTCCTCGGCCATGCGCTTGATGAGCTCCAGCCACTGCCCGATATCGTCCGGCGTGATAGGCCGCCACTGCAGGGGCGTACCGGTGGGAAAGTAGTCCGTCACTGACTTAGTCATGGCAAAAGAGTATGGCACGCGGTCGGGTGAAGCATTTCGCCGTCGCCGATGTGACCTGTTCTACCGCATGTAGAACATTGCCCAGAAAGGGAGTAGATTTGTTTAGTAACTCACAACTGAAATGAAGGACTTGCATGGCCACCCTCGGAGAACTCGAACGCACAGTGATGGACCTGCTGTGGGGCACCCCCGGGGCTTTGACAGCCAACGCGTTGCGCGATCAGCTGGCCCTGGCCACGCACGACGCCGTCGGCAAGGAACTCGCTGTCACCACGGTCCTGACCGTCCTGTCACGCCTGGAGAAAAAGGGCCTGGTGGAGCGGGAACGCGAAACCCGCCCGCACCGCTACCGGGCCATCACCAGCCGTGAGGAACACACCGCCGAGCTGATGCACGAGGTCCTGGTCACCGCTCCGGACCGGGAGGCCGTCCTGGCACGGTTCATCGGAAGCGTATCGGACAGCGAGGCACAGGCGCTGCGTAAACTGCTCGGCAGCTGAACGGATGTTTTGGGCCGCCCATCTGCTGGCCGGGCTCGCCGTCGTCCTTGCCTGGCCGGCACCGGTAGCGCTATCGCGGGCGAAGTGGCCCACCCGGGCACCCGCTACCGCGATGATTCTCTGGCAGGCCATTGCCCTGGCCGGTGGGCTCTCGATGATCGGGGCCATGCTGGTGTGGGGGCTCGATCCGCTGGGAGACAACCTGGTGGAGGCCCTGGGCCGGCTAGGCACGATGGCCATCAGCAACGAGCCTGCCGCTGAGCTGGGTCTGGTGCATGTGTTCGCGCTCAGCGCCGCGGGGCTGCTCAGCGCCCACCTGATCTTCACGCTGCTGTTGACCTACGCCAAGATCCAGGGCCAGCGTCGGCGCCACCGGGACATGCTGAACCTGCTCAGTTCACCCGCCGCGAACCGTCCGGCCACCCTGGTGATCAACCACCCCACCCCCGTCGCCTACTGTCTGCCGGGCGGTGCCCGCTCAGTCACTGTCCTGTCGGACGGGTTGTTGGATCTCCTGACCGCTCAGGAGCTCGACGCCGTCCTGGTGCACGAGCGTGCCCACCTCCACCAACGCCACCACCTGCTCCTGTGGGCATTCGCCGCCTGGCGGTCGGCGCTGCCGTGGTTGCCGACCTCCCAGCTGGCACAGCGCGCAGTCAACGAGCTGATCGAGATGCTGGCGGACGACGAGGCGCTGAAGACGGTCCGCGAGCCGGTTCTCGCCCGGGCGATCGCCATTGTGGCATCCGGGCCGCTGGCCGACTCTGACGGGGTCTACCCATCCGACGCGCTGTCCACCACCACGCTGACGCCCGGTTCCCCGAGCGGGCAGGACACCGGGTCCACGGTGAACCGGATCCACCGGCTCCTTACCCCGCAGCCGACCCTTTCGCCGGTGCAGCAGGGCGCAGCCCTCGGCACCTCTGGCCTGCTGCTGGTGGCCCCGACCCTGCTCCTGATCGCCCCCTGGGTGCTGGGCTGACACATCGCGCCAGGAGCCGCTGTGGTGCCTGCCGGTCAGGCGTCGATCTGCTCCCGGTCCAGGGACGCGGCGCCCGCCACGATGAAGTCCTTGCGCGGGGCAACGTCACTGCCCATCAGCAGGTCGAACACCCGCTCAGCTGACTCGGCTTCTTGGATCCGGACCCTCCGGAGGGTCCGGTGCCGCGGGTCCATGGTGGTTTCAGCCAGCTGCTCGGCGTCCATCTCCCCCAGGCCCTTGTAGCGCTGGATGGGTTCCTTGTACCGCTTGCCCTGCTTCTCCAGGGCGGCCAGGAGCCGGTTCAGTTCCTGCTCCGAGTAGGTGTAGATCGTCTCATTGGCCTTGGACCCGTGGTTGACCACCTCCACCCGGTGCAGCGGCGGTACCGCAGCAAAAACCCGTCCCGCGTCGACCAGCGGACGCATGTACCTGAAGAACAGTGTAAGCAGCAGAGTCCGGATGTGGGCGCCGTCGACGTCGGCGTCGGTCATCAGGATCACTTTCCCGTAGCGGGCGGCGTCCAACTGGAAGCTGCGGCCGGAGCCTGCGCCCACCACCTGGATCAGGGCACCGCACTCGGCGTTGGCGAGCATGTCCCCCACCGAGGCCTTCTGGACGTTCAGAATCTTCCCGCGAATGGGAAGCAGTGCCTGGTAGTCGGAGGAGCGTGCCAGCTTCGCGGTGCCAAGAGCACTGTCACCCTCGACGATGAACAGTTCGGAGCGCTCGACATCGTCAATCCGGCAGTCAGCCAGCTTGGACGGCATCGACGAGGTCTCGAGGGCGTTCTTCCGCCGCTGCGTTTCCTTGTGAACCCGCGCGGAGATGCGGGACTTCATCTCAGCGACAACCTTTTCCAGCAGCAGCGCGCTCTGCGCCTTGTCGCCGCGGGCCGTCGAGTTGAGCTTGGCGAGGATTTCCTTCTCGACCACCTTCGCCACAATGGCCCGGACCGCGGACGTGCCGAGGATTTCCTTGGTCTGTCCCTCGAACTGGGGTTCCGCCAGCCGCACCGTCAGGACGGCTGTCAGTCCCGCGAACACGTCGTCCTTTTCGATCTTGTCGCTGCCGGCCTTGAGCTTCCGGGCGTTCGCCTCGATCACCTTCCGGAAGGATTTCAGGAGGGATTGTTCGAAGCCGCTCTGGTGGGTACCACCCTTGGGCGTCGCGATAATGTTCACGAAGCTTTTCACTGTGGTGTCGTAACCGATTCCCCAGCGCAGGGCAATGTCGACCTCGCAGTCGCGTTCCACCTCGGCAATCTCGCTGTGCCCGTTTTCGCCGAGCACCGGCACCGATTCCTTGAACCGACCTGAGCCGTGCAGGCGCCACACATCGGTCACCGCGCTGTCGGCGGCGAGGAAGGTGGTGAACTCGGAGATCCCGCCGTCGTGCTGGAATACTTCCTCCACTGGACCGGCCTCGGCGGCGGTGCCAGCGAGGCGGCGTTCGTCGCGCAGGGTGATCCGCAGACCGGGAACCAGGAAGGACGTCTGGCGGGCCCGGGACTGCAGCTCCTCGTAGGAGAATTTCGCGTCGGGGGTGAAGATCTGGCGGTCAGCCCAGTAACGGATCCGGGTACCGGTGACACCGCGCTTGGTGGTGCCGACCACCTCGAGCCGGGAGCTTTCGAGGAATGGCTCGAACTTCGCGGTGGGCGAGGGGGTCTTGGCGTCGAGGAACCGGCCGGGCTCACCGCGTCTGAAGGACATCTGATAGGTCTTGCTACCGCGGTCCACCTGAACATCGAGCCGGGCGGACAGCGCATTCACCACGCTCGCGCCCACACCGTGCAACCCGCCGGACGCCGTGTAGGAGCCGCCGCCGAACTTTCCGCCAGCGTGCAGCTTGGTGAAGACCACCTCCACACCGCTGAGTCCGGTTTTTGGTTCGGCGTCGACGGGAATGCCCCGGCCGTCGTCGTGAATCTCGACTGAACCGTCAGGGTGAAGGATGACCTTGATGCTCTGCCCGTGCCCGGCGAGGGCCTCATCCACCGAGTTGTCGATGATCTCCCAAAGGCAGTGCATCAACCCGCGGGAATCCGTGGAGCCGATGTACATGCCCGGCCGTTTGCGGACAGCTTCGAGGCCTTCCAGGACGGAGAGGTGGCGGGCGTTGTATTCGGTGCTTGGTGGCGCCACGTTGGGTGAAACTCCTTGGCAGGTAGGACAGGGTGGAGGCGTCACCGGTAGCCGGGCGCCGCGCCGGGGACCTCCGGCCGCATTCTTCCAGCATATTCCCCCGGCCAGACGGTTCGGCGTAGGCGGGCCGCACGGTCCGGCACCAAAGGTGTGACGGCGTCGGACTATGCTACGCGCTCAGCGAAAGAACACCCAGCTTGCGATGGATCGGCAACGAATAGTGGTTATATGAACTACAGGAACCACTAAGGAGGCAATCATGACAACAGCAGTAGCAACCCGCGAAATGACCGCGCTGGACCGCTGTGACCGCTGCGGAGCCCAGGCCTATGTGCGCGCAGTACTTCAGTCCTCCGGTGGTGAGCTGCTCTTTTGTGGCCACCACGCGCGTTCCGTTGAGTCGAATCTGAGGCCGCTGACGTCCGAGTGGCAGGATGAGACCAACCGTCTGCATGCAGCACCCGGACCGGTAAGCGAAGACTAGAAGCGTCACCCGGGCCGCCAATCGCGGCCTGAAACCAGAAAGGACCCCCACACCTGAGGTGTGGGGGTCCTTTCTGGTTGGAGCCGGTGTTCGGAAGCCCAGGGCTTGCTAGTCGAGGTAGTCGCGCAGCACCTGCGACCGGGACGGGTGACGCAACTTGGACATTGTCTTCGATTCGATCTGGCGGATCCGCTCGCGGGTCACACCGTAGACCTTACCGATTTCGTCTAACGTCTTCGGCTGTCCGTCAGTGAGGCCGAAGCGCATCGCGACGACGCCTGCCTCCCGTTCCGACAGCGTGTCGAGCACCGAGTGCAACTGTTCCTGCAGCAGGGTGAAGCTGACGGCGTCGGCGGGTACCACGGCTTCGGAGTCCTCGATCAGGTCACCGAACTCCGAGTCGCCGTCTTCACCCAGCGGGGTGTGCAGCGAGATCGGCTCGCGACCGTACTTCTGGACCTCGACAACCTTCTCGGGTGTCATGTCCAGTTCGAGCGCGAGTTCCTCAGGCGTGGGTTCGCGACCCAGGTCCTGAAGCATCTGCCGCTGTACCCGGGCCAGCTTGTTGATGACCTCGACCATGTGGACAGGGATACGGATCGTCCGTGCCTGGTCGGCCATGGCACGGGTGATGGCCTGGCGGATCCACCAGGTGGCGTAGGTGGAGAACTTGAAGCCCTTGGTGTAGTCGAACTTCTCGACCGCACGAATCAGGCCCAGGTTCCCCTCCTGGATGAGGTCAAGGAACAGCATGCCGCGGCCGGTGTAACGCTTGGCCAGGGAAACCACCAGACGGAGGTTCGCTTCCAGCAGGTGGTTCTTGGCGCGCTTGCCGTCGTGGATGACCCATTCCAGTTCACGGCGCAGTTTCGGATCCAGCGGCTTCGCGGCGTCCTTGTCTGCAGCGAGCTTTTCCTCGGCGAAGAGGCCGGCCTCGATGCGGAGGGCAAGATCGACTTCCTGCTCCGCGTTCAGCAGAGCCACCTTGCCGATCTGCTTCAGGTAGTCCTTGACGGGGTCCGCGGTCGCGCCGGCAGAGATAACCTGCTGGGCGGGGGCGTCGTCGTCGGCGTCCGAGTAGACGAAGCCTGAGCCGGCCTTGGTTTCAGCCTCGGCGGCTGCGCGCTCGGTGGTCTCAGCGGGCTCGACGGGGTTTCCCGCGGCGTCGATCTCCGGGCTGTCGTCTTCAACCTCAGCGGCGGCGGCGTTCTGCGCTGCCGCCTTCGCGGCCCGTGCTGACAAGGGCTTCACAGCAGCGGTCTTCGGTGCCGCCTTCTTGGGGGCGGCCCGGCGTTTGGTGGTCGTTGCCCCGGGTTCTGTTACATCCGGTGCAGTTGTCTTCTTGGCCGACACAGAGAACCTTTCATACGGCGTCTGTGATGCTGCCAAGGGGGCAACACCACTATGACCCTGTCAAGTCCGTGATTGAATTCAAGGAGATTGACGGGGCTTTCCTTACTGAAGAGGAACCGTCCCGCCGCCTGCACTATTCCCCAACCATCCACCAAAGGATGGCCGGTTGAGATACAGACCACTTCTTGACACACGAACCCGACCGGGTCTCGACTCCCATTGTCGCACGATTCGCGGGCTTCGATAAATCCTCTGCCCATCCGAAACCGCCCTCGCGCCGCCGCTTAGGGGGCAGATGGGTTGCCGTTCCGCCACGCCAGATTCTTGTCCCTTGACCATTCTGCGAGCATGCCCCGCGCCACCACCTCCTCCAGCAGTTCAGCGAGCCTGTAGCCGGGTTCGACCGTCAACGCCCGCTGGAAATAGAGGTGCGCCCGGGAGCCCCTGCCGCGTGCCCACTCGATCCACCCGAGCATGGTCAGCAGGGCGGCAAGCGGCTCCCCCTCGGCAACGGCGGACAACCGGGTCAGATGGTGGTGTGCTGCATCAATGCGTTGCCATTGCAGCTGGCCACGGTACTGGCCGATCAGGACACCGCAGTAGTTGTCGGCGGCTGCCCGCTCGGATGCGTCCCGGTCGGCGTCGGCCTGGGCTGTACCGGCGAGCCCAGTACCCCTGAGGAGACCGAGCCCGGCTGCCCCCTGCAGGGCCACTGACTTCCCCAGCCCAGTGAGCACCAGTACCGAGTCCCGCAGGGTGCGGCAGGTGAGCGATGCCAGGAGGTGAGTGATCGTTTCGAGGTCCGGGGTGGATTCCCCGGTGTGATCCTCCAGGAGGTGGTCCGCGGGTGCGGGGGGCGACGGCGCCGCAGGAACTGCAGATTTGGTGGTGAGCAACTCCTCCCAGAGCGCGAGGGTGGCAGTGAATTGGGAGGTATTCCGCCACCGCCGTCGCAGACGGGATTCCTCGGCCCGCCACCGGCGGGTGAGGTCCGCCCGATCCGTCCACGGTTCGTGGCCGCCAACTCCGACGGCGGCGGTCAGCGAGTCAGCATAACTGCTCCCCCGGTAGACCAGTTCCGCGTTCAGCGGGCTGTCCTGGACGCTTCCGAGGGGGTGCCCCGGCCAGGGGCAGCACTTCGGGTCCTCACAGAAGTAGTCCCGCCAGCAGGTCTCGTTCACCAGCCAGCCATCGCGCAGGGCCAGCCCCACCTCGTCGAGTGACTGCCTGAGGCGGCCGACGATCTCGTAGTGGGGTGGTGGCCCGTGCCGGTCCCACGGCTCCCCCGTGTAAAGGATCATCAGCGTGCCGTCCGCGGAGGTGTCGGCGGTAAGAATTGAGCAAAGGCCAGTCGCATAGGCAACCGGGTCAGCATCCGGATGGGGCAGGTCAACCCGCAACGTTGCCCCAACCCGCTTCCCGGACATCGTGAGCAGGACTAGGCTTGATTCCGGCTGGAAACCCAACGTATGCAGGATGTAACTGAGGATGTCGGCTGGCGACGTGACCTTGAAGGGGGGCTCGGGCGGGGCTGGTGCGGATGTCATTGGTTGAGCATGCCCTCGGCCCGGCCAAAGCGGAGGCCGGGCCGACTCTATGTGCGTAACCCCAGAACGAAGACCCCTGTGGAGGAAGGTTGGGAAACCTTAGCGGCCGGCTTCGCCCTCGGGCTCGGTATCGGGATCCGGCGTTTCGCCGGCCTTCCGGTCCTCTTCCAGCAACTGCTCGGACTCGTCGGCAGCCTGCGGGCTGGCCAGGTAGGCTTCCACCGCCGCGCCGATCTCGTCCGCGTCCGCCAGCTCGCTGTTTTCCTTCACCAGCAGTGATCGGCGTTCGGCGGACCCGGCGCGCTCGTCGTAGCGCTGTTCAAGCGTGGTGACAACTCCCCGGACGTCGGCGGAACCGTCGACCTGCCGGGCGATCTGCCGTTCCACGTCACGGCCGGCTTCACGCAGCCGGTCGGTGGGCAGCACCAGCGACGCGGACGCACCGAGGTACTCAAGAGCAGTGACCGCGGCGGGCGGGTATTCGGCTTCCGCGAGGTAGTGGGGCACGTGCACCACGTAGCCGACGACGTCGTGCCCGGATTCGATCAGGCGGAGCTCAAGGAGGTGGCCTACTGAGGCCTGCAACTCGGCGGTGGGCCGCCAAGTGTTCATTCCCTCGATCAGGTCCGCGCGGTTCCCATGAACTGTCACGCCGAGCGGGCGGGTGTGCGGGACGGGCATCGGCACCGAGTTGATCCAGGACACCAGGGGCACCTCGAACCGGTCGACGAGTCCTGTCACGGCACTGATGAACCGTTCCCACTGCAGGTCCGGCTCAAAACCGGCAAGGAGCAGGAACGGCACTCCCATGCCGTCGTACACGCGGTGCAGTTCAAGGCGGGGCGGGTGGTAGTCGGCGAGGTGGTCCTCGGCGAACGTAATCCTGGGGCGCCGGCTGCGGTAGTCGATCAGCTGGTCGGCATCGAACACCGCCACCAGCTCATGGTCAAGGGTGGTCAGCATTTCCTCGATCACCTGGGACACCACATGCCCCGCGTCGACAAATCCGGTGAAACCAGCAAGAAGAGGAAGCCCCCGCAGCTGCTGGCCGTCGATCAGGTCGGCGTTTGAGTTGAAAAGAGTTTCAGGATTGAGCATCTCCCCTCCTAACAGGTTCGTAGCTTTCTTCAGATACCTAGTCCAACGCCGGAAGGGAGCAGATTCATTCCGCCCGACGGCAGGTTCTCTAACAGACTACGATCGATAGTGGAACGGCGCGTCATTGAGCGCCCAGCCACCAATCTGTCCAGCACATGGAAGTGAGGAACACACCCAGTGAATATCGCCAGCGAACTCAAGCTGACAGCTGTCACCAAGGACTCCAAGAAGACCGCAGGTGACGCCCTGGTAATCGGCGTCGGCCAACAATCCGGAGCGCCCGTCCTGCTCGACTCCCCGCTCCCGGCCAAGGATGCGAAGGCACTTGCCGATTCCCTGCCGATGCTCGGTATCACCGGCGCAGCCGACGAGGTACGCCGGCTCCCGGGCCTCGAAGGGACCGCTGCTGAAGTGCTTGTCCTCACCGGTGTAGGCCGCCTGCCAGCGGATGGAACCCTTACCGCCGAAGCGCTGCGCCGCGCCGCGGGGGCGGCAATCCGCCAGCTCATCGGACTCGACTCGGTGACCATTGCCCTGCCTGCGGCCACAGTGGCCGACGCCGCAGCAGTGGCCGAGGGCGCAGCGATGGGAGCCTACTCCTACGATGAGCACCGGTCTGCCCGCGCAGCCAAGGACGGCTCGCCGGCCAAGCAGCCGGTCAAGAGCGTCACGATCGTGACCCCGGTGGCGCAGGACCGTCAGCTGAAGGCCGCGCTGAGTCGCGCCACCATCCTCGGCCGCGGCGTCAACATCACCCGGTCGCTGGTTAACCAGCCCCCGAGCCACCTCTACCCGGAGACCTTCGCCCAGGCCGCCAAGGACCTGAGCAAGGGCCTGCCCATCAAGGTCACAGTGCTGGATGAGAAGCGCCTGGAGAAGGACGGCTACGGCGGCATTCTCGGCGTCGGCAAGGGATCATCCCGGCAGCCGCGGCTGGTCAAGGTGGAATACTCTCCCGGCTCCGCAAAGAAGAGCCTCGCCTTCGTCGGCAAGGGCATCACCTTCGATTCCGGCGGGCTGTCCCTGAAGCCGGCCGCCGGCATGCAGACCATGAAGCTCGACATGGCGGGTGCCGCCGTCGTGCTCAGCGCCGTCCTGGCCATCGCCGAACTGGGCTTGCCCGTGAAGGTGACCGGCTGGCTGTGCCTCGCCGAGAACATGCCGTCAGGATCGGCCCAGCGCCCGTCGGATGTTATGACCACCTATGGCGGACGCACCGTCGAGGTGCTCAACACCGACGCCGAGGGCCGCCTCGTGATGGCCGACGCACTGGCAGCCGCCAGTGAAGAGGCCCCCGACGCGCTGATCGACATCGCCACCCTCACCGGCGCGCAAATGATTGCCCTGGGTCGACGGGTGTCGGGCGTCATGGGCGACGACGAAGTGGTTGACGCGGTGAAGGGTGCCGCCGACCGTTCAGGCGAACTGTTCTGGCCGATGCCCCTCCCCGAGGAGCTCCGACCGAGCCTGGACTCCCAGGTCGCCGATATCGCCAACATCGGCGAGAAGTTCGGCGGCATGATGACCGCCGCGGTGTTCCTGCGGGAGTTCGTTGGCGAAGTCAACGGACGCAAGATTCCCTGGGCACACCTTGACATTGCGGGACCTGCATTCAACGAGGGCGCCCCGCACGGCTACACGCCGAAGGAGGCCACCGGCGTCGGTGTCCGCACCCTGCTGGCGTACGCCGAAGACGTGGCCGCCACAAAGTAAGCCTGCTGGGCAGTCTCGCTTCCCACCCGGGGGTGAGACTGCCCACAAAGGGGCGAACATTGCCCTTCATCAAGTGGATGCTGGTGTGATCTGGGGATAGGGTGAATCCAGATCACACCAAGCATTCCGCCAAAATCATCAACCGACGGGCCCCCTGGTCCGTCACAGATTACGCGAGGGAGCGTCCAAGTGGCCGATACGGCAGCTGCGCAAGAATTCGACATCCTGGTACTGGGTGGGGGTAGTGGTGGCTATGCTGCCGCACTCCGAGCCGTCCAGCTGGGATTCACCGTGGGACTCATCGAGAAGAGCAAGCTGGGTGGTACCTGCCTGCACAACGGGTGTATTCCTACCAAAGCCCTGCTGCACTCGGCTGAGGTTGCCGACACCGCGCGTTCCTCCGAGAAGTACGGCATCAAGGCGACGTTCGACTCGATCGACATGCCAGCCGTCAATGCGTACAAGGACGGCATCATCGCCGGCAAGTACAAGGGCCTGCAGGGACTGATCAAGTCCAAGGGCATCACAGTGATCGAGGGTGCTGGCAAGCTCACCTCCACCAACACCGTCGAGGTGGACGGCACGTCCTACACCGGCAAGAACATCATCCTGGCGACCGGCTCCTACTCGCGCACCCTTCCCGGCCTGGAAATCGGCGGCAAGGTCATCACCTCCGATCACGCGCTGAAGATGGACACCCTTCCCAAGAAAGCAATCGTGCTCGGCGGCGGAGTCATCGGCTGCGAGTTCGCCTCAGTCTGGAAGTCCTTTGGCGTAGACGTCACCATCGTCGAGGGCCTCCCCTCGCTCGTTCCCAACGAGGACGCCACAATCATCAAGGCATTCGAGCGGGCCTTCAAGAAGCGCGGCATCAACTTCAACACCGGCACCTTCTTCGAGAAGGTTGAGCAGAACGACGACGGCGTCGTCGTCACCCTCGTGGACGGCAAGACTTTCGAGGCTGACCTCATGCTGGTCGCCGTCGGCCGCGGCCCCGTCACCGACGGTCTGGGCTACGAGGAAGCCGGCGTCACGATCGACCGCGGCTTCGTCATCACGAACGAGCGCCTGCACACCGGCGTCGGCAACATCTACGCCGTCGGCGACATCGTTCCCGGGCTGCAGCTCGCGCACCGCGGGTTCCAGCAGGGCATCTTCGTCGCCGAAGAGATCGCCGGACTGAAGCCGGTGATCGTCGAGGACGTCAACATCCCGAAGGTCACCTACAGCGAACCCGAAATCGCCTCCGTCGGGCTGACCGAGAAGGCCGCCAAGGAAAAGTTGGGCGACGACAAGGTCCTCACCCAGGAATACAACCTTGCCGGCAACGGCAAGACCTCCATCCTCGGCTCTGGCGGACTCGTCAAACTGGTCAGCGAGAAGGACGGACCGGTCATCGGGGTGCACATGATCGGCACCCGGATGGGCGAGCAGATTGGTGAAGCTCAGCTGATCGTGAACTGGGAAGCCTACCCGGAGGACGTGGCGCAGCTGATTCACGCCCACCCCACGCAGAACGAAGCACTCGGCGAGGCGCACCTCGCCCTGGCGGGTAAGGCACTGCACGGATAACCGTGCACTAAGCTCGCACTAAGCGTTCCACCAGCATTACTCGCAACCTTGGCTCGAAGGTGTCGGGTCCCCAAAGGGATCCGACACCGCACAGCAAAACCTAATCAGGAGAAACGGGGACACTATGTCTGAATCCGTCAACTTACCCGCCCTCGGCGAAAGCGTTACCGAAGGCACCGTCACACGCTGGCTCAAGGCGGTCGGTGACCGTGTCGAGGTTGACGAGCCCCTGCTCGAGGTGTCCACCGACAAGGTTGACACCGAGATCCCTTCGCCTATCGCCGGGGTCATCGAGGAAATTCTGGTAGCCGAGGACGAGACCGCTGAAGTGGGTGCACCACTGGTGCGCATCGGCGACGGATCCGGCGGCTCCGATGAGTCGGGCAGCTCGGACGACGCTGATGCGTCGGAGGCTGCCGAGGAGCCAGCAGCTGAGGAACCGGCAGCCGAGCCCGAAGCCGAGGAGAAAGCCCCCGAGCCGGAGGCCGCCGCCAGCGATGAGTCGGGCGATTCATCGGGCGAGAGCACCGAAGTGACACTTCCTGCCCTGGGCGAGAGCGTCACCGAGGGCACCGTGACCCGCTGGCTGAAGGAAGTCGGCGACGACGTCGAGGTCGACGAGCCGCTCCTGGAGGTGTCCACCGACAAGGTTGACACCGAGATCCCCTCCCCCGTGGCCGGCAAGCTGCAGGAGATCCGCGTCGCCGAGGACGAGACCGCTGAAGTGGGTGCCGTCCTGGCACTCATCGGTTCCGGAGCATCCGCGCCCGCCAAGGCCGAAGGCGGCGCCGAGCCGGTTGCCGCCGCTCCGTCCGAGGAACGCGAAGAGCCGGTCGCCGAGCCCGAGAAGGCCAAGGCAGAACCTGCCAAGGAAGAATCCGCTCCCAAGGAAGAGGCCAAGCCGGCAGCTCCCAAGGTCGCCGAGAAAAAGCCTGCAGACAAGCCAGCCGAGAAGAAGCCAGCCGAGGACACCTCGGGCGGCTCCGACGCGGCCTACGTGACTCCCCTGGTGCGCAAGCTCGCAAACCAGCAGGGCGTCGACCTGCAGTCCGTCAAGGGCACCGGCGTCGGCGGTCGCATCCGCAAGCAGGATGTCCTCGAAGCCGCCGAGGCGGCCAAGAAGACGTCCGAGCCGGCCCCAGCAGCAGCACCCGCCGCAGCTCCGGCAGCGCCGTCCGCCGAGGCCTCAAAGCTCAGGGGAACGGTCGAGAAGGCCCCACGGATCCGGCAGACGATTGCCCGCCGGATGCGCGAGTCGCTGGAGGTGTCAGCCCAGCTGACACAGGTCATCGAAGTGGACATGAGCAAGGTGGCGCGGTTGCGTGCCTCGGCGAAGGACAACTTCCAGGCCCAGAATGGCGCCAAGCTGACCTTCCTGCCGTTCATTTCCAAGGCGGTCACCGAGGCCCTGAAACAGCACCCGAAGCTGAACGCCTCGTTCGATGAGGAAGCCAAGGAAGTCACCTACCACGACGCGGAGCACCTCGCGATCGCCGTTGACACCGAGAAGGGCCTCCTGGTTCCGGTCATCAACGACGCCGGGAACCTCAACCTCGCCGGGCTGGCCAAGAAGATTGCCGACGTCGGGTCGCGGACCCGCAGCGGCAAGATCGGACCCGACGAACTGTCGGGCGGCACCTTCACCATCACGAACATCGGGTCGGTCGGCGCACTGTTCGACACCCCGATCATCAACCAGCCCCAGGTCGGTATCCTGGGCACCGGTGCGATCGTGAAGCGGCCCATCGTGGTGACCGCCGACGGTGAAGACACCATCGCGATCCGCTCCATGATGTACCTCAGCCTTACTTACGACCACCGCCTGGTGGACGGAGCCGACGCCGGCCGCTTCCTGCAGTCGCTGAAGTCCCGTCTGGAAGCCGGCGCATTCGAAGCGGATCTCGGACTCTAACCCGCTCCACCCGAGGTCAGACACCAACCCGAAGGAGAACAGTTATGGCTACATCACGTTCAGCCCACACCGTCTGGAGTGGCAACCTGCAGTCCGGCAGCGGACAGGTCAGCCTCGACACTTCCGGAATCGGCACCTACGACGTCACCTGGAAGGCACGCTCGGAAGAGGCCGGAGGCAAGACCAGCCCGGAAGAGCTGATCGCTGCCGCCCACTCCTCCTGCTTCTCCATGGCATTCAGCCTGGCGCTCAGTGAGGAAGGCAAGACGGCCGACCGGATCGAGACCAAGGCCGAGGTAGATTTTGTGCCCGGCGAAGGAATCACCGCCATCCGGCTGATCCTCAGCGCGTCCATCCCGGACATCGACGACGCCGACTTCCAGCGTCTCGCCGAATCAGCCAAGACCGGCTGCCCAGTGTCACAGGCACTGGCCGGGGTCAAGAGCATCACCCTTGAGGCGACGCTGCAGTCCTAGCTCCCGGTAGAGCAGACAGCAAAGGCGGCCACCCGGTAACGGGTGGCCGCCTTTTTCATGCCGATTGAGGACTAGCCCTGCTGTGGCCGCGTGGGCAATTTTCCCGGGTTCAGCAGCGGGTAGTTGGTCCGCACGGGTGGCACGTCGGTGGGCGCCGTCGTGATCATTTCCCTGAGGACTTCCATCCCACGCTTCAGCTGTGGGTCCTCCCCCGCCGCGTGGGCCTGTGGAGGGAACGGCACCTCGATGTCAGGATCCACGCCGTAGTTCTCCACTCCCCACCCCACACCGCCCGTCATCCAGAACGCGTACCGCGGCTGGGTGACAGCCGTGCCGTCCGCGAGGGAGAACCGGCCGTCGATTCCGACGACGCCGCCCCAGGTACGTGCCCCGATCACCGGGCCGATTGCCCTGAGCTTGGACACCTGCGTGATGATGTCGCCGTCGGACCCGGCGAACTCGTCGGTCAGGATGACCACCGGTCCGCGGGGCGCGTGGGCGGGATAGGTGCCGGGCTGCTCGCCCCGGGGGAAGGACCAGGCGGTGACCTTCCGGCCAATGAGCTCGGCCACCAACTGGGAGGTGTGGCCCCCACGGTTGCTCCGCACATCCACCACCAGTGCGTCGCGTGCGGTTTCCCGGTCGAGGTCGCGGTGCAGCTGCGCCCAGCCCCTGGCCACCATGTCCGGAATGTGCAGATACCCGAAGCGCCCCTCCGAGGCCTGGTGCACGAGTGCCCGGTTGGCGGTCACCCAGTTCTGGTAGCGCAGCCGTTCCTCACTGCGCAGCGGCACGACGGCCACCCGTCGGACCTGCGGTTCGCCCTGCTCCGGGTTCCTGACCACCGTCAGTTCGACGGTCTTGCCAGCGGCACCGGTAAGCAGCACCGAGGGTCCGTGCGCCGTCGGGACGGGGACTCCGTCGACGGCGGCGATGATGTCCCCCACCTCCACTGCCACGCCAGGGGCAGTGAGTGGGGACACAGCCTGCGGGTCGGAGGACTCGCCGGCGAAGATGCGCTGGACCGCCCAACCCTGCTCGACCGGTGCCAGTTCGGCACCGAGGAAGCCCTGTGCGCCCGTTCCCGGTTCGCCGAACAGGAGTGGGGTCACGTACGCGTGGGAGGTTCCCAGTTCGCCATGTACCTCCCAGAGGACATCCACCAGGTCATCGTGTGACCCCAGGCGTTCCACCAGCGGACGGTAGCGGTCCCGGATGGCAGGCCAGTCGAGGCCGCCCATCTCCTGATCCCAGAAGAAGTCGCGCTGCAACCGCCAGGTTTCATCGAAGGCCTGTCGCCAGACGCTGACGGGATCGAGCAGGACGCGGATCCGGCCCAGGTCGACTTCCACGTTGTCCGGGGAGTCCTTGTCGACCTTGCCCTTAGTGGGGACTGCCGTGACCTTGCCGGCATGGATGACGACGACAGTGGCGCCGTCACCGCTCACCTCGAAGCTGTCCACCTCCGACACCAGGGTGTCGGCGGCGCGTTTGGCGAGGTCAAAGCGTTCAAGGCGTTTCGCCGGGTCCTTCGCCGACGTGGTAGCCCGCCCGTCGCCGGTCACACCGACACTCTCGGTCGCGGTCCACAGCAGCGCGCCGTCGACAGCGCGGAGCCCCTCGTAGTCTCCCTGCGGGACCGGTACGGCGATGATCCGCTCGGCCAGTCGTCCAGGGTCAACGGTGACGCTGACGTCCGGTTCGTCGTCGGCCTGGTCAGCGCCCAGGGTGGCAGCCGGCGCGGGATCTGCCTGGTGCACCGACGGCCCGAACGGTGACGGCGTGTCAGCCGACAGCGCCACCAGGAAGGGCTTGGTGGACACGGGGAAGCTGAGGTCAAACCGGTGGGTGTCGTACACCGGATCAAAACTGCGGTCGGAAAGGAGGGCGAGGAAACGGCCGTCGCGGGTGAACACCGGCGAATGGTCGCGGAACCGGCCATCGGTCACATTGTGGATCTCGGCACCGGGTTCCGTCCTTGCGAGCCGGACCTGGGTCCTGGCCCCTTCGCCGGTGACCGGTTCGGCCCAGGTCAGCCACTGGGAATCCGGAGAGAACGCCAGATCGTCCACCGCCCCGTGGTGGGTTGAGGCCAGGGTGAACAGGGTGCCGCTGTCGAGCAGCAGGATAAGGATCTCGCCCATCTCACCGGCGACCGCCACCCGGGTGCCATCTGGGCTGGTGGTGAGGTTGCTGGCACGGAACGGCCCGTCGAACGCCCACCGCGAGACGCCCGAGGTGGCTGCCGTGTCCTGCGCGACGACGGTATCCTCGGCTGCCGTTCCGTCGGTCGGAGACATAGCGGACGCCGCTGACTCCAGGGATGAGCCCGACGAAGGAACTGCTGTCCTGGACCGTGGGCCGGGAACGCCGGTGGCGAACACGTCCCGGATGAACAGTGACTCCTCACCGCCATGGTCAGCAATGTAGGCCACCTGGTCGGCACCGAGCGGCCGGCCGAGCCGGGCCCGGACCCCGGCGGTGGCTTCAACCACGCGCGACGGTCCGTCCTTATGGGTGAGCCAGTGCAGGGTGCCGTGGCTTTCGACGATGCTCGCTGTGCCGGTGGGCACCGGGGTGGCGGCCGCCAGGTGCCTGACCACGTTCAGTGGCTGGGGGCGGCGTCCGGTCGAGGCGGAGCCGAGGGAGATCTCCAGCCGGACGGGCTCGGCGTCGAGCGAGTCCATCAGCCAGAGAGCCCCGGCGGATTCGAAAACCACCCGCGTGCCATCGGTGGTGGCGTGCCGTACATAGAAGTCGGAGTGGTCGGTGTGTCGCTGCAGGTCCTGTCCCTGGACGGTGACCGAGTACAGGTTCCCGTAACCCTCATGGTCGGAGAGGAAGGCAAGCCGGTCTTTCACCCACAGGGGGTCGGAGATGTTCCCGTCGAGTTCCGGGAGGAACCGGGCGAAGTCCCCGGATCCGTCGGCGTCGATCCACAGCTTCCCGGCGGTACCGCCACGGTAACGCTTCCACCAGGCTGGCTCGCGGGTCAGGACGCTGGCGATGACGACCGGCTGGGTGCCGCCGGTCACCGGGCCCTGGACCAGCGCGTCAAGGGGACCATAGGGGTAGACGGTCTGCGCTGATCCGTCGAGGGGAACACGATATCCCCAGGCGTGCCGCGGGTCCTGATGGCGGAACGCACTGGTCGCGATGACATCACCCTCGGCGGTGAACCCCCGGACCTTGGTGCTCTGATGACCCCAGTAGGTCAGGCGGCGGAAATTGCCGCCCTCGGTGTCCGCCGCCACCACTTCCGGTGCACCCGCCTGGGTGACGGTCCAGGCAATGGTGGTCCCGTCCGGAGAGAACCGGGGTCCGCGGGCAGGAAGTTGCATGGCTGAAATGCGCCAGGCCCGCCCACCCGTCAGAGGGGCGACCCAGACATCGTTTTCAGCGACAAAAGTGACCAGGTCACCGTGGACATGTGGGAAGCGCAGATAGTGTGAGGGAACCATCCCACGATCATAGTCACTGGGTACCCTGCGTCGGCCGACTGGACGCCTGCGGGAAATCCCCGGGACGCCACGGGCGCCACCTGTTCCTTTTGGACGGGGCTGGGTGGTGGGATAGGGGTATGAGAATTCTGATCTCCGGTGCGTCCGGAACCATTGGCAAGGCCTTCATGCAGCAACTGGCCCCAGGGCCCCATGTGGTGACGCGACTGGTCCGCCGGACGCCGTCCGGCCCGGATGAGATCAAGTGGGATCCCACGGCGGGCGGCCTGGACCCGGCGATCATGGACGCCACCGACGCCGTCGTGAACCTTTCAGGCGCCGGGATAGCCGGGGCGCCCTGGACACGCGGCTACAAGGAAACCCTCTACTCCTCACGCCTGACCGCCACCCGCACCCTGGTGGACAGTATACAGCGGGCCGAATCACCGCCAGCGGTGTTCCTGAGCCAGTCGGCGTCGGGATACTACGGGGACCGCGGATCGGAGGTGCTGCCGGAATCCGCGGCGTCCGGCGACCTGCTGCTCTCCGACATCTGCCGGCGGTGGGAAGCCGAGGCGTTGCGGGCACCCGAATCCGTCCGCACCGTCCTGATGCGCACCGGTGTGGTGATGTCCACCAAGGGTGGCGCCCTGCCCAAGCTCCTGGTGCCGCTGCGGCTCTTTGTCGGCGGACCGTTGGGGTCCGGGAAGCAGTGGTGGCCATGGGTGACCCTCGACGACCAGGCCCGGGCGATGGCTTTCCTGCTGGAGGCCGAGGTCAGCGGCCCGGTCAATATAGCGTCGCCTTCCCCGGCGACCGTCGCTGAACTGACGGAGGCGCTGGGTGCCGCCCTGAACCGTCCCAACCGGTTTCGGGTGCCGGAATGGCTGCTGACCGCGGTGCTGGGACAGTTGGCGCGCGAGCTGCTCCTGCCCAGCGCACGACTCGATCCAACGGTGCTCCGGGATGCCGGATTCGAATTCCGCCAGGACTCGCTGGACGACCTTGTCCAGTGGGTCAGGGAATCCCGGCGCGCCTAGGGTTCCCGCACCTCCCGGATCAGCCACCGGTCAGCGATCCGCTGCAGGACGAAGACCAGCTGCTGGCTGACTTCCTGGGGGACCTCCCGTTGCGTCCGGCCGCCGACGGTGGCCTCTGCATAGCCGGAGGTGGTGGCCGTCGCTGCGATCGCCACCGTTCCAGTGTTACCCGTTCCAGTGTTACCTGCGGCGGTGTCCTTGGCGTCGCCAGGAGGGATGTCGATTCGCTCCAGGTTGGCCAGGTCGCTGCTGAGCCCGGTCAACACGTGTCCGCGGGCAGCCAGCTCGACGACCACTTCCTCATCGGCGGCCATTGCCGCTGATTCAGGGACGAAGACGTGCCTCAGCAGGGCCGGATCGGCCGTTTCGAAGGCCCGCTCCCGGACCCGGGACAGGTGCGGCAGTACCTCCAGCGGATCAGTCCCCGCGAGGGCCTCAGGTAGGACATCGGGCGCCGTGTCGCTGGCACGCGCCGTTGGTCCGACCGCCGAAGCTGGCCTCGGTGGGGCCGTTGTCGGTGACGGTATTGGTGGCGGTCCTGACGGAACTGTCCCACTCGGGAGGTTGACAGCTCCCCCTCTCCCTGCCTCCACAGGGTCGGGTGCACTGACCGATACGGCCCCAATCGCGACGACACCCAGGGCGAGGGCAATGAACAACCCGGCCGTCACCCCGCGGACCCGGCGCTGGGATGGCGGGGCGGCCCGGCGTCCTGGACTTCCAGCGGGAGCTGCGGAGCGTGAGGTGGACCGTCTGGGAACAGGGGCGACGACCGAAGCCGGGCGTCGCCGCCGTCGTCGTTTCTTCTCAGGTTCTTCGCCCGGGTCGGGCCGCCGGGTCATGAGGCTTGGCGCGACGTCGGGGTGGACGGCCGCCACCAGGTCCAGCGGTGCTGCGGTCGCCGTTCGCTGCACTGCCCGCGCGAACTCGATCGCGGTGGGCCGGTCTTCCGGCTCTGACTCCAGCCCCCAGCTAATGAGCTCAACAAGCGCCTCGGGGGTGTCCGGCACCAGCAGTGACAGCGGCGGGCGTTGACTGGCCGGGCCGGGGATTCTCCCGGTCAGGGCAAACCAGCCCACAGCGGCGAGGGCGAACAGGTCCGCCTCGGTATTCAACCCGTTGTGGTCCCGCGTCTCCTGGAATCCCGGGGTACCCGTCGCCACGTGGCTGCCTTCCCCGAGCAGGCGCGCGATTCCCAGGTCGGCGAGGAGGGGCTTGCCCAGCTCGGTGAAGAGGATGTTGCCGGGCGCCACATCACCATGAACGGCTCCCTCGTCATGCAGGTAGGCGAGTACCTGAGCCATCGGCGTCAGGACGGTCACCACCTCGCCCGGCGACAGCGGCCCCCGCACCGAGACAAGGTTCAGTAACGATCCGCCGGCCGCGTAGTCCATCCGAAGTGCGGTGCCCTGCGCGGTCTGGACCACCTCGTGGAGGGCAAGGAGGTGCTCGTGGGTAAACCGGGACAGCATCAGTTGCTCGCGGCGGACCACGTCCACGCCGAGGTCACCGCGACCAGCCGAATCCAGCACCTTGAGCGCATAGGACGCTCCTTGATCGTTGCGGACCAGCCAGACTGCTGCGCTGCCGCCAGTGCCCAGGAGACGTTCGCACCGGTAACCAGGCACACTGGGTGGATGGGCGCTTGAGTCGTTCAGGGGTCCCTCGCCGGTGGGTGTACTGTCCATGACCCAGTTGTAGTGGATGACTAAGAAACCTGCAGAAGTTTTCCACAGGCATCCGGCGCCGCTCGACAGGGGCTGTGAACTTTGGTCCCCGCGCAGGTCTACCCTTAAGCCATGACACTTCAGTACTCGCGTATTGGGCTGGACCCGGAGTTTGTCGACTATGAGACCGGCTGGGACCTGCAACGTGAACTCCACGCCGGCGTGGTGGCTGGCACGGCGCCGAGCACCGTGCTGCTGCTGGAACACAGCGCCGTGTATACGGCGGGGCGCCGCACCGAGGACCATGAGCGCCCCTTCGACGGAACCCCCGTTGTCGCGGTGGACCGGGGCGGGAAACTCACCTGGCACGGTCCCGGCCAGCTGGTCGGCTATCCCATCCTTGCGCTGCCGGAACCGACGCGGGTGGCTGGCTATGTCGCCATCCTCGAGGACGTGATCATCGCCGTACTGCGGGACTATGGGATCGCGGGGATCAGGATCGAGGGCCGGTCCGGAGTTTGGGTTGCGGCGGACGACCGCGGGCCGGACCGCAAGATCGCCGCCATCGGGATCCGCATCAACCGTCGGGTCACCATGCACGGGTTCGCTGTCAACTGCAGCAACGATCTGGCCCCGTTCGAGCAGATTGTCCCCTGCGGAATCAACGACGCCGGGGTGACAACGATCTCTGCAGAAACAGGCACATCGGTGACCCCGTCGGACATCGTTTCGCGGATTGAAGAGGAACTGCGCAAGAATGAACCGTCACTGGTTGCCGAGGCGGCAGAGGTTTCCCGCCCGTCAAGCACAGTCAACCCTGCCGGTGCCCACCGGTCGGAAGGAGCATAACCCGTGAGTCTAGCCCCCGAAGGACGACGCCTTCTCCGAGTCGAGGCCCGCAACGCCGCGATCCCGGTGGAGCGCAAGCCCGACTGGATCAAAGCGAAGGTGAACATCGGCCCCGAGTTTGTGGCCATGAAGAACCTGGTGAAAAAGGAAGGCCTCCACACGGTGTGTGAGGAGGCCGGCTGTCCCAACATCTTCGAGTGCTGGGAAGACCGGGAGGCAACCTTCCTGATCGGCGGCTCCGAGTGCACCCGCCGCTGTGACTTCTGCCAGATCGACACCGGCAAACCCCAGCCGTTGGACCGGAGCGAACCTTTCAAGGTTGCCCAGTCGGTGAAGTCAATGAACCTCCGTTACGCCACGGTGACCGGCGTCGCCCGCGACGACCTCGCTGACGAGGGCGTCTGGCTCTACGCGGAAACCATCCGCCAGATCCACAGCATGAACCCCGGCACCGGCGTCGAGATCCTCATCCCTGACTTCTCCGGCAAACCGGAACACATCCAGGCGATCTGCGACGCCGCCCCCGAAGTCTTTGCGCACAACGTTGAGACGGTCCCCCGGATCTTCAAGCGCATCCGTCCCGCCTTCCGGTATGAGCGCTCGCTCGACGTGATCACCCAGGGCCGGGACCTCGGGATGGTCACCAAGTCCAACCTGATCCTGGGCATGGGCGAGACCCGGGAAGAAATCTCAGAGGCGATGCAGGACCTGCACGACGCCGGCTGCGACCTGATCACGATCAACCAGTACCTGCGACCAAGCGAACGCCACCTCCCCGTGGACCGCTGGGTGAAGCCTCAGGAGTTCGTCGAATTGCGCGAGGAGGCGGAGGAGATCGGTTTCCTCGGTGTCATGAGCGGGCCATTGGTCCGGTCCTCGTACCGTGCCGGCCGACTCTGGGCACGGGCCATGCGCAAGAAGGGACTCGAACTTCCTCCCGCGCTGGCCCACATCGAGGACTCCGGCTCGACGCTCCAGGAGGCGTCAAGCCTCGCCCCCACGGGCTAGCCCGCCGGGTCAGCCGTGCACCCCGGTCTGACGACCGGGGTGCTTTCGGCACGTCCACCCGCCATTTGAGGATCACGTAGAATTGAAGCACTATGGCCAACAGCATTGAATCAGACGGATCATCCACCCCCAAGCGGCGCCTTTTCTCCCGGAAGCCGAAGCCCCAGAAGGGGCCGAAGAAGACCGGGCGGATGAAGCAGATCTCCGAGGTCTTCAAGATGACCCGGCGGAACGACCCGAATGTCGTCTGGGTCATGCTGCTGGCGTTCCTCGCGATCGTCGCCGTCGGCCTGGTCATTGGTTTCCTCATCCAGAACTGGATCACGATGCTCATCATCGCGATCCCCCTGGGCTTCCTCGCGGCAGTGTTTATCCTGTCCCGGCGTGCCGAACGTGCTGCGTTCTCCCAGATAGAGGGCCAGCCGGGAGCCGCCGGGGCTGCCCTCAGCGTGCTGCGCCGTGGCTGGATCCTCCAGGATCAGCCGGTTGCCATGAACCCCCGCTCGCAGGACGCCGTGTTCCGCGCCATCGGCCGTCCCGGAATTGTCCTCGTCACCGAGGGTCCTTCAGCCCGGGTGAAGCCCCTGATCGACGCCGAGCGTCGCAAGATGGCAAGGATTGTGCCCAACGTCCAGATTCACGTCATCGAAGCCGGACGCGGCGAGGGCCAGCTTCCCCTGGCGAAGGTGGCCAAGAAGGCGCAGAAGCTTAAGAAGACCTTGACCAAGCAGGAAGTCCAGGCCGTCAACAAGCGCCTTACGGCCCTGGGTACCAAGCTCCCCATCCCCAAGGGTGTCGATCCCTTTAAGGCCCGCCCGGACCGCAAGGCCATGCGCGGACGCTAGACCGCCACTGTCGATTGGTGGCACCATCGGGGCATGACAAAATACCTCATCTCTTTCCCGAGCGAAGCCATGGTCGTCACCGACGAGGAGTTCCCCACCGTTGTCGCTGAGTCACATGCGGTAATCGAGGAAGCCAAGGCGGCCGGCGTGTATGTGTTTGGCGGCGGAATCAACGAGGACGTTGCGCCAGTCCTCGTTTCCGCTGACGGCTCAGTGAAGACCGATACCTACCCTGGCAGCGAGCTCAGGGGCGGGTTCACGGTGCTGGAACTGCCGACGCGCGATGACGCGGTCAAGTGGTCGCAAAAGATTGCAGCTGCCTGCAGGTGCTCGCAGGAGCTCCGGGAGTTCATGTACGACCCGGCCAGCTAGCTCCGAAACCTGGCTAGACCCGGACGGGCTAGATCCGGACGAGGACCGTCTGGACAGCGCGGTCGTGCACGCCGCGTTGATCCCGGTCCACAATGAGCGCTGGGACCACCAGGCAAATCAAAAGGGTTCGTATTGCGGCCTTGGCGAACCCCGCCGGGCGACCGCTGAGCGTCTGCACCTGCATCCCCATCATCCGGTGCCCGATGCTGTAGCCGAAGAAGCCGACCAGCAGGATCTGGGTCACCGCGAATACGCCCAGCGTCGCGAAGCTGTTGTAGTCGAAGAACAGGTAGGAAATGAGCGAGCTGAGGGCCCAGTCAAGCAGCAAAGCGCCGACACGTCGCGCTGGCCGGGCAATCGATGCTGGCCCTTCCTTTGGCCGGCCCATCCCCTGCCCCGGCCAATAGTTGGTGTGGTTCGACGGCGAACCGCCGAGCCATGAGCCAATGTCATTTCTATCTACCACCGTCCAATCTTAACGCCTCGGCATGTCCCGGATTCCCGGCGTCGTCGTCGCACCCGGGTGCCCTTTCCGACCCGCGAGCGTAAATCAGGCTAGGCTAAAAGAGCCCTAGTCACCCGACCATCCTTAAGTAACGTGCCGGAAACAATTGCGACACCAGTGGGAAACTGCAATCTCCTACAGTTGTAACTATTGCGGCGGAGCGCTCAATGCTACTGATCTGCGCCCGGTCGTTATCCCCCACATGCGTTAGGAGCATAAACGATGTTCAAGAATGCGGACGAAGTCCTCAAGTTCATCGCTGACGAAGACGTAAAGTTTGTCGACGTCCGATTCACCGACCTTCCCGGAGTGCAGCAGCACTTCAACGTTCCCGCAAAGTCAGTCGATGCAGACTTCTTTGTGAACGGGCAGCTGTTTGACGGATCATCGATCCGCGGCTTCCAGGGAATCGCCGAGTCGGACATGCAGCTGATTCCGGACGTCACCACTGCGTTCATTGACCCCTTCCGCATTGAGAAGACGCTCGCACTGAGCTTCTCGATTGTTAACCCTCGGACAGGCGATCCCTACCACCGTGACCCACGGGGTGTGGCAGAGCGCGCCGAGGCTTACCTCAGCTCAACCGGCATCGCTGACACCGCGTTCTTCGCTCCTGAAGCCGAGTTCTACATCTTTGACAACGTGCAGTACGAATCCCTCCCCCAGGGCAGCTTCTACAAGGTTGACTCAGTCGAGGCACCCTGGAACAGCGGCCGCGAGGAAGAGGGCGGAAACCTTGGCAACAAGACTCCGTTCAAGGGTGGCTACTTCCCCGTGTCCCCCGTCGACAAGCAGGCCGACCTCCGCGACGCCATCTGCGTCGAACTGGACAATGCCGGCCTTGAGGTCGAGCGGTCGCACCACGAGGTAGGTGGCGCGGGCCAGGCGGAGATCAACTACAAGTTCACCACCATGACTCACGCAGCTGACGACCTGCAGAAGTTCAAGTACATCGTCAAGAACGTCTCCGACGCGTGGGGCAAGTCGGCAACGTTCATGCCCAAGCCGGTCTTCGGTGACAACGGTTCGGGGATGCACTGCCACCAGTCGCTGTGGAGCGCTGGCGAGCCACTGTTCTATGACGAGCGCGGCTACGCAGGACTGTCCGACATGGCCCGCTGGTACATCGGCGGCCTCCTCAAGCACGCCTCTGCTGTGCTGGCATTCACCAACCCGACGGTTAACTCCTACCGCCGCCTGGTCAAGGGCTTCGAAGCTCCGGTCAACATGGTCTACTCGCAGGGCAACCGCTCGGCCGGTATCCGCATCCCGATCACCGGTTCCAACCCGAAGGCCAAGCGCATCGAGTTCCGCGCGCCGGACCCCTCGTCCAACCCGTACCTGGCCTTCGCAGCACAGCTGATGGCCGGCCTTGACGGCATCAAGAACCGGATCGAGCCAGCTGACCCGATCGATAAGGATCTCTACGAGCTCCCCGCCGAGGAAGCCAAGGACATCCAGAAGGCTCCAGGCTCGTTGGAGGAAGCTCTGCTCGCCCTCGAGGCGGACAACGAGTTCCTGCAGGCCGGTGGCGTCTTCACCCAGGACCTGATCGACACCTGGATCGAGTACAAGCGTGAATTCGAGATCATCCCGCTGTCGCTACGCCCGAACCCTTACGAGTTCGAGCTCTACTACGGCGTCTAGCTAGAACAGAGGGCTGTAGGTGGTTTAGTCCGCAGACAGTCCGCAAGAATCCTAGCTCCGTCGATCAGGGGCCCCTTCCACGACCAGGTGGAGGGGGCCCTTTCCTTGTATCATCACTCTTGCCAATGCAGGCGTTCTTACAGTGGCAGGATCAGCCCTGATGTATGAAGGAGAAGCGTTTACCGAATGTCCCTAGTACATTTCGCGCTCACCAAGCCAGACGCTTCTGTCCCTTCAGAGATTGAGCTCAGCGTCGCTGCGATTGGACTCCTTGGTGTCCTTCTCGGTGGACTTCTTCAGATTCTGTTTCAACTGCGACGTGATCGCGCCAGCGCTCGGGATCAGATAAGGCAAACCGTCCTGGATGGAATCACCCAGACCATCAGGGCGCTGGCGGTACTGTATGAGCTCGCCTCGACGGGCCAAGCAAGATTCGCCGGTCCCGGTGGTATTGCCCCAACTGTCGTACCCCCGGCCTCTCCTGAAACAAGCAAAAGCGAAAAGGCTAAGACAGCCCACGCAGAAGCCGACGCTGCATTAGGGCGCTGCGCTGCAATATCTGATCGCCGCGTTGCATTGCAGGCTCAAGACATTCGGTACGAGCTGGTGTCCCTTTTCTCCACTTACGTCAACCACTTCAATGCCGGGACGCTTGACGATGAGACATTCTCAAAGTTTGACGCCCGTAAAGAGGACGCCGCTTTCTCTGTCAGTGTTCTTCATACCATGATCGAACCAAGGTGGTACGAGAGGCGACCAACCTTCCGGTCGTACAAACGCTCGAGGCGGATAGCCCTCAAAGAGAAAGTCCGCTTCGATTCCAAAGCGATCGCCGGGGATCCTACCCCAACCAAAAAACCTGGCTTCCGTCAGCGAATACCTGCGGCTTTGCGTGTGTTGCTGGGTAAAAGCCCTATAGGAGATTCCTCAACCGACTGAGATCGAACACTTGTTTGACAGCTCAGGCGGTAATAACCAGTCTGCTCGACAACACGGCAGCGATTGCAGTCCTCGAGGAGTCGTCCTTATCGGGCCAAATGTGTCCATAGGTATCGAGTGTGGTCTTTGCGGACGAGTGCCGAAGTCGAGTCTGCACGACCTTCACATCCAGACCAGACGCTATGAGCAGCGAGGCGAAGTAGTGCCGGAGATCATGGAACCGGAAACCGTCGGGCAGCCCCTCCACCTGGACACGGGCCCGCCGAAACTGAGTCTCGATCGTATAAGGGGCCACAGAGCGACCCCACTCCCCCGTGACGATGGTTTCGGATCCCCACTTGGTCGGGTTGTGGTTGAGCTGCAGCGCGAGCTCCCGCGGGATTGGGATGGGCGTCTTGGACATTTCCGTTTTGAGCGGCTCGGCAGGATACTGGATCGTGGGATTGACGAATCCCCGCATGAAATCGACATCCTGGACCCGTAGCGCTGCGACCTCCGCGACCCTTAGCCCCGCAAAAGCTGCCAGTAGGATTGCCGGCCGCATGCTTTCAGCCATCAGGTCGTGGAGCGCCCAAACCTGCTCAGTCGTCGCCACGTAGGGGCGTTGCTTGCCGGCGCCTGGCGAGGTCCGACGACTAACAGGAGATTTCGGGATTAGTCCATCATGGACGGCGTCCGCGAATAGATGAGACAGACGTGCATGCAAAGCGTAGACGGTCGAGTCGGCATAACCCTCCGCCTTCAGCTTTGCGGTCCAGGACCGCACCTCAGACGGACGCACTGACGCCAGCTCCTTCGTCCCAAACTCAGCCTCAATGTGTTTCAGATGGGACCGTGCCTGCTTCACCGTTGATGGCCGCTTGTTCTCGTACCCCTCCATCCAGGAGACGCACCACTGGGCCACGGTCGTCTTCGCGGTCTTCGGATCGACGTATGTACCGGTAACGACTGATGTGGTCACTTCATCGAGCCATCGTTGCCCGTCTAGCTTCCTAGCGAAGTGTCGCGAGTGTTCCTTGCCTGAAGCGTCCCGGTAGCGGGCACGCCAGCGACCATCAGGACGCTTCTGGATCGATGCCATTGGCTTCGTCCTCCAAAAGCATGTCCTGAAGATCATTGGGGCCATCGTCTCCTTCGACTATCTCCCGAACGCCTGGGTGAAACCTCAGGGTGGCATCCTCGCCGAACATCTTTTTTGCCTCACGAATGGCATCTGCGCGTTCATCCATGACTTCCTCGAGTGACTTGGACGAAATCCTCCGCAACGTTTGCGCCAGATACGTGAGCATCTCATCATGATCAACGCCACTCTCTTCGAGCTCCAACAGAACCTCGTCGGCTAAAGCCAGAGATTTGGTTCGGGCAAGCGCGTACTGTTCCACTGCTTCGGCGGCAGCTATCTCTAGAGACTGAATTTTATGCATGCTCCGCAATACGACTGCCCGGGTTTGAGTTACGACAGTCTCGCCGAAGAGGTTTTGCACACGCGTATTGAGCACAGCGGCAAGCGCCTTTGCCTCCTTTGCTTTGAGTGATCGCTTACCCGACTCGACCTCCCAAACAGTTGTTTGAGTCCACCTGAATCCAAAGGGTTTCATTCCGTCCGCAATCGTTTTTTGGGATCTAGTCCCTCTGAGCACGGCTATGTTCTGACCTATCTCCAAATCAGTGAGCCCGATATCGATGCTTCGGTGCGTGATGCTTTCCATTTCGATAGCGTACAGGAAAACCCAATACTTCAGATCCAACTACCGTGAAAATCATGTTGACTCTGCAACGGAACCGGACTACGGTTCATCACAGGGAAACCCCGTAGGTGTTTCGATACGTACAGTAATTTACAGTAGCGGAGGAACGATGGAGACAGTCAAGGCTATGAAGCTATTAACGCTGGATGAGGTGGCGGAGATGCTACGCAAGTCCCCAGCTCAGCTCAGGTTTATGCGTCACGCGAATACTGGGCCAAAGTCAGCGAAGTTGGCTGGGCGCGTGATGTACCGGGAACAGGATGTTATTGATTGGGTCAACGAAGCATTCGCGTCCGACCGGTAGTAAGACCCGCGCCCGTACCGGGCACCCATCATTTTCCGACTAGAGCCACGGCACTAGCGCAGAGATTAGGGGACAGCTATGTCCGAAATAGGTTTCACCGGTTACAAGCGCCGCATCCGTGAGTACGCGACAGAGCATCACCACACGATAGGCGACTCGAAGATCAGCCGTCTCGCGTCGAAGTTGTCCAAGCGGCAGGAACGAATGAACGACGAAACATTGGAGCGGATCTTCACTCACAGTGACCCGACTCCGCTCCAGGCAATCCTCAACATCGAAAACAGGAGAGTGACCACGTGAACCAGATCGCCAGCACCGTCATCAAGGAGACGACCGAGAACACGGCAGAGATCGCCGAATGGCCAGACACCGTTCAAGACCTCATCAGGCTTGCGAATGAAAGAGGCCTAAAAGCGTCCGACCTTCTGGAGCAACTGGAAGAGAACCTCGGAAATCCAAAGCAACATCCAAGCTGGTGCGACCATGCGGACTGCGAGTTCTACAAAGGCGCATGGGACCACTCAGCACTGATCAAGTCAGGACTTGTCGACTCCGAAGGCATTTCAATAGAGGCCGGCGTCAACATCCTCGATGGGAAGCCAGTCATTGCTCTCTACGGAATCAATGAAGACTTCGGGCAGTCCGTACAGCATGTAAAGGCTGTTGCTAAGTTCCTGGCAGAAGTTTGCAGGACGGTAGAGGCCGAATGACCGCGACTGCTGCTGCGGTGATTGCTGAGATGCAGCCATACGCGGCCTCGTCCGGTTCAGTCCGCACAACCCATCGCATGCTATGTGATGCCCAGCACTGGAACCCGAAGAGCCTGCACCACCAAATGGCCCCGCCTGCAGGGCAAAAGGAAACGGCCTGGACACTCCCGCCAAGAAGTCAGTCCAGACCGTCACACGCAATGCCTACAAGAAAGAAGCAATCGCAATGTTTGTATCGTACTACACCGCCACGACTTGCCGAGGTATCAGCGCAAATCACGACCATAAGTACCCAACCGACGCCGTTCAGATCGAAGGCTCAGTTCATGTCTCGCTTTCTCCTCGTGCTGTGAAAGCGGACCGATCCTACGACGGTAAATTGGTGCGCCGGTTCGCCTCAATCAACTATTGGCCGGCGACGGGAGACATGCTGGTTACCGTCTATGCCGGTGCCACATCCGCTGAGATTGACGCGGCGCTGTGCACAGCCGAAGCCCCAGCGCAAGATCCCCGCACTTGGTTCAAGCATCCATGCGAGCCGGAACGTCTCCGGATTAGCCTGCACCGCTACGTGGACGATCACTATGTCAGCGAAGTCGCCGAAGCGGTCTTCGCGGACCTCGGGAACATCGGGAACATCGGGAACATCGACCAGGATCACCAGCTTCAAGTGAATCACCTCCCGCTGTCCATCAACGCCGATGCGACGGAGGCCGCAAAATGACGGATCACACGAAGACCGCACCCCAGGCCAACAAGAAAGAGAACAGATTGGACCCCGCCCATATCTTCTTGGGCGAAAGCACCTATCCCCCGATCTACGGTGCCAAAGTCCCCACCCGCTGCGGAAAGTTGTTGGAACCTCGAAGCCGTCCAGGCGACAAGGAATTCCCCACAACACCATTCGCCAAGGATGAGCTTTGCGATACCTGCACGCTAATGTCCTCCATCGGCGCAGTTCTCCCTCCGGAAGAACCCGCGATCAAATCATCTAAGACTGAGGAGACCAAATGACCCGCGACGAATTGAATGGCGTGCTGGCCAAGCTCGGCCTTCTCGAAGGACGTAGCTTCACCACCGCTCAAGGAGACGCCTGGTACGAGATCCTCAGCGCACGGAAGGCAGATGACGCACACACGGCCGTTCTCCAATTCCACTCAACGCCATTCAAACGAGTGGCCTACCCAGGGGACATCAACGGGATCGTGGAAGACATTGAGCGGTCACGGGTCGCCTCGATCGGATCCCTAGAGCCGACTCTCGCAGATCTGGAGTCCACCAGTAACCGAAGGTGGCTCAACAAGGAGCTTTACAGGGTCGTTCGGCAGGGCGAGCTTAGCCCAGCAGGATACCGGGAGTACCAGCGCTCACGGATGACCCTCAAGGCCTTCATGGCGGAACAGGCGGTTCTAACCAGTGCCTAGGGAACGAGCGAACCTGAGGGTGGACATGCTCGCGGATGACGACTTCCGCGGGCTGTCCGTCCCAGCCCAACACCTGTACATGATTCTCATGATCCACCCGACCCTGTCTTACGCCGGCGTTGCGGACTGGAGGAAGGGTCGACTGGCCGGCATGAGCTCCGGGGCCACCCCCGAGTCAGTCAGCTCAGCCGCACGCGAGCTTCAGGCGAGCCACTTCATCTACGTCGACGAGCAGTCCGAGGAGGTCTTCATTAGGTCCTTCGTGAGGCACGACGGGCTCCTCAAGCAGCACCGTCTGCCGATCTCCATGGCGAACGACTACGCGGCGATCTCCTCACCTCAGGTCAGAACCTACTTCGTGCATGAGTTGAAACGACTGCACGAGGAGATCCCGAACGAAAAGTGCTGGGAGAACGAGCGTGTCAGGAAGCTTCTCCAAGCACCTTCGAAGGACATGAAAACGGCTACCCATGCCGACATCTATGCCAAGGACTATGGCAAAGCCTATGCCGAGGGTTATGCCGACACCTTTGCCGAATCGTCGGGCGACGCTTCTAGATGCCCTACTACTACAGCTACTACTACAGCTACATCTTCTAAAGAAGATAAAACCTTCTCGTCGGAAATCGCTGAAGCGATTCCACGACCAGACGTTGAACAGCTTCTGGATCTCCTCGAAAAGCTCATCATCGAAAACGGATTCAAAAAGCCATCGAGGAACAAAGCGAACACCTCGGCGGCTCGGCTTCTCATCGACCGGGACGGGTACACCGTTCCGCAGATCGAGTGGATGATCCGATGGGCGACCAACGACGAGTTCTGGCGGAAGAACATCCTGTCGATGTCGAAGCTGCGGGACAAGTTCCCTCAACTGCTGGCGAAGGCAGACGTGAACCGTTCGAAACCGCAGGCAGGCTTCAACGGAGAGATCGACGTGGATGCCGTGCTGGGTCTCGATACGTGGGTGCTCGGTGACCCGCCGTCCGGGCTCTCCATCCCAGAGGAAGCTGCCTGGAAGAAGTCCCAGGTTGATGCCCACCGTGCGGATCGCCTCAAGAAGGCCCGGAAGCGTCTGGAGGTTTCCAGTGCAGCCTAGGCACGATTTGGATGCGGAGATGATCGTCCTTGGGTCGGCGATGCTGGACAGCCGAGTCATCGACGATTGCGTGATCGACGCGGAAGACTTCTACCGGCCAGCCCACGAGCAGCTCTGGACCTTGATCCTCACCGAACACCGCGCTGGTAATCCGATCAACCCGGTGACATTAGCTCAGAAACTCCTAGGGTCTCCCATCAAGGGCTTGACCGATGTGTATCTCCACGAGTGTCTGGCCACGCCTACAACGGCGCGCCAAGCGCCGCACTACGCCTCGATGGTCCGATCCATGGCACGGCTGAGGAGGATCGCCGATGTCGGCACGGCGCTGGTTCAAAGCTCAAGCGAGGCTGACTGGGCAACCGTGGATGAGGTCCTGGAAGCCAACAGGGCGAGGCTCGACGGTGTCGTTCAGATGGAGGGCACACAGGCGCGGGTGCGGACCTTCGCCGATGCTCTGAAGCTGGCTGTCGACCGTTGGGACAAGCCGAAGCCACGTGCCTTCCGAACAGGTTGGCCGGAGCTTGACGACATGCTCAACGGCGGCTGGAGGCCAGGTCAGCTCACCGTCATGGGCGCACGACCCGCTGTAGGTAAATCCTTGGTTGCGGGGTGCGCGGCCGTCGCTGCAGCCGAGTACGGATGCGGGTTCTTCTCACTCGAAATGAGCGAAGAGGACATGGTCGATCGTCTGGTTTCACATGCCACCGAGGTCAACCTGGCCGCAATCAGCAATCACCGCCTGAAGGACGATGACTGGTCCCGCATCAGTGACCTTGTCCAAAAATCGGCGGACTGGCCGCTCTACGTCGAAGAGGCCTCACAGTTCTCGATGGCGCAGATCCGGTCGAAAGTCCGAACCTGGACACGACGCGGACCAGTCCCGTTAATCGTCATCGACTACCTGCAGCTCGTAACGCCGGCCAGCCGTTCCGATCAAAGGGAGCGCCAGGTCTCGCGAATCGCCGAAGACTGCAAACACCTCGCGAAAGAGTTCAACACCCATGTGCTCGCCCTCGCCCAGGTCAACCGCGGATCCACTCAACGCGAGATCAAAACACCCACCATGAGCGATCTCAGGGAGTCCGGCGGGATCGAAGCCCACGCAGACAACATCATCCTCCTGCACAGGGAAGGCACCGCAGAGGACTCCATCATCGAACTCATCATCGCGAAGAACCGACATGGCAAAACCGGCAACCTGCAACTCAACTGGAGACCCCACGTCGCCTCCGTAAGCGGCAACCACCGCAACCCTTACGAACGCTACGAACTGTACCAGACCGCGTGACCTACCTGCCGGCCCCAAAACCACACCTAACCCCCCATCGAACTGGTTGGAGCGAAATGACCGCTACAGAACAACTCCTCAACGACCACATCCACCGCCTCACCCGCGAACACCGAGTCACCTACACCGACCCAGAAACCGGCACCACGTCGTATCCCACAGAAATGTCGCTCTTCGACCAGCTACGGCTTGAACAAGCATCAGGCCGGCGTAGCACCGGAGGCAGCGGATCAGGGTCACGCTCCCCTATCGCAATCCAGGCAATGATCCTCTGGAACGAAATCCGGGAAGCTCTCAACACCAGGCACATCCAACACACCGCGGCCGACGAGCCTGAGGTCAGTCACGAGTCAAAACTTCAGAAGTGGGGCGTCCGAGCGCTTGCCGACCCAACCGGTGCAGCACAAGAGAACTGCCTGCGCACCGCGGTCGGTTGGGCCAACGCCATCAGCAACCTCATCAGCCCCGTCCGCAAGATTGAGATCGTAGGGACATGCCCCGTCGACGGCTGCCACGCCACGCACGCCTGGACATGGAACGAAGACGAATGGATCCGAAACACTGCGATCACTGCGGCTGGGGTTCAAGCCCATTGCGGCGCGTGTGGAACCATCTGGGCTGGTGCCGAACTGCATTCCCTTCCCGCGCTCATGGAAGCCGCCGCAAACGTCACCCCAGAAATGTCAGTGGCGAATGACTTGGTGATCGCATGAAGAACCCCGGACTTCACCTCGCGGCACTCAAACACTTCAAGAAGAGGAAGGAGCCAGGCTGCGTCGGCTGGCAAGTAACCCTTCCCGAGAAACCCGGAACCGTGCACTGCGTTCGAAAGAACCGGCGCACCGGCAACATCAGCGACGCAATCTACCTAGAGGACCCGCTCGACTATGAGTACGCACTCTGCGGGGAGAAAGTAAAGGTAATCCTTCCAACAGCGTTCGCTAACGCAGGTGAGGACGAGTGCTCGCGCTGCGAAGAGCTATTGCGGGTCGATGAGTTCAATGGCAGAAGCCATCCTGAACCTAGGTTTCCAATTCCATGGGCCACCAGAGCGGAGAGAATGCGGTCCAAGATGACACGCTTGTAAGTCGCCGCCTGGTGGGTTAATCTGGAGGCACAGAGCATAAGTGTCTCTCCGACACGACGAAAGGCCACCATCGACCCCCAATGATGGTGGCCTTTTGCGTCGCCTAGCAGCTACCCGAAATTCCGCCTCTTCGCTCCGCCGCGCCGAGACACACAGGTAGTTGCGGAGATAACCGGCAATCCCTCGTTACTGACAAGGAAGCTAGCGAAACTTTGGGCTGAAACACCGACGTGTAGACTCCTATCAACTTTGGATAAAGCGACGATGGGGATACGCGTGGGGTTAGATGCTGAGCCTGTTCAGCAAAAGGGCATCGATGGCGTGGCTCTCGCCAAAAGGGGTCTCGAGAGCACGACGTGGATCGAACTACCATTCAATGCCTATAGAAATGACCTTGTCTGCAGAGTGCCACTACTAGTGGGGAGCAAGCTCTTTGATATGTTCGGGTTCATTTTCGGTGAGCAGAATGTGCCGCTTTACGTAGAAGCGAAGAACTACGACGGAAGTCCTGGGAAGCTTGAGGAGCACTATAAAGAATTCCTAGCTAATGCTTACAGCGCCACAGCCTTGGCCAATAAGAATAAAGCTTCGGAACGAGCCGAATTCATGTTTGTAACCACGCACCCCTTTGGTCTGGGGAAATGGGTCGACAATTACAGGCCGTCTCGTATTCGGGAGGCGCTAACGGACCATATGGGCCTGCTTGGGGAGGGCGGCGTCATCGATGACAATGTCCTACATGAAACTTCCAGCCTTATTCATCTCCTCATATTGAATGAGCGCCAAGAGCGATTCATGCTTACAGCGTCTGAACTGACCCGCATAGAAGATGTTCTAGGGAGGAAAGCGCGATGACGGATCAAGGAACGTTCAAGGGGTCTCTTATCCATGCCCTCAATTCCCCCGACCCGCACGAAATTATCTCTGGGGTGAAGTCGGTCATCGCAGAGGAACTTCATAATCTCGATGATCGTGTCGACGTCGAATTCACAAGTTATTTCAATCACTCGTATATGCCGGACATGGTTCTGACCTGGCGCGAGGGCGGGAAGCGCAAGGAGAGGCCCCTTTTTGTCCGTACCGGGGTGGACCCAGGGGCCATAGCAGCTGATCTTCATGGCCTTGTTCCTCAGTCCCCTCTGGTCATCGGTGTCGATGAACTGAGCTCCGGACACGTGGCAAGGCGCGCACTCGATGACGAACAATCCCGTCGTCGAGTGGACTTGCTGATGACCGACGCAGATTCCATAGCTGCCTTGTCTCCAGCCGGAGACAAAAGATCGTCGGGTTATGACTTCTCTAAACTGGTGGGAGGAAACTTCCTCAGCGGGGGCCGAGGCTTCGTTGGAGAAGACGAAGCCAACCTCCTCATTGAGGCCGTCCAAATGAACGATGGCCAAAGCGTCCTACCGGATTTTGAGACAACCGTGGACAGATTCTTCATGGAGGATGCTGCTCTCAGGCTGAAAAGATCCACCAGTTTGGTTCAACAAGTTCTTAGTGGGAATCTAAACGACCTGGCGCTCTCCGGCAGATTTTCGCATGCCGAACTGCGCACGGTGCTCCCTCTCCTCCTGTCCAACCCATTGGCCCGGGAGACTAGTCGCCTTTGGTCAGAGTTGGGTGAGGTCATGGGTCTCACCGATCTATTTGAGATTGCATCCGACCTTGAGTCCCTAGACGTTTCTCCGCTGTTGAGTGCCAATGCCGATAGGTGGACTGCCAAGCGCAGCCAAGTCGTGATGGCAGTTGCCGATCCTGAGAACGATAACAGCAGCGACGGAGAAGAATCCGTCGCCGAACCGGTCTGGGCCCTGTGGCGAGGGCTGCTCACGTTGAACGTAAAGGATTGGAAAGTTCTATTCGCGGATGATGCACGAAAATTGAAAGGTCGGGGTTCCGACGGCACAGTGCCACAGTGGATAGATATCAGCAATGTCTTGCCCTCGTTCGACGTGAAAGCAGTCAATCTTAACGGGCTCGCACGGAGGGTATCGATATCGGCGGAGCAGTCGGGAGACATTTACGATGATATCGCTACTGTAACCCGAGCACTCGACGAGTCGTTTTATGTTCCACGCATAGATCTGGCGACTACCCAAGGCGAGAAGACCAATCATTCGTCAGTCGAGTTCTCGGAAATGCTGGTAACGAGTAGCCCATCGGAGACGTTAGCGAATCACACGAGTATGGCTCTAAATCTGTTGCTCCATGGGAAGCGTGTGGCTATTGATTCCCTTCCCAATTCGCTTGTGGAACATATCCGACTGGAACCACCACTAATCAGTTGAATGACCTCCTGCACCTCACAAGTAGGTGCGGGGCTTCTCTGTTGGTACACAGACCTAGCAGGAAAACTCATTCACTAGGTACCCAGAGATGCCGTCCGGATATCGCGAGCAATCGATTGACGAGGACAACGGCGCACACGGTAGGACCATCTCCCCGTGACGGCGAGGTTGATGACATGGCCTGGGATACATCCAATCGCTCGAAGCGCCTGCCGTCTGACTGGTCGAAGCTAAGGCGGACTGCCCAGCACAGGGCCGGCGGCATATGCGAATGGGTGACCAACGGCAACCGTTGCACCACCACGGGTAGCGAATGCGACCACACCACCCCGGGCGACAACCACGCACTGTCCAACCTCCAATGGCTATGCACACCACACCACGCCGAGAAGACCCGGCAAGAGAACGCGGCACGCAACACAGCCAACGCTGAACTCAGGCGCCGCCCCACTGAACCACACCCAGGGAGAACACCATGACCACAGTCACCCTCACCAAAGCAATCGGCGGGCACACCAAAGGCGCGACCATCAACGTCACACCAGGCGTCGCCGCCTACCTCACCAACACTGGACACGTCGAAGAGACCAGCGCTCCAATCGAGGAGACGGACGCGAAGCCGGCAGGCAACGCAAGCGTAGAAGCATGGCATGACTACGCACTCCGCAACGGACACACCGAAGCTGAACTCGACGGACTCAAGCGCGACGACATCAAGACACTCATCGGATAGACTCAACCCACCGCGAGGTCGACGGCCAACCCCACTGGGGGTGCCTCCCCCGCGGAAAACCCCTCTACCGCCGGATAGCAATTCTCGTCCTGCGTGCGCTCTTTCTGGCTTTTTGGGTGGGGCTGGGAGCTCCCTGGCTCTCTCTGTGCCAGCCTTTCGATGGCTTGGTGGGCTTGAATATCCCCCGCTTCGGGAGATCGGCTCCTACAGATTCGCCCTCTAGTGAACCCTTGTGATTACCCTAGATTTAGCGGATTATCCGTAACATCTACGGTAGACTAAAAGCATGACTAAGAGGTTGTGTGAGTACTGCGGGGAGAGCATCAATCTCTTGCGTGCCGGCGCCCGGTTCTGTTCCACGAAGCACCGCGTTTATGCGTCTCGGAAGCCTGTTTTGCCGGTGGAAATGACGAATAAGGTGCGTTGGATGCGGTGGAAGCCGGTTCGGCGAGGTGGTCGGGTGACTAAGATGCCCATCACCATCGAGGGCAAGCAAGCGTCTTCCACGAATGCGGCTACGTGGTGTTCCTACCAGGAGGCTCGCTTGTCCGCCCAGGGCACCGGCCTTGGGTTCGCACTTGGTGAGGGTATCGGCTGCATTGACTTGGATCACTGCATCATCGACGGTGTGGTCGCCGACTGGGCCAGCGCCATCTTGGACTCATGCCCGCCGACCTACATCGAGGTCTCCCAATCCGGTGAAGGCCTGCACATCTTCGGCCTGTTGCCTGAGGGTTCCGGTCGGAACATCCGATCGGGAGAGAAGGCGATCGAGTTCTACTCCGCCGGCCGGTACATCGCCGTAACCGGCAACAGCTTCGAGGGTTCCCCTGCGAGGCTCGCAGATTTGTCCGGGGTTGTTGCCTCGGTCGTTTAGTGCCCCTGGTGGGCGCGCACAGCGTCCCGGGAGGACATCATGGCAGCTACAGCACCGCGTGGCCTGGAGGCGAAGGGTAAGCGCTTGTGGAAGGACATCACGTCCAGCTACGAGCTCCGCGCCGATGAATTGGACACGCTTGAGGATATCTGTCGGGAGGCTGATCTGATCGTTCGCCTTGAGGCAGAACTTGATGGGGCGGAGCTGATCACGACCGGTTCACAGAGGCAGGATGTCGCCAATCCGATGGTGTCGGAAATTCGGCAGCATCGGGCAACGAAGAAAGCCTTGTGGGCGAGTCTGAAACTGCCTGACGAAGGGACTGCTGGCAACCAGCAGCGGGAAGCAGCACAAACACGTTGGGCCCAGACCCGTGGCAAGGTCTCGTAGCTCCGCGGCTCTCATCACTTCTGCCGAGTCGGACTTCGCGGAGATTATCCGTTGGTACGAGGATCAGCTCGCGTCTGCTTTCCCTCCTCCCGGGCTGTTGTGGGAGCCGGTGAAGATCGGTCCGACCTGGCAGTACGAGAACGGGTGGACACTCCCCCGTTTCACTCTCGGTTGGCGGATCCTCGCTTGGTGCGGGTATTGGCTGAAGGACAAGCATGGGAAGCCGTGGGCGTTCACCGCTGAGCAGACCAGGTTCATTCTCTGGTACTTCGCTGTTGAAGAGTCCGGTGACTTCCTCTACCACTCGGGCGTTCTGCAGCGGTTGAAGGGTTGGGGTAAGGATCCGATCGCTGCGTGTCTGTCGATGGCGGCCATGTTTGCCGAGGTGACCTTCGACCACTGGGATGGCGACACCCCGGTGGGACGCGAGCAGTCGAACGCGTGGATCCAGATCGTCGCCGTGTCACTCATTCAGACGCAGAACACGATGAAGCTGTTTCCGTCGCTCATCACCGCGGAGGCCAGGAAGCACTACGGCATCCAGGTCGGCAAGCGGAACGTGTGGGGTGCCGGCGATGAGCGGCAGATCGAGGCGGTCACGTCGTCGGTAATGTCCATCGAGGGCGGCCGTCCTACATTGGTGATCCGCAACGAGACGCAGAACTGGAATTCCTCGAACTCTGGCCATGAGATGGCTGGAGCAATCGAGGGTAACGCGGCGAAATCCGATAAGGATTCGCCAGCGAGGATGCTGGACATCTGTAATGCGTACCGGCCGGGTGAGGACTCGGTGGGTCAGCGTATGAGGGAGGCCTACGAGTCGACGTTGGGCGACGAAGCGGAGTTTGCCGAGTTCGGTGTCATGTATGACTCTCTCGAAGCTCCCCCAGAGGCGCCGTTGACGCTAGCTGCTGCCCCTGATGTAGTGCGTGCGGTGCGCGGCGATGCGGTGTGGTTGGACGCAGAGGGGCGCATCAGAAAGTCGATCGCGAACCCGGCGAACACACCGAGTGAGTCGCGGCGTAAGTGGTACAACCAGATCACCGCGGCCGAGGACTCGTGGACGGAGCCGTTGGAGTTCGACCCGCTGAAGGATCCCGAGAAGATCCTGGAACGCGGCGAGGAAATCGCCCTGTTCTTGGACTGCTCGAAGTCCGACGATGCCACTGCATTGGTGGGCTGCCGGATGTCCGATGGGCATGTGGTGACGCTCGGCATGTGGCAGCGTCCGCCTGGAAAACGGGGGGACGGATGGTTGGCGCCCCGGGAGAAGGTCGACCAGTCTGTGCGCGAAGCGTTCGACGAGTTCACTGTGGTGGGCTTCTTCGGGGACCCGTCGCATGTGAAGGACGACGAGACGATGGACCGCTACTGGGATCCGCTGTTCAACGACTGGCATCTGCGTTACCGGCACAAGCTCCGCGTGTGGGCGTCAGGGAAGAAGGGTGGTGCCGGCCATGCGGTCATGTTCGACATGTCGGCCCGGGACAACACCCGTTCTTTCGCTTCTGCGGTCGGCTTCACCCTTGAGGAGATCAAGTCTGCCTCGTTCACCTGGGACGGCGACGCTCGGTTGCGTCGACACGTGCTGAACGCCCGCCGATATCCGGTTGACGGGTACGTGTCCATTTCGAAAGACAAACGCGAGTCGAAGAACAAGATCGACCTCGCAATCTGCATGGTCGGCGCCCGCATGGTGCGCCGGCTGATCTTGAACAGCGGCAAGAAGGGTGGTGGGCAAGTATGGTGATGCGAAAAAATGCTGTACTGGAGCTCGCCAACGACGTTCTTGTCCCTGGCTGGCAGCAGGAACGCCAGAAGCTAGACAGGATCGACAATTGGCTTCGGTGGACCCCTGAAAAAGTTCGAGTGCCGACTTCAGCCGACCAAGAAGAGAAGTACCTTCGAGATCTCGCTGAAACCCCGTGGCTTAGTTTGGTCGTCACGACGGTTGCGCAGCAATTGGTTGCCGAGCTGGTTCGGTCTGCCAAGTCGCTGAATGTGGATCAGCTTTGGGAGCCGTGGGTTCGGAACCGCATGCCATCACGGCAGCGGGCCATTCACCGAGCAGCCCTTGGTTACGGGTACGCATACACCACGGTTCTCCCCGGCGACTCGGGTGCTGTTATTCGCGGTTACTCCCCAAGGGATATGTTCGCGGTCTACGCGGATCCGGTCGAAGATGAATACCCGCAGTATTACTTGCGGGTGCGTGGCGATCACCGCTTTGTCGTGGATGAAGAGGCGGTGCACATACTTGGCCTTGAGGATGGGAGGCTGACTTACATCGAGCAGCGGATTCATGACGTCGGTGTAGCGCCGGCGATTAGGTACTCCAATCAGATCGATCTTGAGGGCCGCACCCCTGGCGAAGTTGAACCATTCATCCCAGCCGCGCAACGTATCAACAAGACGACATTCGACCGGCTGCTCGTTCAGCATCACTCGTCGTGGAAGGTCCGCACGGCCACCGGCCTCGAAGACCCCAAGAGCGACGAAGAGAACGAGCGCCGCAAGCTGCTACTGCGCCAGAACGACATCCTCACGGGCGGTGAAGGCGTCGACTTCGGCACTCTCGATGAGACGAGCCCGGAGGGTCTGATCAAGGCAGAGGAAGCGGACATTGAGACACTGGCCGCGGTCTCTCAGACGCCGGCGCACGCGCTGACGGGCAAGATGATCAACTTGTCCGCTGATGCGATCACTGAGGCGCGCGCCATGCTCGACCTGAAAGCCGGGGAACGCAAGGTCGGTTTCGGTGACTCCCACTGCCAGACGTTGCGGCTCGCTTCCCATATCGAGGGTCGAGAGAATGACGCGAACGACTTCAGCCTGGTCATTGACTGGGCTGACCTCGAATCGCGTTCAATGTCGCAGGCTGCGGACGCTCTCGGCAAGATGGCGTCGATGCTCGGCATTCCTCCGGAGAAACTGTGGGATCGTATTCCCGGCATCACTCCGGATGTGGCGAAAGGCTGGCTGGACTACAAGCGCGAGAATCCTTCCGCTGAGGCCCAGTTGGCCAACTCCCTGATGGCTCAGTCCAATGGCACTGACGGCTGAGGGCCGGGAACTCACCGAAGCTAACCGTCTCGCCCAGCTTGCTATCGCGGCCCGCGCTATGGCCGTATCTAGCATCCTCTGGGATGGCGTCGACGTGGGTCGATTGGATCAGTCCACGGCTCGGTGGATGCCGGCCCAGTTGGCGGTGCTGCGCAGGTTCCACAACGACTCCAACCGGGTTGCTGGAGAGTATCTACGTCAGTACCGGCTAGCTGAGGTGGGGCAAGCTGGCGAGGTTGTGCCGGGTGGTTTCGATACGGCTGAGATGCGCAACACTATGTTGCTGGCTGGGCCGGTTCGAACGAAGCTGCTGATCGCTAACGGCATGGCCCCGGATGAAGCGAAGGCCGGCACGTTCAACAAGCTTGGCGGAATGGTCCGCCGGCAGGTTTTGGACGGTGGGCGTGGGTCGGTCAATCGGACTGAGCGCGGCGACCGGAGAGCCAAAGGTTGGCGGCGGGTTAGTGATGGGGACCCCTGCACTTTCTGCGCGATGCTTTGCGCCCGGGGTCCTGTCTACGGGTCTGAGCAGAAGGCTAACCAAGTGGGCGGCTCCGGACTCCAATTCCACGGCCACTGTGGGTGTACCGCCGAAATTATTTACGGCGAGTGGACGCCCACGGAGACCGAGCAGACATTCGTAGATGCCTATGACGCCGCGGCAACGGAGGCCGACGCCGCAGGTCAGTCACGCATACAAAGCACCATCCTCTACAGGATGCGCCGAGATGGATCCTTCAAGGACTCCCCCAAAATCCGCAACGCGAACAGCGATGCGTAAGAGCTGCCCTGGTGGCGGCGCCAGTACGAGAAGCCCCAGGAGGGCACATGTCAGAACAGCCAGCCGAATCCACTGAATGGACCGAGGAGAATACGGAGGAAACCAAAGCCCAGGAGGCGAAGGGGACCGAAGAAGAAACCACGGAAGAGGTATTTGACGCAGAGAGGGCTCGCGAGAAGATCCGCAAAGCCAATGGCGAAGCGAAGAACCTCCGAGATCGCGCCCTCGCTGCTGAGGAGAAGGCGAAGGACGCCGAAGGCAAAGACACGAGGATCACGACCCTGGAGGCCGAGAACCTGCGTCTGCGCGTTGGCGTCAAGCACGGACTGCCCGAAGCGCTTATAAAGCGCCTCTCGGGAACCACCGAGGAGGAAATTCTCAAGGATGCCGAAGAGCTCATGGAGTTGTTCGGCCCCAAGAAGCCTCCAACGAACCGCCCGAGCGAGAAGCTCCGCGGCGGCGGTGACCCAACTAGCGAACCCGAAGAGCGGGACCTCGACAAGTTGGCGCAAGGCATTTTCCGTTAGACCGTGCGTCTCCGCCACGGAGGTCGCGCCAGTAACTACACACTAGGAGGCCCCCGTGGCTAACACTCTTTACACCCCGGAACAGGCGGCGCGGGCTACGCTCGCATCCCTGCGCTGGCTGACCAACCTTCCCCGCACCGTCCGCCAGGACTTCTCCAGCGACTTCGTTGCCGGCCGGGGTCAGACCGTGAACGTGCTCGGCCCGGTTAGCGCCGGCACCGCGAAGGTCTACACCAAGGCCCAGCGTGACGCCCGCGAAGCGATCCAGTTCAACGAGCTGGATCAGCAGTGGTTCCCAGTCACCCTGGACAACCAGGTCTACAACGCACTGCGACTGCCGGACGACTTCGCAACATTCACCCTGACCAACCTCGCCCAGCAGGTCCTTCGACCTCAGGCTGAGTCGGTCGTGGATGAACTCGCCGCGCCACTGATCGCGGAGATGTCGACCATCGCCACGGACGCCTCGATACCCGCCGTGGCTCCGGATGGTTCGAACATCATGCAGGTCCTGATCAAGTCCCGGCAGGTACTCAACGAGCGTCGCGTCCCTACCGACAGCCGCACGTTCGCTGTCGGCGCGGACATCGAGGCTGCGATCCTGTCGTTGCCCCAGCTTCAGAAGGTCAACGAGGCCGGGACTTCGGAGACCCTGCGGAACGCGACCATCGGCCGCCTGTTTGGTTGGACCATCGTGGCTGATGCCGCGCTGCCATCCGACTTCGGTATCGGCTACCACCGGGACGCGTTCGCCCACGTCACCCGTCCATCGCGTCAGCCTGAGGGTGCCGCGAAGTCGGCGACGGTCGCACAGGATGGGTTCGCACTCCGCTGGATCCAGCACTACAACCCGCTGCAGCTCGAAGACCAGTCCGTGGTGGACACCTTCTACGGCGCCGCCACCCTGGACGCCAACCGGGCCGTTTCCGTCTCGCTCGCGACAGGCGTGTAATGGCGACCCCGGCAACTCTCGCCGGGGTCGAAGAGCTCGCCGATTGGCTTGGTGAGCCGATCCCAAATGGTACGACTGAGTCCAAGCGTGCGGTGCTCTGCCTGCGTATTGCGTCCGCCCTGGTTCGTAAGGAATCGGGGCGGACGTGGACCACTGACACCGGGACTCTTGTCGCAGATGTCCCCGAGGATGCGGTCATGGTCACTCTCTACTGTGCTGGCCGGGTGTTTGATAACCGGTCAGCACAGACGCGGGGTTCCATTGACGACCGGGACGAGGCATGGCGGGTCGATGAGTCGGGCGCATACCTGACCGACTCCGAGAAGCGGATGCTGTCCGCCTTCAAGGCCACATCTTTGAGGGGTCTTGGTGTAGTTGCGACGACTCGCATTGACACTGACCCCGCCTCCCAAGGGTGGGTTCCTACGGGTACGCCCGAGGTCCAGTTTCCTTGGTACTAGGGGGTACTCATGCGTCTTGGAGCTCTGCTCAAGAGTGGGCAGCGTGCGGCTGAACGGCTGATGGTTGATCGGTGCAAGGTTGCCCGCACCACAGGTGAGTCGGTGTTCGACCCGGCGACGGGGAAATACGAACCTTCAATGACCACCGCCTACGAGGGTAGATGCCGGTTGCAGGCTTCACGCACGCAGGCGGCCAACCCTGAGGCGGGCGGAGCAGTGTTCACCGTCGAAAGGCTCGACCTGCAACTGCCGGTCACGGTTGAACTTTCGGTCGGTGAGGTCGCCGAGCTGGTCGAGTCAATCAATCCGGTGATCGTGGGGAACAAGTACCGCGTCACCGGGTTGGCGGGCAAGACTCACGAGACGAAGCGGACCTACAGTGTGGAGGTTGTGTCGTGATCGACTCCTCAGAGCTCAACGGTTTGGCCGCGGACTTCTCGCGTGCGGGAAGTGTTGCTGTCGGGAAGGTTCGCCCGATTGTTTCCAAGGGTGCACTGAACATCAAGAACCGGATGCAGAAGGACGCTAGCGCCTCCCGTCACTTTGGGCAGATCGCACCGACCATCGACTACGACATCAACGCCACTGGCGAAGGTATCGAGGCCGAGATTGGCCCGAACAAGGCTCAGGGCCCGTCAGCTTCACTGGCTGGGTTGGCCTACTTCGGTTCATCTCGACCCGGCGGCGCCACTGTCATGGACCCCATCCACGCTTTGAACGACGAGGCGGGAAGCTTCGTACAGAATCTAGCTGAGGCTGCGGGGTTCATCTTCGAATGATCCGTGAACACTACCTAGCAGTCCGCGACCTCATCCCCGAGGGGTTGGGGTTCACGCGCTACTTCGGCTCCGTTCCCGCTAACCCTTCCTACCCGTACGTGGTGGTGTGGGGCGACTTCGGCACGGAGCATTCGGAGTCTTTGGCCCGCGTTCCGGACCAGGTGGATCTCCGCCCGCGTGTGACCTATGCAGGCGTGGGGTATGAGCAGGTGATGTGGCTCGCCGACACGGTGCGCCCACACCTGAACCGGGCATCCCCTGTGGTGGCCGGTTGGCACGCAGGGAAGATGAATGTCTCTCCGCTCCGCCCACCCGAAGAGGACCAGGACGTGACACTCCCCGGGTCGAACACCTACCCGTGGGCGGCTGTCGATGAGTTCCCGTTCACATCAGCCCGCAACTAACAATCCCCGGCCCCATTGAGGGCCATTTTTTATGCCCGAAAGGTGATCATCATGGCCCTCATTGAGGTCTATTCCAAGACGACCGGGGAGAAGCAGCACGTCCCCGAACACTTCCTGGCTTCGAAGAATCCGAAGCTGAACAACTTCCGCAAAACCCCAGCAGCCCCAGTCCCTGCGGCAGCAGAAACCCCGAAGAAGAAGGAGTCCTGACATGCCACGGATGATTGGTGATGGAAAGACGAAGTTCACTCTCTGCATGGAGAAGCCCATCAACCCTGCCGCGCCTACCGCAACCGAACTGGAAGCGGGTATCGACGCTTCCTTCAAGATCCTCGGTTCGGACTTCGCCTGGTCACCTACGGATTCCACCTCGATCGCTGAAACCCCGTTGGGTGCTCAGCTGGAGTCCGCTGTACCCGGCAGGAGCAACTACACAGCCGGTGTCACCCTGTGGCGCTACTTCGCCCTCGCCGGCGGCGCCGACCCAACCGAAGACGAAGTGTTCGAGGCCCTACGGGCAAAGGGCACAACCTTCTGGGCCTACGCACGGGAAACCGACAAGGATGCCGAGGACGAGTGGGAGGCCGGAGACGAGATCTATCTTGGTGCCGAGGTGGTCAATGACCTGCCACAGCGCCTCGACGGAACCGGGTTCATCAAGCGGCGTGTTCCGCTGATGATCCAGCGTGGCTACGACAACATCACTGTTGCCGCGGCCTAGTCATCCCTGACTGGATGGGGGCGCGTGCTTAGCCTCCGCGCCCCCATCCGCACCACCACCAAACTACCGAGGCTAACCATAAATGGAGGCTAAACCATGACTGATTCACCAGAAGAGTTCGACCTCGACGGTTGGGTGAAGGGCATCAAACGCCCTGAGCGGTCTGTGACCATCTATCAGCGCCCCGACATCATCGCCGAGCTTGATGAATTGGAGAGGCAGATCAAGACTGCCCGCCGTGTCGCACAGGACGACGAAGGAAGCCTCGGCTCCAAGCGTTCGCTGCGCGCCCTTGAGGGCGAGTACCAGCGGATGGCTCAGGAGTTCTCCAACTCGGCCCTCACGATCCGTCTCCGGTTGGTTGATGCGGACGAGAAGAAGCGGATCGTCGCGAAGTCCAAGAATGGCGATATGGCCGATTTCGCAGGCCGCATGTGGTCAGCGGCGATGATCTCCCCGAAAGTCACGCCAAAGCAGGCGCTGGCCCTACTGAGCAGCATCGATGAGGTGCAACTCGCCGCCGTGCAGGAGAAGTTCGACGCCATGCACGCGGACATGCCATCTGTGAGCGCCGATTTTTTGCCGAAGTCCTCTGGACGGGGAAGTGGCACGGAGTAGTCCAGATACTCAAGACGTGTGAACGGTTCGGCCGTCCGCCGTCCGCTTATATGGGGGGCCCAGAGTGGGGCGAGAAGGACCATCTGCTCACTCTCGCCTACACCGTTTATCTGGATGGGCTGAACGAGATGGGCTTCCCGCTCAGCCAGACCCGCCACTTCGATAACGACGGATACTACGAGGCTGAAACCATCCAGGATCATTCGCTGGCTGCGGTGGATCAGTTCCGTAAGGACAACAAAGAGTCGGCCCCGGGTGAGCGTGTGGTGGTCAGGTACACCCGGCCAGAGGGTAAACCGTTACCGGCGCTCGACGTCGGCAAGAATGCGCTGCGCAAAGCCAATACCCGCAAGAACAAGCCCCACAAGAATGATCCACCAAGCGCGGGCGTCTCCCCCGCCTAGCACCGCCAAGACCACGATCAGTAGGCCGAGTCCCGCGATGAACAAATCAGCGGCGGTCAATGCTTTGCCCGGCGTCTTCTTCTTCTGAGTCCCCACAGTTTCAGCCATCCGACCATTGAACAGTACCCAAGGGGGTTCCGCTATGGCTGATCGCAATGTTGTTGTGCGCCTAACAGCCGAGATTGCGGGCTTCAAGCAGGCCATGGATGAGGCCACACGGGTGACGAAGCAGACCCAGAAGGCTACCGAGGACGCTGGGAAGTCTGCGGACACAAACCTTGGCCGGATGGTTCAATCTGCGCAGAAGAACCGTCAGGCATGGGATCAGACCGGGGCCACATTCCTGAAGACAGGCGCCGTCATTGGCGGCGGCCTGGCGATGGTCACGAAAGCTGCTATCTCATGGGAGTCGGCATGGGCCGGTGTCCAGAAGACCACCGACGGCTCACCCGAGCAAATGGCTGCTCTTGAGAAGGAGCTGCGCGGACTTGCCAAGACTCTGCCGGCCACGCATGAGGAAATTGCCGGCGTGGCTGAAGCTGCGGGCCAGTTGGGTATTCAGCGCGAGAACGTAGCGTCCTTCACCAAAACGATGGTCGACCTTGGGGAATCCACCAACCTGTCATCTGAGGAAGCGGCTACAGGTTTGGCCCGGTTCTCCAACGTCATGGGCACAAGCCAGGACGACGTCTCGCGTTTGGGCTCCACGCTGGTGGGGTTGGGCAATAACTTCGCCACCACTGAGTCCGAAATCCTGGCGATGTCCATGCGCCTCTCCGGTGCTGGCGTGCAGGCTGGGCTTTCTGAGGGCGAAGTGATGGGTCTCGCGGCTGCTATGTCCTCAGTGGGCATTGAGGCTGAGGCTGGCGGTAGCGCCATGTCCATCACCATGAAGCGGATCAGTAAGGCCGTCGAAGAGGGCGGCGGGTCACTCGACCTGTTCGCCAAGACCTCAGGAATGACCTCCGAGCAATTCTCGGCGGCTTGGGAAAATGACGCAGCCGGTGCCCTGACTACATTCATTGCTGGTCTTTCTGAGACTGAAGCGATGGGCATGTCCACCAACGCTGTCCTCACCGAGTTGGGCATCACTGGTATCCGTGAAGCCGACGCACTTCTGCGCCTGTCCTCAGCGCATGAGGTCACTGCTGCGGCAATGGCTCAAGGTAACACCGAGTTCGAGCGGAACACGGCACTGCAGGAGGAAGCAGCTAAGCGGTACGAGACCACAGAGTCGAAGATCAAGATCGCGTGGAACAACATCAAGGATGCTGCCATTGAGGGCGGCGCCGTGATCCTCCCCGTGATCGCTGGTATCGCTGAGGGTGTCGCTGATATGGCGCAGTGGTTCGGGAATTTGCCGGGCCCGGTGAAGGGTGCCATGACCGGTATCGCTGGAATTGCCGGTGTTGGTGCGCTCGCCGCTGGCGCTTTCCTCACCTTGTTCCCTCGGGTAATGGACACGGTTGGTGCGTTCCGGACACTCGCAACCGATGCCCCGCGGGCAGCTGCCGGCATGGGGAAGGTTGCGAAGGCCGCCGGAGTAGCGGCCGTTATCGGCGGCGTGGTCACGGCCCTGGCTAAGTGGTCCGAGTCCAGCTACATGGCTGACATCGACACTGGCATGGGCAAGGTCTCAGACGCGCTTGCCGACATCACCACCAAGAGCCCCGGCGCCGCAACCGCCCTCGACTCCCTCTTCCAGGATCGTAATGGTGGGGATCTGATCGGGAATGTTGACGATCTCGGGTCAGCTGTCGACCGGACGTTCAACAAAACCGCCGGCCGGGCGTTCAACGACTGGGGCGAGTCAATGGTCAACATGTTTGTTGACGTACAGGGCTCATCCCGAATCCTTGAGGACTCGTGGAAGCGCCTGGATCAGGGTCTCTCCGATCTGGTCACCTCCGGGAATCTTGACGGCGCCGATGATGCGTTCAAGAGCATTGCGGATCAGGCTGAATCTCAGGGCGTTTCACTTGAGGAACTGACAGCCAAGTTCCCTCAGTATGCGGATGCTCTCGCCGCAGCTTCGGCCGAGCAGAAGGAAGCTGAGTCGTCGGCTGAGGCTGCTGCAGATGCTATCGAGGCCGAAGCCGAAGCAGCGGAAGCCGCCGCTGTGGCGTCGGAAGAAATGCAGGAGGCGCTTGCCGAGATTGGCTTGTCCGCTGACGGTACGATCGCGTCCCTGAACACCTTCATCGGCGTGCTGCAGGAGTCGGGTCTTCTGACACTGTCGGCTCGGGATGCTTCCCGTAACTTCGAGGCGGCGATCGATTCGATCCAGCCAGCCATTGATGCGCTCATTGAGAAGCATGGCGGTCTGGGAGAAGTCCTGAACGACACCGCATCAGGTTTCCGTGACGACACGGAGGCTGGCCGTGAGGCTGGGTCGGCTTTCGACTCAGTGGCTTCCGCTGGGGCGAATATGGCGCAGTCTATGGCTGACGCTGGCGGCACCCAGGAGGAGCTCCAAGCTCAACTTGGGACTACCTATGATTCACTGATCAACGCTGCCGGCCAGTTCGGTATCACTGGTGAGGCCGCGGACCTGCTGGCCCGAGATGTGATGGGCATCCCCGCTGAAGCGAACATCGAAACGTGGATGTCCGATGAAGCCCTGATGCGGGCTGAGGCCACGACCGCGGCCATGGATAGCATCCCGGGCGAAGTCGACGTCCACGCCTTCATGAGCAGTGATGCGAATGACATGGCGCTGACCACGAAGGCATCCGCCGAGGACGTCCCGGATCAGGTAACCATCGACTCCTGGATGTCCGACGCGGCGTTCACCGAGGCGCTGGAAACCAGGGCGGCCGCACTGAACATCCCACCGGATGTCGTAGTCGCATCGTTCATGTCCTCCGCGGCGCGCAATGAGGCTGACAGCACGACAGCGCAGGTGCTCAATATCCCCAAGGGAACGTCAATCAGTTCCTACATGGACGCCTACGCCCGGTTCGAGGCCCAGAACCTGAACGCCGAACTGGATCGCGCAAACGGCCGGATCGTGACCTCCTACATGGACGTCATCACGCGGCGGTCGGTGGTCGACATGGGGGCCCGCCCGGGGCAAGCACTCAAGCCTGGACAGATCGGTTTGGGCGGCTACACGGGCGGTCGGGTCAAGGACATCATGGGGCTCTACACGGGCGGAAAGGTGCCCGGCATTGCCCCGTCAGACCCGCGTGAGGACAACATCCTTGCCATGGTCAATGGTGAGCCCCTGAAGGTCCGCTCCGGTGAGTGGATCATCAATGAGCCATCCTCCCGGAAGCACGATCCGCTACTGGCTGCGATCAACCGTGACGATCCTTGGCTGTCGAACTTGCAGGGGTTCGCTGGCGGCTCTCGGATGTCCCGGGAGTACTCGGCGGCACCGGCCTACGCGGGCGGTGGCGGCGGGAGTATGACGGCGACCGTGGACGCTGCGGCAATTGCTGCAGCTGTCGGTTCGGCCATCGGCTCTTATCGGCCAGTCGTCAACATCGGAGGCCGTGAGTTCCACGGGGTCATGAAACAGACAACTGAAGAGTGGGGCGGTATCTGATGGAATCTTATCTGGGCCCGTTCGGGTCGATGATCCCATTCAAATGCCCGTCCGCTTTGGCTGTCTCAGCGGCCGAGCGTTCGACGCTGACCCGGCTACTGGGCGGCGCTGTGTACGAGCAGCGCGGGCCTCGTGGTCGGCGTCAGTGGTCGGTCGATATTGGGACTACCACCCCCAAGGAAATCGCGCATCTAGGCGCACTGGTGGATGGGTTCTACGGCCCGTCGCCGTGGGTTTTCGTCGGCCCCATGCAGATGGTGACGAACCTTTTCTCACCTGAGCAGGCGCTACTAGATCCGGGCACTCATTCGACGGGTGCGACGATCACGCCGGGTGGCGCAGGGTTCACCTCGGATGGGCTGCGATATGGCCGTTCGCTGAACGTTTCGGGCGGTGCGGAGGTTGCTTTACACCGCCGTGATGGTGCCACAGAGCGGCTACCAGTTCGCCCCCTCGTGCCTGTCACCGCTTCGATCTACGGATCCGGCGGGGCGGCTATCCGGCTCGACTGGATCAATAACACTGGTGGGTTCATCTCCAATGTGACTAGCGCTGCTGGTTCAGGGAACTGGACCCGTCGCGTACTCAAAGCCACACCACCCAGTAACGCTGCCGGCGCGCAAATGATTGTCGTCGGCGCCACCGGCTTCACCATGCCCGCGTTCACCTGGACAACCGACACTCCCCCCTGGTCACCCGGTAAGGGTTCCAACGCCGTGACGGTTGACGGGCTCGCCGAGGCCGTCCAAATGGCCGTCCAAGATGCTCCGAACATGCGGCGCGGTTCGGCCTCGTTCACAATACAGGAGCTCAATTAGATGCAGACGATCGCGGGGTATCCCACCAATCTGACCAGCTCGAAGCCTACTGTGACTGTCAGTTTGAATGGCACCCCGCGCAAGGTTGCATCAGTGAATGTCACTCGCGAGCTTCCCTCCGAACTTCCGGAGCAGGTTTCTGGTGGCTCAGGGATTGTGGCAGCAACGGGCGAAGTGGTGTGGTCCACCGAGGAGGTTTCCCGGTCGAAGCGCGTAACCCCATGGGGGTCGGGTGCCTTCCCTCCGAGGACCTGGGAGACGATCACCGTCGATTCAGGTTATGGCGGCGTGGAGGCGCGGTTGTTGACGGGCCAGGTCCGCGGCGGTTCCGGTTCGCTATCGTCCCGCTTCGTGTCGTCGGCGGTTATCGACTCGATCCACATGTTGAACCAACCCGTCTCGATTCAGCCGCTCCTGAAGGATATGCCGCCGCTGAATAGTGGCGGTGATTACCGGTATATCGGGATCACGCCAACGTATTTCACTGACCGGATTTTGCGGGCGTGCGGGTTCTACTCGACGCCGGCTCAGGAGAATGGGTGTGTGTTCTCGGCCCCTCTGATGGGGTCGGCGTGGCCTGAGCGTGGGTTGTGCGTGTCGTCTTCGGCTGCGGATACTCTGGGTTCGCCGTCGTGGGTTGAGGCTCCGTGGGGGCAGTCGGCGTTCAGTCTGGATGCTTCTTATACGGGCGCTTTTACTCCGGCTTATGATGGCCGGCTGAATCAGACGATGCAGATGTCGCTTGTGGTGGATCGTTCGTATGCGTTCGCTGGTACGGCGTCGGGAACGTTCACTACTTGGTGGGATGCGGATTATGTGCGTATCGGCATCAGTTCGACGGGCGCGATCATCGCTCTCAAGCGTGTTGGCGGCGTGGAGTCTGAGGTTTGCCGGCTGACCATTGGTTCGGGCCGTGTGTTCACTCTGCGGGTTACGCCTGCTGGTGTGTGGACGATTGTGTCTTCCGATGGCCGCACTATCTCGGGTACGTCTGCCCTGTCGTCTGGGATGACCTCGACGCCGTTCACTTCGGTTCAGGTTCGTTCTGGGCATCAGGCGGCTTACCCGATTGGTGGCGCTCAGGTAGCTTTCACCAGCGTCTACACGGCGATCAACCATGCGCGGAACACGTCACTGACACCTGCCGCTTACCGGTTCAGCCTGGATGCGTCACCTGCCATTGAGAACCGCAACGCCCTCGAATTGCTGAAGGAGCAGGCGGCGGCTGAGTGTGCGGCTATGTGGTTGAACGAGTACGGGACTTTCACTTGGGTGAACCGTGACCTGCTGACACCTGCTGGCCCGGTGTCTGAGTCGATCACACCGTCCACGAAGATGGTTGACCTCGACTGGGAACACAACTGGGGTAGCGTTCGGTCGAAGGTCATCATCAACTACAGGCTTCCCACGACAGCTAAGGCGTCGAAGTGGGTCAATGATCTGGCGTTTCGTGGTGGCGGGGATTCGATGGAGTCCGGGCAGGAGAAAGTCGAGTTCATTACTCCCGGCTCCGATGAGGACTGGATCATCATTGATGAGACACCTGAGCGGATTGGTGACGCTGGGACGACATCACCGTTCAACCGTGGGCAGGGCTCTTTCTATGGGGGCACGGTCACTGATGGTGACACGCTGGACCGGCTGGCCTCACCTTCCGAGCTGACGGTCACGGTGCAGCGACTCGGCGTTTCGACACTGAAGGTGACGACGCAGGTTGGCACGCTTCCTGCTGGGACAACTCTTGAGTTGCGCATGCCGGATTCCGTGACAGGGATTTGGCCGCAGCATTCCAGGGCAAACCTCCCCGTGTTTCACGCCAACCGGCTTCTTCAGTGGACCGGGCAGAGCAAGACTGGCGCTAATTTCGGGCCGGTCAACGCACCAGTCCTTGAACATGATACGGGCTGGTGGGTTCACCCTGACGGGATCCAGGCACTCGCTGACTGGCTCTCCGCGCAAGTGTCGCAACCTCACCCGGTGATCCGTTCACTCGACGTGCTCCCTGATGATCGCAGGCAGCTCGCGGACATTGTTCAGGTCGAGTTCGATCTGGTCAGCCTCCGCTGCTTGGTGGTTGCAATTAATGACACTACTTCCATGTCTGGACAGGCGATCAGTAAGTCACAGAAGCTCTCACTCCGGGTCATCAGCGCCAATAGCGGCGAAACCTATAACGACCTCGACGCAGCCTACGGGTACGCAACATACAACCAGTTCGATTCCGCATGGGGCGCGGAAACGTACAACGAACTGGACTCCGACCCTCTACAGAAGGCGTAACTAATGGCTCTCACACCCGTTGGATCTAGGGGACTACTCACGCTGGATGGCGTTGATCTGGTCAAGTTCGTTTCGGACATGAACGCTATCCAAGTGGCAATCGACACCGCGCTCGGGAATGTCGAGGGGCAAGCAGTATCTACCTCGAACACGTACACGAACACGCAGATCGAAGCCACCCGTTTCGACCGCCCGTTCATTCCTGACGGTGCGGACTTCAACGATTACACCGCGACCGGATCCTATGCTGTCCGCTACCCGAACCAGGCTGGGATGCTCAACGCACCCTCAACGGCTGCCGGCCGGCTGATCGTCGGTAATACGAACCACCCGACTCTCCCAGCCGCAACACATTTGTTCCTCGGATACGCGGGGGCCGGCGTGCTGTACCGGTCGCAGGGGTCTAGTGGGGCGTGGACGGCATGGGATCGGCTCGACAAGTTAGACGCTGGGCAGGCGCAAGCTCATCGGGCGATGCTTGTCTCAGCGTTCAAGGCGCGTCGTGGTGGGGTGGTTGGCACTAGCGGGAAGATCCCTGTCAGCCTCCGGTTCGATCACGGGCTGGCGAAATTCGGCACAAAGATCCTGCCACTCTTGCAGAAGTATGATCTGCCGTGGTCGCAGGCCATCAACTCGAACCAGATGGGAAACGCGGGCAACACCACGACGTTCGCCACATTCTCTCAATGGTGCATTGATAACGGTGGGGAGGCTTGGAACCATGGGCGGGATCACATCAGCGCTACTGGGCCCGCACCGATACTCCAGCAGATCGTCACCGCACTAGCATCGCTTCAGTCCAACCTCCCGGCGCTTTCCATTGAGGGTTGGGCACCTCCTGGGGTTACTGCTGGCGGGTTCGACGGTTACTCACCGATGACCAGCGCGGAGCAGCATTGGAACACTTACGCGGGGCAGCTGGTTCTCGCTTACCACGCCGCTGTTGCCGGGTACCTTCCGGGGCTTTACCGGTCGTTGCCCGCTGACATGCCTATTGGGTTGGGGCACACGACCATTGAGGCTCAGACCCCGGCATGGGTGTCTGGCGTCCTCAATGGTGCAATCAACTCGGGGATGGGTGTGCAGCTCATGTTGCACCCCGCCTCGATTGATACTGCCGGGTTCATGACGACAGCGAATGTTGAGACGGTGTTCGCTGACCTCGCCGCCCGTCGAGTTGCTGGGACCATCGAAATACTCACCCCAACCGGCTCGCTCTTGGCGGACCCGAACAGCAACCACCGCGACGACCTGATTACCAATGGATCCTTCCGCAACGGTTTCACTGGATGGGCCAACACGCTCAACTGGACGACAGCCGTTTCGGGGAATGTCACTTACGCGACCACCACCACGGGCACGCCACTCACCCAAACGATCAGCCTAAACCGCCGTGAAGCACTCCTCGGTGGGACTAGGGAACTCGTCTACCGGGTACGCGCAACCACTGGCGCTGTCGTCAGAACCAACATCCTCGGAACCGGCATGGACGCACGCAAAGAACACACACTGTCGGCATCACCGAACTGGGTGGAAGTCCGCAAACCCGTGACCATCCCCGCCAACTTCACCGGGGAACTCATTGTCGCCGCAGGCCGCGTGTCGGGCGGCACGGTAGACATCACCAACGCACGGCTACAGAGCATTTAAGGGGACAACATGGTAAGACGCATTAGCACGTTCCAGGAGGCTCTAGCTGGCAATGTTCGTCTCGATGTAGGCGACGGCATCCACGTCAACGTCGGGGGCGCTGGGGAGCCAGGCGCGGACGGTCAGCCCGGCCCGCCGGGTGCTGGCGTACCCGCTGGCGGCGACCCGCTACAGTTCATCCGCAAGAACGCGGAAGGCACCACTACTGAGTGGGTGACACCCACACCTTCAATGCTGCAGCTCGGCAACGTCAACAACACATCCGACGCCGATAAGCCCGTCAGCACTTCACAAGCGACCGCACTCGCTGGCAAGGTATCGAAGGATGAAATACTGATCAACGCTAAGGACTACGGAGCGACTCCTGGCATTGACGTGGACCAGTCCGCCGCGCTGAATGCCGCGAACGCGGCGGCCGAAACCCTTGGGGCGCGGATGTTCGTGCCATCCGGCACGTACCGTATTGATTTGACCGTCGAATTTCGTGCTTCCACGGATGCATCATTAGCGACGTTCAATTTCCACGGCACGGGCGTGGCGCTAAAGGTCGGCAAAGATGTCGGCGTAATATCCAACCGCGCTTACTGGTTACCAAGTGTCCAGCACAGTGTAGGTGCTGTCTGGGATGGCGTAAGCGTCGGCATCGAAATGGTCAACCTAAACACCTGCCAAGTGTATTGCGTCGGGTTTGTCCGCAACTTTGAGTACGGCTACAGGTTCATCGGACGAGGAACAGGGTTCGCCTACAACACGGTAATCCTCGGCTACACAAACCAGAACCGTGTCGGGCATCACCTCACACAGAACGAGTCCGGCTGGTGCAACCAGAACACCTTCATCGGCGGGCGAACACAAGTCGTCTCCGCTCGGGGTGCTGTAGCTGACGACCCAGGGTGTCACTACTTTCTATTTGAGGGAAAATCAAACTCGGTTTCTGGGCCGAATAACAACACCTTCACCGGCTGCACAATGGAGGGGACGAACTTCTCCTATTACAGGATGAAGTTTGTTGGCTCCCGGTATAACCTCTTCACCAATTGCCGGTGGGAACGGTACGGCTCCGTTTATCGGATCCAGTACCTGCAAGGTCCAACAGCAGGTTCAGGTTCGGCGTGGAACGTCATCCAGTACGGATACGACGCGTGGCAGATCGTGGAAGAATACGATGCTGCCTCATCTCCTGGCGGATTGTTCGACGGGGTAGGAGGTGTCCTATCGGCTCGCACTGGTGGGACTACAACAGCACCGAACAACGTAGCTACGGTCGTCAAGTCGTGGGCCACTAGAACCGTTAATCGAGGCGAATACAGCGCGGACACTGGCGCTTGGACCCCCCGTGCCGGTGTGTGGAACATTCGGGCTAAGGCCACGTTCAACGGCACAGCGGCTACGGGGACATGTCAGGCTACATTGAGGACTCTTGCTGGTGTCGTGTTGGACATCGCCAAGGTCCCAGCCACCACTACGGGCGCAACGGTGACACTGGGCGCGACCTATAGGGTGCCGAAGGGTGAATCTATCGTCGTGGAGATCCTGCAAACAACAGGCGCTGATCTAGCAACCAACGGTTTCACCGGCTGGACAACCTTTGATGCAGTAATGGTCAACGGGTAAGCGATTCCAGAAACCGACGATGCCGTTCCCTCAGGGGCCAAGAAACCAGCGGAACCAAAGTTGCAGTGGTTTGCGGCGCACTTCACCGGAGTGCGCCCTGACCTGGCTTACGCCTGCATCTCGTCTTCGCTAGCTCGCTGCACGATTGGCGGGATAGTCTCTTCTCCACTTTGTGCGTCAACGTTGCGCAAAGCTTGCCCAAACTCGTCAGCAATTTCATCCAGGCCGCGTCCGCTGCCCTCCGGCACGTGACGCGCTTTTTGCTGAACATACTCGCTGATCAATTCCAAAATCTGACGCTCTCTATTCATCGACCAACCATACCCGCATAAATGGGTGGTCACCGGTTTGCGCCAAATAACCACCACCCACCCACGACCGCAAGGAGGGCCTATGCGCCTGAAACCATACGGCCCGCGAGGGGTGGCGATGCTGTTCCTCGCAGCGCTGGCCCTGACGCGAGCCTTCGCTTACCTGCAGCCGAGCTCGCCGGCGTTCACCCCCTCGATCCTCACGGAGTGGATTGTCCCGATCTGGGTGTGGGGAATTCTGTGGCTCGGCACGGCCATCCACCTCTCGGTCACCGCCTGCAGGATGAACCACGCCCTGGCTCTGGCGGCCATCCAATCGATGTCCCTGCTGTGGGCGATCGTCTACATCATCGCCGCCTGGAACCGGGCGACAGTCGATGGCCTGTTCATGGCGTCAGGGACCATCATCACCGCGGTGGTCTATATCTGCTTCGCCGGACTCATCTACTACCTCTCCAAAATGGTGAACCTCTCCCGCAAAGACTTCGAGGTGAGAGCCCATGGATAACTGGGGAACAATCATCACCGGGATCCTCGCGCTGATCGGGGTCGCCCTCGGCACATGGGCCACCTACAAGCGGGGCAAGCAATCCGACAAGGTCACTGCAACCGTGTCGAGGGAAGCGAACGCGATCACATGGTCGGGTCAGCTCCTTGAACGCTTGGAGAACGTCGAGAACGAGGTCAAGAACCTCAGGGCCGACTTGAACAAAGTGACCCGAATTTCGACCACGGCGATCAACTTCATCGAACGCGTTCTCTTGTGGGCGATAGACGGATGCAACGGACCAATGCCCCTCATCCCCAAATCTCTGATCGAGCACCTCGACGCGGACCTCGTGGATGAGCACGTGAGGCAGCAAGCCAACCCAAAAGCCTGAGAGGTCCCAGCAGGCAAGTCCCAGCCCCGCATTGTCGGGGCTTTTCTTATGCCCACTGAAAGGCACGACATGTCCTCTGGATACCTACTAGTCGATACCCCGAACCGGGTGACGCCACAGGGTGGGCTCCCCCGCCGCGCTGGCGGGAAGCTCTCCGGCACGATCATTGTCCACACCTCCGAAGGGCCATGGACGAACGGGGTGGACGCGCTAACCAGCTTCCTCCTCACCCGTAGCGACTACGGCTCATACCACCGTGCGTGCGACTGGGCCGACATCGCCGTGTACTTCCCCTGGGAGTGGGAGGCGTGGCAAGACTCAGAGACCAACGTCTGGGCTGTCGGAATCGCAGCGGCCTGCCGTGCCGCTGACTGGCGGATCATGCCAGCCGACATCCGCGAAGGCTACTACCGCAACATGGCAGTGATGGCCGCCGACTTCGTGAAGTACATGGATGAGCAGTACGGCATCACCGTCCCCCTTAAGCGCATCACCGGGGCACAAGCACGGGCACGAGTCCCCGGATTCGCTGCACACGGAGATAGTGGCATCCACCGCACCGATCCCGGAGCCGACTTCGACTGGGCCTACTTCTTCAAATGCACCGCCCAGCTACTCAACGCAGTATCACCCGAAACACCCGTAGTGAAACCCAAACCGAAAGAGTGGGACGAAATGGCAACGAAAACAGAAGTAGAAGCCGCAGCAAAGAGTGGCGCACTGGCCGCACTCGACCAGGCAGCAATCCCCCTTTATGGGCGGTTCAAGGGTAAGACGAGCGTCAACCGCACCCTCGGCTGGGCCGCTGAGCATGCAGAGCGGAATCACGCCAACAGCGCCGCAACCCACGCCAAGCTCGACGCACTGCTGGAACTGGTGGCAGCTGACCGGAACGCCTCCAAAGAAGAGATCGCGGAGATGTTGGACAACTCCATCCAGGCAACCCTCGGAGACTACCGCCTGAACCTCGAACGGGTAGAAGGTGAGCCAGCATGAGCAACACCCAGACAGAGCATCCGTGGCGGGCAACAGCTCGAACCATTTTTGCCGCGGTAGTTGCCGGCGCAGCACTCGGCCCCGCGATCTTCGAAGCCGTCGCGATGGGCAACCCTGAAGGCGGTACAGGGTACGCGGCACTCGCACTGGCGATCTGCGGTGGTATCACCCGTGTCATGGCACTCCCGGGGGTGAATGACTTCATCGAGCGTTTCCTGCCATTCCTGGCGGCCACTCCGAAGCCCTTGGAGATCCCTGACGGCGACGGTAAGTACCGCCTCGAACAACCCGACACCTAACCCATGGTCGCCACCGCGGCAGGGTCCCAGCAGGGAAAAAGGCTGCCATGACCGCCATGGGAGCCTGGCCCCACTAACGTTCAACAAATCGAGCCCTTTTTTTAAACGTCCTCACGACGTGTGAAGCAAACCTACATGACGAGCCCCCGCTGTCCTACGGATGGCGGGGGCCATTTGCGTTTTGCGTATACTTCGCCAATGCAACCAAACGCCAAACGCGTCATGATCGAATGTCCCGAGCACGGCCCTCAATCGGTTACCGGCGTGGTTGAAGGTGAGGGTATCGCCTCTGTCGAAATTACAGGTGGGAGCTGGCCTTGCCCTAAGTGCAGAAGAATTGTGCCGATCATTGATGGAAAGTACACCTTCTTCGCGACTGGCACCAGAGCGGACCTACGCTTGACTCCCCAGCAGATTATGCGGATCGACACTGCAATTGAGTGGGCGCTCAAGGCATCAGAGAAGCCCGGTGCTGACCACGAGAAGATTGAGCGAAAGATTCGCAAAACTCTTCAGAAAGAAGCACCGGGTATCACATCAATGGTGGATAAGGCGCTCGGCGCTAAGGGAGCAGGGCTTGCGGCATGGATCGCCATAATGCTTGCGGTAATCGGTATGTTCCAAGATGCCAGCCGGGCGGAAATAACTCCGGAGCTGATCGAGAAGATTATTGAAGAAGTAGCCGGCGACCAAGAATCATCTGATATGAGGCCCAAAGAGTCCCCAGAAATGCCCACGACCCCACAATCGCGAGAAGAACCTGAATCACGTCTGAGGACGTAGCCATGATGCCGAGGAGGCATACAGCCGACGTCACTGACCAGAGTGTCAAAAGGTTCACTGTCTCAGATTAACACCCACACTCCAGCTATGTGCGGGTCGGAATGTGATTTTTGCCCGTCACCTTTCGGGAGTATTTTGTCGTTGCCTAGGAGTACTCTATGCAACGCATTTGACCGGGTGCATACTTATCCGCGAGGGGGTAGCCGTCTGAATGTGAGCCTGTCCCTTCTGGGTCCGGTGCGCGTCCACCGGTCCACTGGGCGGGGCCGGGAAAGTCCCCCATCGACTCGGCTCCGTCCAGCTAACTCGGAGTTACCCACGGGCAACAACGCCAATCACCGGCCATCCTGACTCTCGAGGTTATCAGGCCCCGATACGGCAAGATGGGCTAATGGAATTATCAGAAAAGATAGCCTTGGTTGCTGTCGGTGTAGCAATCTTGGCCGTCATAGTTTCCACATGGGTGCAACGTGCGGAGGCATCAAAGCAGCGACAGGCTATGGCGTTGGCGGACTTGTCCCGTGCTGCCTATAACCAACTTCGCCATAGCTACCAGGACCGCGCAAAGTTTAGGGACCACAACTCGGAAACCACAATTGCGACTAACGCGTGGGTCGTTGAGCTTCCCAGCTGGAACAAGGGCTTCAAACGGGAATTGAAGACTTGGCGGTGGAAGCTGGGAGACGAGTGTCACGATTTAAGCCGTCGGGAGTGGGACAGCGACGAGGAGAAGGATGCCAGAATCGAGAGAGTGAAGCAGATGAACGACGAGTTCGTCAGACTAATCAACCAGTGGCTGAATCAGAACACCAGATTTCTGTTCGCAACATGGTGGGGTAAGTCGGATATAACCCAACAGCTCGAGAACAAACGTCACGAGTACTGGCCGGGATCTCCAACGCTCAATTAGTAATTGCCCCATGTGCGCACCCGAGCGCCCGATAACGACTCAATAGCTTGCAGAAGCCATTTCGTCATTGCCCGGAAGTAGCCTTCTGGTCATGGTGCACGGATTCCACGGAGACGCTTGGGGTATGGCCCCCGGCGCCCGGAACTGGCGGCCTCCCCTACAGGTCGAAGCCCCCGATCCGGCCGACTTTCGGACCTCGGATAAATCCATACCCCTATGGGCTGACCTCACCGACCCAGACGGATCCACCCGGACGGTCAAAGCCTTCGCCCTCGGGTGGACAGGCGCCGCCGTCCGCATCCAATGGGTGGAGCACAGCCTCGCCCGGTACGCCTGGGTGGCCGCCGGCCAAGTTCGGCGGAGAATATTAAGTGGACGGTAAGCTAACACTTCATGAGCCGATCTCTTTCAACTGAAGAACTCGCCCAACGTTGGGGCCGGCGACACGCCTGGATTACCGGCGATGCCCGCCGAGGCGGAATCCCTGGAGCATGGAAACTCGGTCACCTGTGGCGGTTTTCTCTTCCAGAAATTGAAGCATTCGAAGTAGGGCAGCAAACGCCGAGCATCTTCGCTCTCAGTAAAGGTGCAGCGGCACGGCGACGGTAGGCGCCGATCTTCGCAAGCTTCGGATAAGGAATCTGCCGGTATATTTTCAGGATGGGTCGGTCGCGAAGTGGTCTAATCCTTCGGCTTCTCCTGCGGCGGCGGCGCGAAGCCTGAGGTGGTCGCGGATGGCCTCCACATCCTCCTGCGTGAGGGTGATCCTATTTCGCTCTAGTCGTGTGCAGATCTCAGTTTCGCGGCACAAACGGCGGAGAGTGGTGGCCTTCAATCCCAATTCTGGTGCGACATCTTCGGGTGTGCGAAACACTTTTCCGGCCACCGAAGTCTCTCTGGACGTCCCGATAGTTGTACCGCCGCGATGCCCTATTTCGAGTGTTTTAGGAAGTTTCAGCAACCAGTCTTCCAGGTCATGGTGAAGGATGATCCGCTCTTCGCAAACGTAGCGTGCTGTTAGGATCCCGTCACTCACTTGCTGGTCGATAGTGCGGACACTGCAACCACACGCCTGTGCGGCTTCCTCCAAGGTATAAGCGAGCTTAGATGCCATGGCTGAAATATTAGGACGGAAACGTACAAGAGGCGACGAGGTGGTTGGAGTTCTGACACAGACCAGTAATGCTCAGGCACAGCGGGCCTACCGGTCCTGTGGCGACTCACTGGGCAGAGAGTCGAACCAAGCTTTGAGTTCATCCGCCCCAATGACTGGTCTGCTGGTTGGGTATCTGGCCACGAGATTTCCGGCCTTGATATGCGCTCGGATTACGTTGTGACTCACCCCGTAAGCCGCTGCAGCTTCGGGGATCGTGTAGGCGAGTTTCGATGTCATATCGACAACCCTAAAGCGACCCGAAGCGGTGCAGGCAGGGGTAGGCTCACTGAACATGACTTCACCTTCAGCCAACCTCACCGCAGCAGACATCGCCGAGAGATTGAATGTGGACGTGGACACAGTCCGGCGTATGTGCCGGTCAGGTAAGTGGCCATCAACTAGGATCGGCAGACTTTACCGCTTCACGGAAGATCAGTACCTCAGCATCATCGCCCCTCCGCCAGTGCCAGAGCCAGCATCGCAAAGACAGCGCACAGAGCAACGCAAGAACATAGGCCGGCTGTTCCGCAACCTATAACCGTCCGGCGTCCTCGGCTTTAGGATCGACGGTATGAGCGAAGAATTGATGCGCGAGCGAAGCGACAAGATTGCGTACAACATCCAAGAAGCGGCGGCCGCGGTCGGCTGCAGCACTGATACCCTCCGAGCCCACATCAAAGCTGGCTACCTCATCGCCCGTTACCCGACATCGCGCCCGGTCATTGTTCGCGAGGAGCTGATCGCTTGGCTGAACTCCCTGCCGTCTGAGCCCAAAGACGGCTAGGGCGCCGTCGACCCCCGCTGTTCTGGCTAACTACCCGTGGGACGCGCAACACTCTGAATCAAACTGAACCAGTCCAGACAAGATAAAAACAACAGCCCACCTTTTCAGATCGAGTCTGTAACTTCCTGCATTTGTCCGGTTGAGTTTGCGACTTACCTAGACCCCGTGGATTCGGAAAGGTACGGGTCGACAATCTTGCCGTCCATGATGTTCACTCGCTGCTCAAGGAGACCGACAGCCTTTATCAACTGACGATTCTGGTTCATAAGGATATCGACGAACCCTTGCAAATCTTTCTCGGGGGACGAACTGTACGCCGTATTCATCTCGTCGATGTTCTTCGCAGCTTCGAACGCAATCGGCGTCATATCCTTCGTAATCATGCCTTCATAAATAGTTGACATGGGTGTCGCTCCTGTCGGTCGTCGTTGGGCCCAGATGTAGGACGTTACGCGCCAAGCCTAGCTCGCGTTGTCGGCTGATTCATGGAGCTAAGCATCGAGTCGCACGGCTTGGTCAACCCAGGTACCACGGCGACTGCTTGTAGCCCTGTCCGGTGACGTTGCAACGTGTGCCAGGTGAGCGTGCCACCTCTGGATCCGAATTGGGAAACTGGGCGTCAGTCCGCAGAAAGTCCGCAAGAGGACCAAAACAGGGCTGTTCTCTACAATCATGGACAACACCAAAAACCCCTAGAACAAGCGGATCACAGCACCCTTCAACACCATGCAGTTACCCCTGTCGAGTTCGAGCTCTACTACGGCGTCTAGTCTCTAGATGTGAGGAGGCCCGCACGGTGTTCCGTGCGGGCCTCCTTTTTGCCCAGAACCCGGGTTCTACCGTTTGCCGTACCTCTTGTGGACTGCCTGCCGGGTCACGCCGAGGGCCTGCGCGATAGCCTCCCAGGACAGACCCGCCTGACGGGCCTGACGCACCGCTGTGGTCTCCGCGCGGCCAAGTTCCTTGCGTAGCTCGTTGACAGCCTGCAACCGGTTGACCGGTCCGCCGTCGTCGTCGAGCGATCCAACGAGTGTTTTCATGCGCTCCACCTCCATGACGTCAACTTTAGTTGACGAATGGGGTGGTGGGCAAGGAACACGGGGCATGCATTGGCTCAGAGTGGTTCAACTATCCCAACGAACCCTAACCATCAATGGGATTGTCTAGACAGTCCCATTGATCGGGGCCGATGGGTGGGGAACTACGACGCCAGCGCACCAGGACCGGTGCGAAACCGGACTCAGTACCCGTAGAAGGCGCGCTCGAAGATGGACCGGGCACGGCGGGTCAGCCGCAGGTAGTCCTCCTCCATCCGGGCGCCCATTCCGGGGCCGTAGCCGCACCAGCGGGCCACCGCCTCCAGATCCCGGCGCGACGATGGCAACAGGTCCGATGCCTTGCCGCTCCAGATCACGTTCGCCGCCCGCACCCGGCTCGACAGGCACCAGCTTTGCCGCAGGGTGGCCACGTCCGCTGCGGGGAGCAGCTCGGCAGCCTCGATGGCGTCCATCGCCGTGAGGGTGGAGGTGGTCTTGAGGGCGTCGTTCCCTTGGGCGTGCTGTAACTGGAGCAGCTGCACCAGCCATTCGACGTCGCTCAGCCCTCCCCTGCCCAGTTTGAGGTGGCGAGACGGATCGGCTCCGCGGGGAAGCCGCTCCGATTCCATCCGTGCCTTCAGCCGGCGGATCTCCCGCAGGCTCTGGCTCGAGATGGTTTCCGGATACCGGATCGGGTTGATCAGTTCGGTGAATGCTGCGGCCAGGTCGTCGCTCCCGGCGACAGGCAACGCACGCAGCAGTGCCTGCGATTCCCAGACCAGCGACCAGCGCCGGTAATACTCGCGGAACGACTCCAGCGACCGCACCATGGGGCCCTGCTTGCCCTCGGGCCGCAGGTCGGCGTCGATCTCCAGCACTCGCTCCGCCTGGATGGCCGGGGTGCAGGGCTGCTGCAGCAGCGCGGACAGCTGGCTGACAATCCGTTCGGCCTGGCCCTGCGCGGCTGCCTCGTTGGCGCCGGGATGGGCCCGGTGCACGTACATCACGTCAGCGTCCGAACCGTAGGTGATCTCCCGTCCGCCCTGCCGTCCCATCGCGACGACGACGACGTCGGTCAGCGGGGCTTCGTTAGCGAACACCGCGCCCTCGGCCACGTGCAGTGCGCCGAGGATGGCTGCCCGGTCAGTGGCGGACAGCGCCGCACCCACCTCGGCCTGATCCAGCAGACCGGAGCTATCGGCAATCGCGATCCGCAACAGTTCCCGACGGCGGATCAACCGGATCAGCCGCATCGCCTCCCGTGGCTCCGGATGACGTGACATCTTCGACTGGATCTCGCCCCACTGGGCCTCGAACTCGACCGGGATGAGATCCTTGTCATTGCCCAGCCACTTGGTCGACTCGGGTGAGACCTCCAGCAGGTCAGCGATAAAGCGGCTGCTGGAGAGGATATGACAGAGCCGCTCGGCGGCTGCCTTCGAGTCGCGGAGCATGCCCAGATACCAGTGGGTCTGCCCGAGTCCCTCACTGAGTCGCCGGAAACCGAGCAGGCCGGCGTCGGGATCCACGCCGTCAGCCAGCCAGCCGAGTAGCACCGGCAGCAGTTGCCGCTGCAGGGCAGAGCGCCGGCTGATCCCGGAGGTAAGCGCCTCGATATGCCGCATAGCCACCTTCGGGTCCAGGTAACCCAGGGCGGCGAGGCGGGCCCGGGCCGCCTCCGGCGTGAGCTTGACCTCGTCAACACTGAGATTCGCGGCGGTGTTGAGCAGCGGACGGTAGAAGATGCTCTCGTGCAGTCCACGCACCAGCCGCTTGGTCTGCTGCCATTGCTCCAGCAGGACGGCGGCAGCGGGCCGGGTGGTGACCTGCGCACCCTGGGAGGACATGGCGAGGGCACGGCGTGAGGCGTCGTCCTCGGGCATCAGGTGGGTGCGGCGCATGTTGACCAGCTGGATCCGGTGCTCCAGAACGCGCAGGTACCGGTAGGACTCGTCGAATGCCTTCGCGTCGGAGCGGCCAATATAGCCTGCATCGCTCAGTGCGGCGATCGCCGATGTGGTGTCACGGATCCTGATCGACTCGTCCGCCTTGCCGTGCACCAGTTGGAGGAGCTGGACGGTGAATTCGACGTCGCGCAGGCCACCCGGGCCAAGCTTCAGCTGGCGTTCCGCCTCGTGGGAGGGAATGTTGTCGGTGACCCGGCGGCGCATCGCCTGAACCGAGTCGACAAACCCCTCACGCTCCGACGAGTTCCAGACGAGGGGTGCCACGGACTCCTCATACCGGCGACCCAGATCAGCGTCGCCAGCGATGGTGCGCGCCTTCAACAGTGCCTGGAACTCCCAGCTCTGGGCCCACCGCGCGTAATAGGACAGATGGGAGTCGAGGGTCCTGACGAGTGGACCGTCGCGGCCCTCGGGACGCAAATTGGCGTCCACCTCCCAGAGGCCCGGTTCGATACCACTGGACGTGATGGCTCGGGAAATTCCGGTGGCGAGCGACGTCCCGATCTTCACCGCCAGGTCCTCGGCGAGATCCGGTGCGTCGATCACGTAGATGACGTCGACGTCGGAAATGTAGTTCAGCTCGCCGGCGCCGCACTTGCCCATCCCCATCACCGCGAGACGGACCGACGCTATATCGGTAACCGAGAAGCTGCTCGCCAGTTCGGCACGGGAGACGGCCAGCGCTGCCTCGACCGCCGCCGCCGCCAGGTCGGCGAGTTCCTGGCCGACGGTTGGCAGGTAGTCGACTGGCGACGCCGAACACAGGTCGCGTACGGCAAGCTCCACCAGGTGGCGGCGGTAGCGGGTGCGTAGCAGGGCGTAGGCTTCCTTCCCGCCGTCCCCCGCCACAGGCGTGCCCGACGACGGGTCGGCGCCGACCGCCTCCAGCAGGGAAGACCGGAGGTGCTCAGCGGAAACCCCGCCGGGGGCCCTGCTGGGGCTGACCTTGATGGTGTCGAGGTGCTCGGGCCGGCGCATCAGGAACTCGGCCAGGGCCTCCGACGCCCCGAGCAGGCGGAACAGCGGTTCGCTGCTGGCGCCGCCGTCGGCCACCACTGACGCCAACCCGGGTTCGACCGCCAGGAGGCGGACCAGGGACTGCAGGGCAAGATCGGGGTTGGCCGAGCGCGCCAGTCCATCAAACAGGGCCCGCTCCGGGATGTCCTTCAGCTCAGGTGCATCCAGGAACCGGGTGCTTTTCTCCAGATCAGTGAAGCCCCTGCTGATGAGTTGGCGGTTCAGGCTCATGGTGGGCGCCAGCTTAGAGAATCCCGAGGTTGCGACGCAGTTCGTAGGGCGTGACCTGGATACGGTAGTCGTGCCATTCGGCGCGCTTGTTCCGCAGGAAGTTCTCGTAGACCTGCTCGCCGAGAATCCCGGCGACCAGCTCCGAATCTTCCATCACCCGGATGGCGTCATGGAGGCTCGCGGGCAGCGGGTCATGGCCCATGGCGCGGCGCTCGGTGGCCGTCAGGCTCCACACGTCGTCCTCGGCGCCCGGCGGCAGCTCGTAGCCTTCCTCGATACCCTTGAGCCCGGCGCCGAGCAGCACTGAGTAGGCGAGGTAGGGGTTGCTGGCCGAGTCGATGCCACGGTACTCGATGCGGGCCGACTGGCCCTTGTTCGGCTTGTAGAGGGGGACGCGGACCAGTGCCGACCGGTTGTTGTGGCCCCAGGACAGGTAGCTGGGTGCTTCTCCCCCACCCCAGAGGCGCTTGTAGGAGTTGACGAACTGGTTGGTGACCGCAGTGAACTCGGGGGCGTGCTTGAGGATCCCGGCGATGAACTGGCGCGCCGTCTTGGACAGCTGGAACTCGGCGCCGGCCTCGTAGAACGCGTTGGCGTCACCCTCAAAGAGGGAAAAGTGGGTGTGCATGCCGGAGCCGGGGTGGTCGGAGAACGGCTTGGGCATGAAGGTGGCGTAGCTGTTCTGGGTGAGCGCCACCTCTTTGATGATGGTCCTGAAGGTCATGATGTTGTCAGCGGTCTGCAGCGCGTCGGCGTAGCGCAGATCGATCTCGTTCTGACCAGGTCCGGCCTCGTGGTGGCTGAACTCCACCGAGATTCCCACCGATTCCAGCATGGCGACGGCGGTGCGCCGGAAGTCCTGCGCCACGCCGCCCGGCACGTGGTCGAAGTAGCCCGCCTGGTCCACCGGGACAGGCTGCCCGTCCGGTCCCAGCTCGTCGGACTTGAGCAGATAGAACTCGATCTCCGGGTGCGTGTAGCAGGTGAACCCCATGTCGGCGGCTTTCGCCAGGGTCCGCTTCAGCACCCCGCGGGGGTCAGCCGTGGAGGGCATCCCGTCAGGTGTGAGGATATCGCAGAACATCCTCGACGTCGGTTCCTTCTCACCGCGCCAGGGCAGGATCTGGAAGGTGGACGGGTCGGGCTGCGCCAGCATGTCCGATTCGAACACGCGCGCCAGGCCCTCGATGGAGGAACCGTCAAAGCCCAGCCCCTCCTCGAAGGCGCCTTCCACCTCCGCCGGGGCAAGTGCCACCGACTTCAGTGAACCGACGACGTCGGTGAACCACAGGCGCACAAACCGCACATCGCGTTCCTCGATGGTACGGAGTACAAATTCCTGCTGGCGGTCCATTGCTACCCTCTTTCATGCAGTTGATTGGTGCCCGCGCATCATGACGAGTTCGGGCCACCAGTTCACTCTACTGGGCGGGGTCACTAACGGCAGGATTGCTGCAATTATGCCGGGAGGGCTGGCGCTACAGCACCAGCCCCAGGGCGAAAGGACCAATCATGACCGTGAAGATCGTAATGAGGATGACGCCCACAATATTAAGGACAATACCGCCGCGCACCATCTCGGAGATCTTGACGTTCCCGGTCGCGTAGACAATCGCGTTGGGAGGAGTACCGACCGGGAGCATGAACGCGCAGGTGGCCGCCAGGGCAGCAGGGATCAGCAGCGTCTGCGGGTCAATCCCGATGCCGATGGCAACACCGCCCAGGATCGGGATGAAGGTTGCCGCTGTCGCCGTGTTGCTGGTGATTTCGGTCAGCAACAGCACGATCGTCACCACAGCCGCCAGCAGCAGAACGATCGGCAGGGCGCCGAGTCCACTGACCTGCTCGCCGAACCAGGCATCGAGCCCGGTCCGTGCAACAGCTCCGGCGAGAGAGAGACCGCCGCCGAACAACAGCAGGACGCCCCAGGGCAGACCCTCTTCGGCGTCTTTCCAGACCAGGGTCATGTTGCCCTGCTTGTCGGCGGGGATCATGAACAATGCGATGCCTGCGGCGATAGCGATCGCCGTGTCATCGAGGGTTCCCAGCCACGGCATGGCCGACTCGATGGCTCCGATGTTCGACAGCAGTCCGGGGAAAATCCAGAGGAAAGCGGCGCTGGCGAAGACGGCGAGGACGGTCTTCTCGCCCTGGCTCATGGTGCCCAGCTTGCTGATCTCAGAGTCGATCAGTTCCTTGCCGCCCGGGATCTCCTTCAGGGAGAACTTGAAAATGACGCGGGTGATAAGCAGCCAGGCGATCCCGATGAAGACGATGACAATCGGGACACCGAGCATCATCCACTGGACGAATCCAACGTCCTCACCAAGTTCGGTGCTGATGTATCCGGCAACGATCGCGTTGGGAGGGCTTCCAAGAAGGGTACCCAGACCACCGATGGTGGCTGCCCAGGCGATCGAAAGGATGAGGGCCACACCGAAGATGCGGACCTCCTTGTCACTGACGACGTCGCTGATGGACTTACCGGCGTCCAGGTCCTTGGCGGTCTGGCCGGTCGGCGTCTTGGACCCGTGGCTGTTCTCGACGACGAGGGTCAGGATACTGAGCGCGATCGGGAGCATCATCAGGGTGGTCGCCGTATTGGAGACCCACATCGAGAGGAAAGCAGTGGAGATCATCAGGCCGAGGATGATCCGGCGTGGATGGGTGCCGACGCGTCGCAGGGTCAGCAACGCGATCCGGCGGTGCAGGTTCCATTTCTGCATCGCGATGGCGATGAGGAAGCCGCCCAGGAACAGGAACACGATCGGGTTGGCGTAGGGTGCCGTGGACTCTGCCACCGTCGCTCCGGAGAGCATCGGCAACAGGACGATCGGCAGCAGCGACGTTACTGACAGCGGAAGAGCCTCAGTCATCCACCAGACGGCCATCAGGCCGGCGATGGCCGCAACGGCGCGGGCCTCGTTGGGAAGATCTGAACCCCCCAGGGCGAAGTAAATCACCAGGGCAATGACAACCCCGAGACCCCGTACCATCCAGAGGCGACCTGCCGACCGGGTCGGCTCGCCCCCGTCGGTTGCGGCGCCCGCCGTCGCTTCGCTCGTAGTTGATTCCGCCTGATGACTCATAAGTGCAGCTCCCTCACGCCGTCGTGTTGTCCATCACAACCTAACATCGTTTCGCCAGCGGATCCTGCCGGCCTACAGGCGAGCAGGGGGTCTGAAGTAGGCTCGGGGTATGACTTCAGCAGAGATTCCAGCACCCTACGGCACGGGCGCCCGGGACGCCGACGCCGGTGCGCCAGCCGCTGACGCCACGCCCCGGACACCCGCCCGAATCCGTACCCATCACCTGCAGCAGGCCAAGGCCGAGGGGCGGCGCTTCGCCATGCTCACCGCCTACGACCAGTACGCCGCAGAGATCTTTGACGATGCCGGCATCGAGGTTCTCCTCGTCGGCGATTCGGCCGCCAACAACGTCCTCGGCTACAAGACCACGCTGCCGATCACCGTGGACGAAATGATTATCTTCTCCCGCGCCGTCACGAACGGCGCGCACCGCGCGCTCGTGGTGTGCGACCTGCCGTTCGGGAGCTATGAGGTCTCCCCCGCCCAGGCCGTCGAGTCGTCGGTCCGCCTGATGAAGGAGGGCGGGGTGCACGCGGTGAAGATGGAGGGCGGACGGCACTACGCTGACACCGTCCGGGCCCTATCCGCTGCCGGAATCCCGGTGATGGCCCACATCGGCTTCACCCCACAGAGCGAGCACGCCCTGGGCGGGTACCGGGTCCAGGGCCGCGGTGACGCCGCCCAGGAACTCATTGACGACGCCGTTGCCCTCGCCGATGCCGGGGCGTTCTGTGTCCTGATGGAGATGGTCCCCGCAGAGGTGGCCGCCGCCGTCGACCGGGCCGTCGGCGTACCCACCATCGGGATCGGCGCCGGTAATGCCACCACCGGGCAGGTACTGGTCTGGCAGGACATGGCAGGGGTCCGCACCGGGCGTCAGCCGAAATTCGTCAAGCAGTTCGCTGATGTGCGGTCAGTCCTGGCGCAGGCCGCAACCACATACGGCGAGGAAGTCCGTAACGGTACCTTCCCCGGACCGGAACACAGCTTCTGAGTTACTGCTCGTCCTCGGCGTCCCACGCCTGGTTGCGCTGCGCCACCTTTTCCAGGGCGCGCTCGGCCTCCGCCCGGGTGGGGTAGGGCCCGATCAGTTTCCGCCAGTCTGACTGTGCGTCCTCTTCGATCTCGTGGGTCTGTACGTTGTACCAGAACTCGGCCATGGGTGTCCTCCTCGATCGTGACTTTCGGCGGGACGCCGTACCGCCTATAAGATCAAGAGTATGCCTCAGCAATCCGTCAGCGCACCCGTTGGAACGCTCGTTCCGGGGACCGTCAGCCCTCAGCTGCCGGTTCCGGCCAGCATTCCCCGCCCCGAGTATGTCGGCCGCAGCGGACCGGCCCCCTTCACGGGGTCCGAGGTCAAGACTCCAGAAACCATCGAAAAGATCCGCCGGGCCAGCCGTCTGGCCGCCCAGGCCATCGTCGAGGTGGGACGCCACATTGAGCCAGGCGTCACCACCGACCAGCTGGACCGGGTGGGCCACCAGTTCCTCGTGGAGAACGGCGCGTACCCCTCCACCCTGGGCTACCGCGGGTTCCCGAAGTCCATCTGTTCCTCGCTGAACGAGGTGATCTGCCACGGCATCCCCGACACCACGGTGGTCAACGACGGCGACATCATCAACATCGACATCACCGCGTACCTGGACGGGGTCCACGGGGATACCAACCACACCTTCCTGGTGGGCGACGTCGACGACGAGTCGCGCCTCCTGGTGGAGCGCACGAAGGAATCCCTGAACCGGGCCATCAAGGCGGTAGCCCCAGGCCGGGAGATCAACGTCATTGGGCGGGCCATCGAGTCTTACGCCCGACGGTTCGGATACGGGGTGGTGCGCGACTTCACCGGGCACGGCGTCGGTGAGGCGTTCCACACCGGCCTCATCATCCCCCACTACGACGCCGCGCCGGCCTACAACCGGATCATCGAACCGGGGATGACGTTCACCATCGAGCCGATGCTCACCCTTGGAACCATCGAGTGGGACATGTGGCCGGATGAATGGACCGTGGTCACCAAGGATCGCCGGCGCACCGCACAGTTTGAGCACACCCTGCTGGTGACCGACAGCGGCGCCGAAGTTCTGACAGTCCCTTAGCCATCGGGTTCCGGCGGCACCCTGCTGCGTCGGCAACCCATGACCTACCCCTGGAGATAAACGTGGGCAAAAGTACCGAGAAGAAGCAGGGTAAGCACCTGCCCAACACCGTCATCGGGATCGACATCGGTGGGACCGGCATCAAGGGCGGCATTGTTGACCTGGTGGCCGGGGAGATTGTGGGTGAGCGATACCGTGTCCCCACCCCACAGCCGTCCACCCCGGAGGCGGTCGCCGAGGTAGTTGCGCAGATCGTCGCGGAACTCTCCACCCGGCCCAACGCACCGGCGGCGGACGTCCCGATCGGTGTCACCTTCCCGGCGATCATCCAGCACGGCATCGCCCGGTCGGCGGCCAACGTTGACCAGAGCTGGGTGAACACCGACGTCGACGGCCTGTTCAGCAAGGTCCTGGGTCGCGACGTTCACGTCATAAACGACGCCGACGCCGCCGGCCTCGCCGAAGTGCGGTACGGCGCAGGCAAGGGAGTCGACGGCACGGTCCTGGTCATCACCCTGGGCACCGGGATCGGCTCCGCGTTCATCTTCGATGGGAAGCTGGTGCCCAACGCTGAACTCGGCCACCTTGAGATTGACGGGTACGACGCCGAGACACGGGCTTCTGCGGTTGCCCGCGAACGCGACGGCATCGATTGGGACGAGTACGCCGTCCGTCTTCAGCGGTACTTCTCCCACGTCGAATTCCTGTTCTCGCCGGAACTGTTCATCGTGGGCGGCGGCATTTCCAAGCGCAGCCAGGAATACCTGCCCGGGCTCAACCTGCGCACCCGCATCATTCCGGCGCAGCTGAAGAACCAGGCCGGCATAGTGGGCGCCGCCCTGCAGGCTGCCCTGCATTTCAAACGTCTCGCGAAGCTGGCAGCGGCCGTCCCCGAGGCCTGATCCCCATGTCTGATCACCGTGGCGTGATCCTGGTGACCGGTGCCAGCCGGGGAATCGGGGCCGCGATCGCGCGGCGCTGCGCCCAAGACGGATACGCGGTTGCCGTGAACTATGCGTCGGACAGTGAAGGCGCGCGACAGACGGTTGCCGCCATTGTTGACGCAGGCGGGACCGCTGAGGCCATCGACGCGGACGTGAGCCTCGCGTCCGACGTCGTCAGGCTGTTCGACCGCGCCGCCGAGCTGGGAATGCTTGCCGCCGTCGTCAATAACGCGGGTATCACCGGCAACCTGATCGGCCCCCTGGCCGAGGTGCCGTCCGAGATCCTCCAGCGGGTGGCCGACGTCAACGTGGTGGGTCCCCTGCTGGTCTGCGGTGAGGCGGTCCGCCGGCTGTCGACCCGGCTCGGCGGCACCGGAGGGCAGATCATCAACATCTCCTCCACGGCGGTGAAGGCGGGCTCCCCCGGCACCTGGGTGCACTATGCGGCGACCAAGGGTGCTGTGGATGTACTGACCGTCGGCCTGGCGTCCGAGGTGGGGCCGGAGGGCGTTCGGGTGAACTGTGTAGCACCGGGGAGTACCCATACCGGCCTGCACGCGGCCGCCGGGATGCCGGACCGCACCGCCAGGCTGAGCCCTGGCATTCCTCTGGGGCGGGCTGCCGAGCCGGAGGAGGTGGCCGCCGCTGTCTCCTGGCTGCTCTCCCCCGAGGCGTCCTACATCACCGGGGCGATCCTGCCGGTGAGCGGCGGGCGCTGACCTGACGTACCAAGCGCAGGACGCCCGGGTCTCTGGGTGAGGAAGTGGTGCCGGTGGCGGCGTCGGCTTCCCCTCCGCAGCCACCACCGGAGCTCTGTGTTACTGCGCGGTCAGCGGCCTCTGGGTGCCGGTGGGGCCCGAGGGGCCCTCGCTGGCCTCGCGGCGCAGTTTCGCGATGGCTGACTCGAAGTCCTCGAGTGAGTCGAATCCCTGGTACACACTGGCAAACCGAAGGTAGGCTACCTGGTCAAGCTTCTGCAGCGGACCGAGGATGGCCAGCCCTACCTCATGGGCGTCGATTTCTGCTGCGCCGCTGGCCCGGATGGATTCCTCGACCTCCTGCGCCAGGAGTGCCAGGTCGTCTTCGGTGACCGGCCTGCCCTGACAGGCTTTTCGGGCACCGTTAATGACCTTGCTGCGGCTGAAAGGTTCACCGACTCCTGAGCGTTTGATTACGCTCAGGCTGGTGGTCTCGACGGTGGTGAACCGCCGGCCACACTCCGGGCACTGGCGGCGGCGCCTGATGGCTGAACCGTCGTCGGCCAACCGGCTGTCGACCACCCGCGAATCGGCGTTACGGCAAAAGGGACAAAACATGCCGCGCCTTTCAATCGGTGATGATCGGTAGCGGGGCCACCGTGTGGAACACCACCATTCTAGAACTAGATATGGGAAAACTACAACAGTGTCATTACTACATGTAGTGGTTTAGGTGAACCGAATGGAGACGGCATCGCCGTGGGCGGGGAGGTCCTCGGCGCCAGCGAGGCTGGTGATGTGCTGGCTGACTTCCGCCAGAGCCGCCCTGTCGTAATTGATCACCTGGACCGCTTTGAGGAAGGTGGTCACATTGAGCCCGGAAGCGAACGTCGCGGTCCCCCCGGTCGGCAGGACGTGGTTGGACCCGGCGCAGTAGTCGCCCAAGCTGACCGGGCTGTACTCGCCCACGAAGACAGCTCCGGCGTTCCGGATCCGCGCTGCGACCGCTGCAGCATCAGCCGTCTGGATTTCCAGGTGTTCGGCCGCATAAGCGTCGCAGACGGCGATCCCGTGTTCGACGTCGTCGACCAGAATGGTGCCGGACTGTCGGCCAGCCAGCGCCTCCCGTACCCGATCGGCATGTTTGGTGGTCGCGATCTGCGCGGCCAGTTGGACGCGGACCCGGGACGCGAGTTCTTCGGAATCGGTGATCAGCACCGACGCGGCCTGCGGATCGTGTTCGGCCTGGCTGATGAGGTCGGCGGCGATCAACCGGGGATCGGCGTCGGCGTCGGCCAGGACGGCAATCTCGGTGGTGCCAGCCTCAGCGTCAATACCGACAGTCCCCTTCAGGAGACGTTTGGCGGTCGCCACAAAAATGTTGCCCGGACCGGTAACCACATCAACGCGTTCCAAGGCGTCCTCTGCGGTGTCACCGTCCACCCCATAGGCGAACGCGGCCACGGCCTGAGCTCCGCCGATCGCGTACACCTCGGCGATGCCGAGCATCTCCGCGGCAGCGAGGATCACCGGGTGCGGGAGCCCACCGAACTCCTTCTGGGGCGGAGAAGCGATAGCGATCGACTGCACTCCTGCAGCCTGCGCAGGCACCACATTCATCACCACCGAGGACGGGTAGACGGCCAAACCGCCCGGAACATAAAGGCCCACGCGGCGGACAGCTACCCACTTGTGAGTCACGACGGCGCCTGGCGAGATCTCCACCTCGACGTCGCCCGGGACCTGCGCGGCAGCGAAACGGCGAGCGCGGTCGATGGATTCGGCGAGCGCCAGCCGGACGTCCGGGTCAAGGTCGGCGAGGGCACGGGTCAGCGCCTCCCGGGGAACCCGCGGGGTGGTCTGCTCAACGCCGTCGAACTTCAACGCCAACTCCCGCAGCGCGGCCAGGCCACGCTCCCGGACATCGGCGAGAATCGCAGCGACGGGGCCTTCCACCCCGGAGCCACCCACCTCAGGGCGTGGCATTACCTCGCTGAGGGCCGCGCCGGTGAGGGCACTGCCACGCAGATCGATGGTCCGGAAGTCGGTAAAGGAGCCAGTCGGAGACTGTTGAGCGAGCGAATTGTTCACGCTTCGAGTCTACCGGGCGGTGCCAGCGGAGACCCCAACGAACCATGGATGTGCTTCAGGCCATGCGCTCCCGCCATGGGTCAGGGAGCCGCTGGCTCGCTTGTCTCGGTGTCCCACCCGCTGGCGCTGTAGTCCACCAGGGGGCGGACCTCGATGCTTCCATAGAGCGGCATGCTCCGTGCGATGGCCACAGCCTAGGCGAGATCCGGCACGTCGACGAGATAAAAGCCGCTGATGTGCAGCGTGCCAGCGGTGGGGTCGGGCTGCTCTCGAGGAGCGGGGCCGGCAAGAGTCGGTGCGACCATGACTGCCGAGCGCGCTGGCTCAAGTTCCCCGCTGTCGAGGTAGGCACCGCTTTCGCGCACCCGAGCCTCGAAATCCATCCACGCCTGATAATCGGCGTCGCCGCCGAATCCCTCGGCGTAGTCCTGCCCTTCGGGCACGTCCTGGGTCCACAACAGCAGCAGGTATTTCACTCTACGGAGCCGAGGGGCAGGAATCGGCTCAACCTCCCTCATCGCATTAGACCACAGCCTGCATGACCTCGGAAGTACTACTACCTACTGGCCCTCGATCGCGAGGATCGTAATATCGATCTCTCCAGGGGTCAGTCCACTGTCCTGGATTCTCCAGGCGATCAGGGCTTGAAGCTGCTCGGCAAGGCCCAGGGCCCGGTGCTCGACATCCGTCGCAATATCGGCGCTGACGTGGACACGGTCATCGGCGACTGAGAGAACCAGTCCATCCCGGGTGACGGTCGACGGTGCGCTGGCAGCGGCGCGGGATCCCGACTGGGTGGGAGCCACTAGGCCCACCTTGAACTTCCGGATCATACTTTTCACGGTTGGCTCAAGGCGAAGGAGGCCCGGCTGCTCCATCAACTCTGAGGTGAGTGAGTCGGCAAGCGCATCGAGGTCTGCGACCTGGGCCACTAGAGGCTGATTAGACATCGTAAAGATCCTCCACAACAATATCGATCTGTTTCATGATGATTGACGTTTGGGCTTCGACCACTGTCCCCACTCGCTCGCGTACCAGCGCCAGCGTTTCCGGGATCTTGACGGTCGAGGACAGCGCAACCGTTAGGGCGATGCTTACTTCCGTCGGGGTGGGACTGTCCAAGACTGGCCCCCGATTGTCGGCTTCGATCTCGCAGCGACGGGCACGGACGCCAGGCAGGGTCGACGCGGCGAACCGAATCAGTGCCACCAGGGCCTGCTCACTGATCTCGATTGCTCCGAGTGAGGTTCTCTTCAGCGGCGTCTTCTTACCCCGACGGATTTCGGCCCGCGCGACGAGCATGATCGCTTCCTTGACCCGGCTTCCAGGCTGCAGTTCCGGGTCTATTTTGTCCCGTTCCCTCATGGACTCTGTGACGGCCGCCAGGTGATACAGCGAGTTTCTTGCGCTCTGACAGTCAGCGCACGATTGTTCATGTGCGGTCGGGGGGTCATCGATGGATGCCCAGAACTCGTCGAGTTCACGGCCGCATCCCAGGCGGGAATGGTCATTGTTCATCGCCATGGTTCCATCCCTTCTGCTAAGAATCGTTTCGCCCGGGCTATCCGTCCCCGGACTGTGCTTTCAGGCAGTTGAACGATCGCTGCAATGTCGCGGTAGGAAAACTCGTGAACTTCTTTCAGTAGCCAACACGCCCGCGGTCCCGGGGGTACTGTCTGGAGCAGATCGGACAACGCCCGCATCTGCGCCTGGTTCTCATATTCGCTGGCAGGATCCGCCAGTGGACCCTTACCGATACTAGTCCTGGACTCAGCAGACTCCTGGCCGCTGTCGTTTTCGTCGTGCGGTTGTTCGGGCCTCCGCTTGCGGGTACGGAGCAGGTCGAGGCACTTGTTGGTCGCAGTTCGATACAGCCAGGGGATGAATGCCTGGGGAACTTTCAGGTCGGGCAGCGCCCGCCAGGCACTGATGAAGGTTTCCTGAACCAGGTCTTCAGCCTCTGACCGGTCGTTGAGCATCCGCAGGCATAGCCGGTACAGCCCACCCTGGTACTCGGAAATGAGCCATTCAAAAGCCTCAACATCCCCGTCCTGCGCACGATTGATGATCGTGACTTCATCGATCTCATCCAGGGGCATCCACACCGGAGCATCGGGGTCGCCGTCCTGCTGGAACCCGCCCTGAGAATCACCCATCCCCGGGAACGATTCGTCCCCGGCATCCTGCCCGGGCTGAGGGGGTTGCTCCCGTCCGGGAGCTTTCGTCTCATCCATCTTCACTCTTCCTCGACCACACTATCCATCAACCTCGTCCGAGATTCCATCCTGCCCGGGGCGAGAACCCGTCGAGATAGACACCAGCATAAGGTAAGCAGCCTGCTGGTCCGGGCACTGGGTTCTGCCCCTGCAGGAAGCACCTTCCGTCGCCACTGGTCTATCTTCTTTCCTGCTGTGTGGGGTCCAACTCGATGAAGACGACGCGTGATTCCTTGGCTGATCGCTGAATAAAGAAAGTTTCAAATCTCGCGTGAGGAATCACGAGTTGCTGCGTCTTACCTATGTAAACCACGAATGATTTGCGCCTTTGAGGAGATTAGATTCACATGTCAGACGAACAGAATTCACGTCGCACCGCCGTTGTCCCAGCGACTGGCGAGGAGCAGCAGCGCCGGGCGGACCAGAAGTCGAAGGACGCCGACAGGAAAGAGAACGTTGGGCCTCTCCAGACCGACATGGGCAACACCACCATCACCGAAACCGTGGTTCAGAAGATTGCTGGCATCGCTACCCGCGAAGTACCGGGCGTCTACGCGATGGGCAGCGCTGGCCGCCGGGCGTTCAGCAATTTGACCGAACGCATCCCCGGCTCACAGACCAACGTCAGCGGCGGCGTCAGCGTTGAAAAGGGCGAACGGCAGGCCGCGATTGACCTGACCATCGTCGTCGAGCACGACGCTTCGATTGTCGAGATCAGCCAGATGATCCGGCGGAATGTCATCTCATCGGTCGAGGACGCTACCGGACTGGAAGTGATCGAGGTCAACATCAACGTTGCTGATGTTCACCTCCCCGAGGATGACCAGGACCAGGACAACTCGAACCACAAAGACCTCCAGTAGGTCCCACAGACGCTGACCGGCGCACCCCCTAGCGTCGGTCAGCTGAGAAGGTGCTGCGCGGAACATCCCCCTCATCGGATCCGCGCAGCATCTTCCCACCACCTTCATCGCACGGCTCCATCGCATCAGAAAAGGCAACCACCATGAACACGACAGCCCTTGGCCTCCTCGCAGGTCTCTTCCTGGGACTCGCAGCAGCATTCGGAGGATTCTCTGAATTCCTGATTGTCGCCGCTTTCGGTGCCCTTGGCCTACTAGTAGCCAGGGTGATCGACGGAAAGCTTGACCTCGGCGCACTCACCGGCCGATCGAGCTCCCGCAAATGACCGCAACCCAGCACCAACGCGGGATAGCGGACGGTGAACACCGAAACTCCGACGCCCGCGGAACGCTGACCATCTCGGAGAAAGCCATCGAGAAGATCGCGGGGCAGGCCGCAGCTGAGGTTCCGGGTATCCACGGAACGTCCGGCGGATTCCTGGGTCTTGGATCCCACAGTGACGAAGATGCCCGGCCGAGGGTGAAAGTGCAGCTCAGCGGCCGTGTTGCTGCCCTGCACATTAGTGCAGGCGTTAAATACCCGGCACCCCTGCGGGTCACAACTGATCGTCTTCGCCGGGCGGTCAAGGACAAAGTGAACGCCTCCTGCGGAATCGAAGTCCGTCAGATTGATATCGAAATCCAGACACTTGTCAGCGCCGCCACAACCCAGGGAAGAAGAGACCTGCTATGAGTAAGAAACCCGTCTCCCAGTCGTTGCGGCGGAGATCCAGCAGGGCGCTCCCCGCTACGGTTGCGGCGCTGGTGCTCCTTGCCGCCGCAGTGGTCGCAGTCTGGGGATCCGTTGGCTATCTGACCACCGGTAGGTGGCCGGCATTCCTGTCAGGACCCAGCGATCTGGCAGCCTCCCTTACCTGGAACGCTCCCCTTATCTGGGTGGCATCAGGGGTGGCTCTTGTCCTCGGGGTGGTCCTGCTCCTCGCGTCCCTCCTTCCCGGCAAGCACACGGCCATCCGGATTGGGGGCACCCAGGACAACAATGACCTGTCTGAATCAGTGATCAGTCGTCAGGGCCTGGCCAGATTGACCGGCGCTCTCGTGGATCAGACGGACGGCATCAGATCGAGTTCCGTTGGGGCGACGGCCCGGGTGGTGAAGGTCGATGCAAAAAGCACCCTTCATGATACGGGGAGTTCGTCGACTGAGCTGAAGGCGATGCTGACGCAGGAGTTTCAGTCAATGGGTCTCACCCCGGTTCCCCGGGTCCGCGTTAACGTCCGACCCTCCGCCTAACCACCGACCAGCACTATCCCATTCGGAGACCGATTAATCGGACTCCGGCACCTCGTGCTCAGTCACGGTGCCGCACTACAGAGACAAGGAACCAATATGAGGGAAACAGCCGGCAAGCTCAACAGGACCTGGTTGGCCATCATTGCACTGCTGATGATTCTCGCGGGGATGGTGGGGATACTGCTTTCGAGTGGCCTCGCCGGTTCGCTTGCAGAGTCCTTAGGGCTCGGAATTTCACCGGTTGACCCCAACGGGCAGGTCTTTCCCGTTGCGCCGGGCGAGGCACTGAACACGCCCCTGGCGGCCATCATTGTCGCGGTAGGAGCTGTACTGGTAGGTCTTTTGGCCTTGGCGTGGCTCAGCGCGCAGGTGCCCAAGCGCCATCAGGGAGACACCTTCCGGCTCCACGGGAAGCAAGGATCGGATGGTTACACCCTGTGCGAACCCAGGGTGCTCGCCTCAGCCATTGAATCTGAGACCGAAGCGCTTCTGGGCGTTGCCTCGGCGTCTGCGATCCTTCGGGGCAGTGCCAACGAACCGGAGCTGAACCTCGATATCAAGATGGATGACCGGGCGAAAGTACAGGATGTGATCGAGAGCGTCCACCGTCAGATTGCGCCGAATCTGGAAACCGCTCTCGAGGTTCCGTTGCGAAAGGTAGCAATCCTTTTGAACGTCACCCGTCGTCCATCGAGCGATAAAACTGCAGTGATCTGACAAATACCAAAAGGGGTATGACAGGCCGTTGGACCGGATTGTTGTGCCCAAACTTCACAGTCTGACTGAAGGGTGATGTATCAATATGAGGAACAAACTACTGACCGTCCTGCTTACTGCCATTGCTGGCTGGATCAAGGGTCGGTCCTCCCGCCCCACCAAATCCAGTCGATCAAAAAGACGGTAACACCAAACCCGCTGGTCTCGGGCGAAAGCTCGGGCCAGCGTGTTGGGCGGGCGTCCCCCGGACAATGGCTAGTTGTTCTTGCCGCGGGCGTCGACGCGCCATCGGGCAATAACTGCGTCACCACTGACAACAGTGGCCTCATCGACAAGGTTCATGGTCAGGCACACGTGGTTTGGGATCACCCGGAGGCGTGCCCCCAGGGCTGGGAGCTCACTGCCATCTGGCCAGATCACAGTGGCATGATGCTCTGATAACGCGCTGATGCGGGCTTCAGGGTAATCCATGAGACGCCCAAACCCGCTCGCCCAGGCCGGACGGTCGCTGCCAATGATCTTGCTTCCGGCATCCAGAACACAGCGGCGGGGCGTTGAACCCGCACCCTGATGGCGGCTCACAACGGTCGCCGCGATAGTCAGCGCGATCTCGTCGAGGGTGCAACGCCCAAGTTCCAACTGCTGAGCATCGCCGAAAACATAGACACCCGGCCGAACCTCGTTCGCCGATGACTGCACGGCGAGAGCTGCCGTGGGGGTGGATCCTCCACTGATTCGGGAAATATCGAACCCTGCACTGCGAAGAAGGCTGGCCGCCTCCTCAAGAGCGAAATGTTCCTGCTCTGCTGCTTTTACCGGCATTCCCGGAGCGTAGCTGTGACCGGGGAAGGTGAAGACCCCTGACACCCGGAGACCTGCAGCAGCAGCCGACTCGGCCACCTCAACAGCGTGCGATGGGCTGACACCGCTGCGATGGTGACCACTGTCGATTTCCACCAGGACCTCTATCCTGTCAGTTGCGTCCGAAAGCGCCGCGCCCATTGCCTGTGCGGCCTCCACCGAATCGGTGCCGACGGCGACACGGGCCAGGGATCCGAGTTCCGCGAGTCTGCGAGCATGATGCGGTGTGACCCACAGGGGGTAGGCGATAAAGACGTCCCTGGCGCCATGCTGCACGAAGACCTCAGCCTCCCCAATGGTCGCCACCGTCAGTCCGACCGCTCCTGCCGCTAGCTGCCGCGAGGCGATCTCCGGCATCTTGTGTGTTTTCACATGTGGTCGTAGATCGATTCCCTTGGCCCGCACTGCGGTCGCCATTCGGTCGATGTTTCGCTCCAGGATGTCCCGGTCAATCAGGACCTCAGGGGTCTCAATGCCAGCTGGCACAGCACTCATTGTTCCTCTTCCGTTGTTCCTTTTTCTGGGACCCGGTTCATTCGGTCTCGATCGTAGCGGTCCCTGGGTCGTGCACCCACTGATGCAGTCTCCTCCGTACCGATTCGACCTGCTTGCGGCATTTCGGCGGACTGCGCTAACCTCGGCGCAACAATTCCCGCGTGCCGGTCGGGCTGACCGCAGTCCCGGTTTAGCGCCGACCGCCTTCGGACCAGGAGCAACCATGTCACTCGTTCGCGTCCATAATTTCTCCATTTCACTCGATGGATTCGGCACCGGGGACGGACAGCAGCTCGACGCTCCGTTCGGACACGCTGGAACGCGCTTGCTTGAGTGGGCTTTCCCTACCCGCACCTTTCAGGGGCTGGGCTTCCACGGTAAGGAGGAGGGGTCTAACGGGATCGACGAAGCTTTCGCCAGCAACTGGGCCTCGGGAATTGGCGTGGAGGTGATGGGCCGCAACAAGTTCGCGCCGCTGCGCGGCCCTTGGACCGACGAGGAGTGGAAGGGATGGTGGGGTGACGACCCGCCATTCCACACCCCGGTGATCGTACTCACCCATCACCCGCGCCCCGAGCTGACCATGAACGGCGGCACCACTTTCCACTTCATGGACGCCGAACCCGCCGAAGTGTTGGAACGGGCGCGAGCCCTCGCGGGTGATCAGGACGTGCGCATTGGTGGCGGGGTGTCCACTGTCCGTCAGTTCCTTAAAGCGGACCTGATCGATCACATGCACCTCGTTGTGGTCCCGATTGTGCTTGGCCGTGGCGAGCGACTGTGGGACGGCCTGGAAGGCGTCGAAGAGCGCTTCAGTATCGAAGCCGCTCCCTCCCCCAGCGGGGTGACTCATCTGACCTTTAATCGACGGGAGCGTGCCGAATAAATGCACTAGGACGATAACCCTCGTGCCGAGCTACTGCTAGCCTCGTAGACACACGGCCAGATATATAGGCAAATGATGGGGGTATCGGATGATGTATGCGGGGATAATCGGAATTCTCTACATCCTGGTAGTGGCAATAATCGCAATCCTGGCGATCTATGCCTTGGTGCTGGTGATAATCTTTCTCCGTCTTCGTATCGACGAAATCAGGGCCGGGCGGAGCGCCGGGCCAATCAATTGATTGGCCCTTAAAGCTTCTGCAATCGGTCCTGCAAGACCATAAAGGTGAACCAGGTTTCGACGTCGCGACACGTGTCCGGGATATCGATCTCATTCGACGGCAGATCTCCTCCTCCAAGCATCAGTGTCGCGCCGGCGGGGTAGGCTATCCCGTCGAACGTCAGTTGGCCATTTGCCCAAACCGGTTCAGACTCGGCACGAAACAGTGGCAGCACCTCTTGCCCACCCGGGAGGCGAATCAGGAGGCACCCGTCCTCTTCCACTAGTTCTCCTGTCGTTGCGCCCGCGGGTCCAGACGCCTCCGGGGAGCTGAATGTGATGACAGTTGCCTGCCCGGGCCCGGTCTCCCCCGCAGGGACTCCCGTTGCCGATGTTTCATCGGGGGCCGCGGGAATCGTCGTCGGATTCGCTACCGCTCCGGTCTGCGGATTCGATGGTGTCGGTGCGGCTTTCGTTTCCAGATGCGAAGCTAGCGTCGGCAAGGTAGGTGTCGATTCTGGTGGCAACGCCTCATTCGCCTCCACGCCACACCCTGATAGGGCCACCAGCCCGATCAGTGCTCCAGCCAGCCCCGCTGGACGCCGATATCGGCATCAATGTAATGCAATTTACAAGATTCCCCCCACCTTGATCATCTATTCGCAATTTTCAAAGGGTACGCCTGCTTCTTCGGCTGGCTGAAGGAACCATTGATTGTTATCCAGTCGTTAGAGATGTCCGTGGATAGGAGGCTGCGCTATGCTCGCGTTATGGCTGAAAAAGCGAAAAGCATCGAAGAATATCTCAATGCGCTCGACCCTGAATACCGGACTGAACTCGAACGGATCCGCACCCTGGTGCAGCAGCTCGTACCGGGTACCGAAGAGGCAATCAGCTACGGCATGCCGACGCTCAAGTACAAGAATCGGGCGCTGGTATATTTCACAGCGTCCAAGAAACACATGAGCTTCTACCCGTCCTCATGGGCAATCGACGAGTTGAGGGACCAGCTCCAGCACTACAAGACCACCGAACACGCAATCCAGTTCACTCTCGACAAGACGCTGTCCAGCCAACTGATCGAAGACCTCGTTCGAGTACATGTACGGGATATCGACGCCAACAGGCAGTAGGTCGTTACGCCGGGGCTAGACACGCGAGAGCGGCCGCCTGTGAACGCCTCTTCTCGGCGCCTTCCGCCCCCTTATGTTTCTATGGATCATGACAAGCATCCAGATAGTCAAGGCCGCAGATCTAGCGCTCAGTGATGTCGTTGACCTCTATCGGGCAGTGGATTGGCTTGCGTACGCAAACGATCCGGAGTAAGAGCGTTCGTACGGTTCGATTGATTATCCGAGGTCGTAAAACGGCCAGTCACACTCCAATCCCGGCAGCGCTCCCCTCCCCCAATCCTCGGCAAAAGTGTATCAATTAGGTGATACACGATGTATCGTTTGGCTAACACAAGCTGGAGGGGTTAGTGAGATGATCTGGATGTATTATCTATTGCTCGGTCCCGTGGCGGCCGGTCTTGTTATCGCCGTGGTCTGGTGGCTACTCCGGGGACGGCACACTCCTCTGTCTCGCGACAGCGTGGGTAGTTCCGCGGTGGCAGCCGGACTTATCCTTTTGCTGGGTGGGATCGCGGCTCTCCTCGCATCCGGGGTTTTTCTATTTCGTCTCAACTTGCCAAATGGGTACTGGGAGTGGCATCGGGACTACCGATTCACCATCCCACTTTTGCTGGGGATTCTCGGCATGGCAGTCCTCGCGTTTCCCATGCAGAGGCGAGGCGTACCAGGCTCTGCAGACCTCACGCCACGGACTCCCCTCAGTTTCACCAGCAAGTTCTGGCTCCTCAACCCTGCCGTGGTTGTCGTCTTCATTCTCACCCTGACTGTCGCCGCCGGTTCAGCCTCCGAGGCCGACACGACCGCACGATACAACATGTACTTTGTGGACATGGGCGAGGGAGGAAGCGCGGGCACCACTATCTATGGGTGGTTCTACTCCCTCCCCTGTCTGATCCTCCTGGCAGTCATGGTTGTTCTGGCTTCCATCAACCTGTTCCTGATCGCTCGCCCGGCCCTGGACCACGACCGGGATCGGGATGTGCGTGGTCGGACAGTCCGCTCGCGCACAGTCCTGATGGTCGGATCAGGAGCGCTACTCTGGCATCTCGGCGACATCCTTGCTTCGCTCGCTGGAACTGCATCACTACGAGGAAGCTTCGGCACTTCGGAGGGGACCGTGGGAGTCTGGACCACGTTCGCTGCGCTGGAGCCCGCTCTTACCGTTGCGTCGCTCATGGCCGTCGCTCTCGGATTCGCTTCCTGGTTTGCGGGCGCCCTATCAGTGATCCCTGTGCGGCAGCGGGAACCGGCGACAGCAAGTTCATGATCATCTCTCTTTCGGGTTCCGCGCCTCCCACCGAGCAAATCCGGGATCAGATCCGTGGGCTGATTTCCTCGGGGCGACTCGCTGCTGACGAACGGCTTCCTTCGGTCCGTCAACTCGCGAAAGACCTCGGTGTCGCTCCCGGCACGGTTGCAAAGGCGTACAAAGCGCTTGAGGCTGAGGACTACGTCACCACGCGCACCGGAGGGGGAACCCGCGTAAACCGACGAGCCGCGACAGTACCTCGCCCCGTTTTAGAAGCCGCCCGCCAACTCGCTCAAACCAGCACGCGCTCCGGCACTGACGTGGAGGACGCCATCCGCATCCTTCGCGCCGTCTGGCCCAGCTCATAAAGTGTTAGGACAAAGGTGGATACGCTGCTCCGAGCGAGGACATTTGGTTGGTCATTCCAATGACATTGGTTCACAAACCCATTCCTCTTGATCTGTGATGCGGGCCCACTGTTGGCGCGGGGGTTCTGATTCGCGTGCGACGTCGGTCAGCCAGAGAGTGACGTCTGGATCCCATCCGGCGAGAACCGTCGACGTGTTGGCATCTACCTCCAGTGCGCGGCCAGCACCGCTGAGATAGGCCAGGACGGTTAGGTGCACAGCGTCCCAATGCTCGGCGACTCGCTCCCAATCCGGGATCACCCAACGGCCAGCACGGCCGGTAGTTCGAAACCAATCATGACGCCGCGAGGCAGTCACCTCCAGCGGGTACTCGCGGCAAAGGAAAACCCAATCGGCTTCTGTGAGTACCTCGTATGTCCGGCCAACCCCACGAACGGGGATTACCGTGGCGTGCTCCCACCCGAATGAATCCTCCACGAGATCGAGTCCAAGCGGTATCCGTCCAACGGAACGGATCGTCCCGTGCGGAACAACCCACCAATTCCCCGACCAGGACGCATGAGGATCGGCGGGACGTTCCCTCGCAGCGCCAACTTCGTCTGCACGGGTCTCGCGACTCCACTTTGACAGGGCCTGCCGTGGCTCCCGGGGCAGCGGAGCGGGATCTTCTTCAGATCGCCAATCGATAGCCCACTGCTCGACCTGCCGTGGTTCCATCCACCACAGGGTTGCCTCCATACCGGCGACATAGTGAGCCACCGGTTGCAGGGCCTCTACTACTTCCGGAAGGCTTGCGAGCACGTCTTCGCCGTCGGGCTCCTGCCAATATCTTGCGGTATCTACCGCACGCGCTAATGCCTTTTCAACCGCACGGACGCCGGTGTGCCGGAGATCGAGGGTCGCCAGAGCCCCCACCAGATCGCCCGGCGAAGGGATAGGCAAAGACTCGCCAGCATCCCCGGCGGTCCCTGTAATTAGAACCCTTGACCGACCCGCACCCGGATCAAGAGAGTGCCCCAACCAGTACACGCAAGCCTGGATCTGAGTGTCCGATTCCATGGCCAGCTCCAGGCACAGACGGCGCCCTCGCGGACCGAGCAGCAATTCTTCAGGGTCGACGGTCATGTGCTCACCCTACTTTCGGGATTCCGAACTGGCCGGACACTCGATCATGTGTCCGGCAAATGTTCCGTTAGGTGTGAACGGTCAGGGTTCGTTCGATCAAGATGGAGATCTGTCACCGATGGAACTTACGGTCGAGTTCATCATTATGAGGATCAAGCAGAAAGGGTCGTGCCTACGCAAGACCCCTCCCTGAATGATCCGGCCTGGGGCAGAATATGAGGGGTGGTCAAGAAAACGCCTCATGAGGCCAACTCCCAGGTCCTATCCAAGAAAGACTACGAAAAAGAACTGCTGCGGTTGCAGGAGGAGCTGGTGGCTCTGCAGGAGTGGGTGCGCGCAACTGGCACGCGGCTGGTGGTCATTTTCGAAGGACGCGACACGGCAGGCAAGGGCGGGACAATCCAACGCATTAGCAGTGCGCTCAACCCGCGCTTCTGCCGGGTTGTTGCACTCCCTGCGCCGACAGAGCGCGAGAAATCCCAGTGGTACTTTCAGCGCTACATTGCCCACCTGCCAGCGGCCGGCGAGATGGTGCTGTTCGACAGGTCTTGGTACAACAGGGCTGGGGTGGAGAAAGTGATGGGCTACTGCAGTGATGAACAATATGCGCACTTCGTCGACACGGCACCCATGCTCGAGGAATCGCTGATCTCCGATGGGATCGTCCTGGTGAAGTACTGGCTGAGCCTCTCCGACTCCGAGCAACGCCGTCGATTCCAGCGCCGCATCGACAACCCCGCGAAGCGTTGGAAGTTAAGTCCTATGGACCTTGAGGCGCAAGCCCGCTGGGTTGACTACGCCGAGGCAAAAGACAAGATGTTCGAGTTCAGTGACACTGAACAAAGCCCGTGGTGGGTGGTGGATGCAGATAACAAGAAGGAGGCCCGGCTCAACCTGATCGCCCATTTGCTATCGGTTTTGCCGTACGAGCGGCCAATGTTGCCGGACATCGAGTTGCCCGAGCGCCAGAACCGGATCTACGAGAGACCACCCTTGGACCACCAGCGTTTCGTTCCGCAGCGCTACAAGATCAAGACATCGAAGAATGCGCCGAAGGGCAAGACCCAAGATTGAGCAACCTACTAGGGTGTTGGCATGAACAAGATTACGGATGCTCCCCAAGACCTTGTCGTGGCGACCTGTGACACCATCGACATCCGGTTTGCGGGTGTAGGGTTCGAGAACGCGCCCAACAGCGTCGGCCGCGGAGCCGGCGCGCCGAGTATTCGGTTCGACCTGAGTGGTGTTCGCGGACAGAAAACGATGACCCGGGACAACCAGTTCCAGCGGGATCTGGAGCAGTGGGCAGTCCGAAGGAAGGCTGAGGGGCCAGATAGCGACGTACCGCCTTCCAAGATGCCAGGGGTCATCGTGTTCGAGCGGATTACCACCCGGATTACTGACGACGTCGGCACCGTGTACAGGCGTGCGGGAGGCCGTGTGGCTGGCGGAGGGACCGAATGGGAAGCAACATGGTTCTTCCAGCCTGCTCCACCACCGGGTGCCAGGACCCTCCGCTTTGAGTTCAGCGTCGACGGCGAATCAACGGGAAAGCACTGCGAGGTAAGTCTCTAGCTCGTTCTTGGGATCTATTCAGAGGAGTACCTGACTGAATGGCAAAGCCTGTCGGCCAATGTGCGTTGCGGGGTTCGCCGGGGAGGGACACACTTAAGTTGGCCGCAATGGTGCGGCCCTGCCGAAAGGGAATCCGATGAAACGCCCTGTCCTCATCGCCGCGGCAACCGCGGCGTTCGTACTCGTCCCGTCGACGGCGTCCTTCGCCGCCCCTGCGTCCGTGACGGGATGTCCCGCCAGCAACCAGGTCCTGGTTGTCGCTGACCTTCTCGCAATGGGCTATCGAATCCCCGGGGTGATTGACTCCGAGGGAAATGCAAATGGTCTTGTCTGCGGCAAGCCACTCAACCCGGTGGTTCAGGAGATCCAATGTCCAGCAGTCGATTGCCCTGTCCCCATCATCTACTCTTTCCGTGACGACAACCTGACCCGCTAGCAACCGGAGTAGGAAGTATGAACTCTTCGGGGCAGCAACGTACAGCGATCGTGTACCTGCTGCTGGTTGTTGGCGTGCTCGTTGTACCGCCGTGGATACCTGCTCTGGGAAACCGGAGTGTGGGAATGGGTCGTCCTTGCTATACAAACCGTCGTCGTGGTGTCGATGGTCGTTTTACTGGTTCGTGGTGTCAGGAAGCAGAAGGACGACTATTGGCGAGAACGAAGTCGAGAGCGGATGTAGCCCGAATCGGGACTTAGTATTGTGGAGCCGACGTCGTCTGCCGCGACACCCTTTACATTCCTCCTACCCTGCGTCAGAGATGACTTCCTCTGTAACCTTTACGCTCACGGGTAGGCCCTGAAGCTGGGAGTGAGTCACAAGCGCCAGCTCCACATAGGACGCGACATCTCGTCCACCGACGGAGAGCACGACTATCTCGCCTATCACTGGATCGAAGTAGACTCCATGAATATTTGGTGAGATTTCCGCCCAAAGCGTCGCTTCAATCGCCTTCACGAGATCTCGCTCGGAATGCTGGGAACCGTACTCGATGCTCACACGAGACCACATAGCATCGCCGGATAGAGTATCCAGACCAGTCAAAGGTTGCTCGCCTGTCACCCTCACGACACCTCCAAACTCGGGCTCATGTCTAAGGAATGACCCGGCTAGCCTCGGTCCAGCAACAGCGCTGATCCGGCCAAGAAGTGCGCCTAGATTTTCCTGGCTATTCAATTGGCCAGAGGCCTCGTCCTGCGAAACTTCATACTCCTTCGCATATTCACGAGCATCAACATCCATTGCGTCGATTAGGTCGAGTGAATCGCTAGGAGGAGTTCGTTCCGTCTCCTGCGCCTGGCCCGGCACCGCGAAGTTCACCGTGAAAAGAAGGAAAAGCGCCATGGTGGACGATAGGCCAACACGTCCGCTTGAGTTCATGGGTACCCCAGTAGTGGGCGGTCACTCGATGGGCAAAGGCTACTTATCGGAGCAAACCCTGTACAGAGGCCCCTCTTTCTGGACTCAACTCAACAGCGGGAATCGCGACAGAATCAATTTGCGGAACGTTGTGCCATCAGATTGGCTATTGAAAGGTTCCACCCGGCCAAACGCGATAGGACGAAAGGTCCGGGCACTAAGCTACCCCTATGAAGGAGCCCGGCAAGATCGGAGCGTTGACCTCAAGGCAGGCGATGCTGTCAGCTGTGCTCTTTGCATCGGTGGGCGTGAGCATATTCGTCTTGCGTTCTGTGGTGCTGAGTGAACCGTCGATGGTGAGGTCGCCTCGACCTCGACGTGAGCGTCATCAACGAACAGCGCGCGTAGCCTGTCGCTCTGCTTGTCGATGAGCAGGTCCGCGCCGGTGTGCAGCGTGCGCCGCGACTTGTAGAGCGGATCGTCCCTGAACCCACGGTGCCCGTGGATCGCGAGTTGGACCCGGCGCCGGCACCTGTCGAGGGCGTCACCGGCCAGGCGCACGACGTGGAAGGGATCCATCACCGTGACCGCGTCCGGGATCTCCTCCGCAGCGGCGGTCTTGAACCCGGTGAAGCCGTCCATCGCGACCACCTCGACCGCGTCACGGAAGGCGTCGTCGCGGTCGGCGAGCCAGGTCTTGAACGCCGCCTTCGACCGGCCCTCGACCATGTCCAGCAGCCTTGCTGGGCCGGCGCCATCGCGGACCGGGGTGAGGTCGATGATCACGGTGACGTACTTGTCGCCACGCCTGGTGTGGCGCCAGACGTGCTCATCGACGCCAATGACCTTCACGCCCTCGAACCGCGTGGGGTCGTTGATCAGCAGCCGCTTGCCTTCGGCCAGGACCGCGTTGTTGGCGGTGTCCCACGCGACCCCGAGTCCCTCGGCGACACGGGCGACGGTGAGGTGTGCGACCACGATCCCTTCCAGCGCCCACCGCAGCCCGGTGCGCGAGAGCTTCGCGCGTGGCTCCGCCGCGGCGCTGGTGTCTTGGCGCCACACGTGTCCGCAGTCGGCACAGCGGTAGCGGCGCACTACAACTTCCAGCACGGTCGGTCGCCAGCCCAGCGGCTCGTGGGCCAACCGCCGGATCACGGTGTCACGAGCGGCGCCTTCGCTGCCGCACCGTCGGCACCACTGATCTGGTTCCACCACGCGGCACGCGAAGACCGCACGATCCGGTTCAAGTCGTTGCCCGATCACGCTCAGACCGAGGCCGTCGAGTCGAGCGAAGGCGGTCAGGTCAGGGCGGCCGAAGCCCGCCGGCGGGGTAGCGTCGGACACGTCGAGGTCTTTCGGATGGATGGCGTAGGAACCTCCATCGTCGGGAGACCTCGACGTCTATCTGCGGACTGACTCGGCGGGGCGCGATCGTCTCGTGCGTTGGCGGACTACGGGAGCTTGGACGCGAGGACGTCGGCCGCCAGGATCTCGGGTGCTGCGCCGAGGAGGTGCTGGTTGGCCATCAGGGCTGCGACGATGGCGCCGTTGGCGTGGGCGTCGCGAGCGGCCTCGTCGGGGAATGCATCGAAGATCCAGAAGGTGTCGGCATGGGTCCTAGCCGCGAACCAGACAATCGTTCCTACTTCTTCGTTGGCGAGTGCGACAGCGCCGGCGAGCAGATCGGCGAGCGCGTCGTGCTGTCCATCGGCCGCGACGATCTTGGCGACGAAGGCATACGGAAGTGATGCGGGTGTGGACATGAGGGGTTCTCCTTGAAGTCGGGGTTCTTCGTGGGGCGAGTTCAGCATATGACGAGCGAGGGCCGATGGGGAGTGGCGTATACGGCAGTATTGCTATTATACACGCCATGCGTATCGGACTGATCGCGATCGACGGCTGCTTCGGTTCGGCGGTCGCGTCGGTCATCGACATCGTGCGGGTGGCCGACGGAGCCCGCGGCGATGTCGACCCGCGGATCGACCCGATCGAACTCGCCATCCTCGGACCGAAACGGCGAGTGACCACGACGGCATCGATGACCCTGTCGGTGGACCACCCGCTGTCGGAGTCCGGAGAGTTCGACGTGGTCGTCGTCCCTGCGCTTGGAACCCTCACGGCCGCCGCGACCCACGACGCCCTCCAGAGCCGAGATGCTCGTTCGGTCATCGCCTCACTCGGGCGCCTCGACGACGCGACCACCCGGATCGCCGCGGCGTGCACCGGCGTGTTCGCCGTCGCCGAGACCGGACGGATGCATCATCGGCGGGCGACGACCAGCTGGTTCCTGGGGCCGGAGTTCCTGAAGCGCTATCCGACCGTCGCCCTCGATCTCGACACCATGGTCGTGGTCGACGGGAACCTCGTCACCGCCGGCGCCGCCTTCGCCCACATCGACCTCGCGCTCTCACTCGTGCGATCGATCAGCCCCGACCTGGCCCAACATGTCGCCAAGCTCCTCATCATCGACGAGCGCCCGTCGCAGGCGGCTTTCGTCGCCTACGAACATCTCCGGCACGAGGACCCGATCGTCGTCGAGTTCGAACGCTTCGTGCGCGCCCGCCTGGACGAACCGTTCAACGTCGCCTTCGTCGCGCAGTCGCTCGGCACCAGCCGGCGCACCCTCGAACGACGAGTCCGTGCGGCGCTCAACCTCACTCCGCTCGGCTTCGTCCAACGGCTTCGCATCGAACGAGCTCGGCACCTCTCAGCAACCACGGACCTCACCTCCGCCGAGATCGCGCTACGGGTCGGCTACGCGAACGCCGAGACTCTGCGCTCCCTCCTGCGCAGGGAGCGACGCCGTTCCTGACCTATCGCCATGCCTGTAGCTTGTGTCCTAGCGCTCGGTTGGAGCCACCTCTCAGCACGTCGCGTCGACGCTCCTGCGTCGCCCCTGGACGACCCACTCGACACGCCCGAAGCACAGGCCATGTGACGTGCCCCGGCTTCCCGGACGGTCGGGGTTGGGTGGCTGTGATGTCGCTGCGTTCTCGTCGAGAGGGTCAGCAGACCCGATCAGGGTCGATTGGGATGAGCCGCGAAGGCGGTTAGGTCAGGGCGGCCGAAGCCGGCCGGCGGGGTAGCGTCGGACACGTCGAGGTCTCTCGGATGGATGGCGTAGGAACCTCCATCGTCGGGAGACCTCGACGTCTATCTGCGGACCGACGCGCCCGGCCGACCTACACCCTCATCTGGGAAGAGCCAACAAACCCAGGGCGGTTCACCTGTGTCTGTGACTGTTAGTTAGGAATGGCGGATAATCCCAGCTTCAGTTGGCGGTCATGTCGTCCTACTAGATGTCGCCAAGCTCGCTTCATTCCTTCGCCCCGGACTCGCGCTCACACCCACGGATGTAACCTTCGCGCCCTCAGGCCGATCCTTGAGCGCCCGATTCTTCCGCAGGCCGTCGCGAGCTGACGGTCCGGCTCAGGGGGCGACTTCCTGCCCATTTACGAGCTAGTCCACGCAGAACCCTCAAGCTCGTCATCATCCTCCTCCGAGCCAAGCCGGAATCGATAGGTGGAGCCCACGAGGGCTACCGCGATGAACAGAGGTGCTACTACTGCTACGACGGGTATGCCAACCAGCGAAGTGCCGGTCACATCCCCTCGCGTCGAATCGTAAAAGGCGAAGATCAACGACAGGGACATGGTTCCTACGACAAGGCCCCTGTTGAGCATGAGGGCAAAGGATCGACTCAAGACAATAACCGTCACTGCCAAGCCGGCGTACTCCCATGCCTGACCGTAGGAATACCAGCGACCGTCACGCGCAGTGTCCCCGAGCCACGCGAACCACAGGAACAACGACAGATAGGTGGGGATCCACAGCATCACAACCGCTGCAGCCTGCGCTGCCAGCCGCTGCGGAACATTCAACCGATCCCACCTCTCAACCACAATGGCTCACTCCGTTCGTCACTAAGTTGCTCGGTCGTCCTGGCAGATGGCTCATGTTGCCCACTATCGGTTGTGGCCCAACTTCATTCTTGCCTAGCGTCCCAGATGATCCGACGACCCGTAGGGGGTCCCTCACCGCACCACGTTCAACATCTTGGGGCGACTGGCAGGTCTAGGTAGCCGGATTTGCATCGGTCGAATAGGGACGTCCCTGGTCGTACCTTGTTCCGACTTCCCAGCTAAAGCAAATTGCCCCGTTCTCGTATGAGTTCTGCAGCTCCGTGGCAAGTGCCCACGCTTCTTCCTGCGTCTCGAACACGCCGAGAACGGTATTGTCAGGAGTTTGGTCCTGACAGACAATCCAAACTGTTTGGCCCATGCTGCAAGCCTAACGACCCAGGCATCCCTTATGTCCATCGGCTTACGCGACTTCCATAGGCAGGATGTAGTTAGCCTTCTCGAGGTTCCCATCCTTCGTCTACACACGACATGAAAAGTTTTGTGGCCGCATGCACAATTTCGGGGGTACCTGCTGAGTCCAAGGCTTCATCAAGGGATTGAGTGGCAGCGAGGACCGGACCTTCGGTACCTTCGTTAATACGCTTCTTCAGCGATGCATGCAGTTGATCACGTTCTTCGACTCTTTTACCCCGGTCGGACCACAATCCGTACGCCTCGCAGACCTCAAGATCGGATGAGGGCATCGCTGGTGCTCCACAAGCACCCATCAAGAACACGACACTGACCACGAAGATCGTGCTCCTATGCTTGCCCATGGATAGAAGATACAGCGGCAACAACACCGAGCCTAGTTAGATCAGAACCCTTTGAGAAGAACATGTCGCGCTGAGGGATCCCCCACCGCGACACCTGGCCCTGCAAAACTATGCGCGGAGCTGCATCTTGCATAAGTTGCGCGTACTAGGTTGGGTTGGGCTCGAGATCGAAGGGGTGTTCCGTGCCTTCAGGGAAGGAGATAACTCCTCCGAAAGGGGTGAGGGTGAACCATTCACCCTCTTGATCCGAAGCGAAGATGATCACGCGGTCAATCGTTTCGAGCGGGTCACCGTCCGGGTATACGACTCCTTCTTCCGTACACGGGTCTGGCATGGATGAGATACGGATGTCGTTATTTCCGACGCTTCCCTTCAGCACTTCGTCAACCGAGACCTGATAGGCATGTGCCTGAACACCGAAAATGGCAGTTTCTCCGTCCCTCTCCGCATTTGAAACAACTACCACTACAGTCGCCGCTTCGTAGTGTTCCTGCGGATCTTCAGAAATCGCCCAGGAAGGACACGCAATACTCACCGCTTGGTGGCATCCTCCTAGGGCACCAACCAATAAGACGACTCCAGCAAGCGGATTAAACCTTCTCATCCGTCGACACTAAGCGAAAGGACACGAACCAGAACGGCAACCAGGCAACTGCAACGACATTGAAACAGGCGGACCACCTCTAATACACGTCCAATGGAAGTAGGTACATCTTCATTGACCATCCCCTACCGCAATTTACTCGAGACCGACTAACCCCGATCGCCTCTATGAGGGTTCGATAACGCGTCAGTCTGGCATCCCGAGGTTAGTTCACGATACCGGCGCCGATTCGACAGGAGCCTATTTCGAAGGCCAGAGCATTGAAGCTATAGATGTTGCCTGCAAGAGTTTTGCAAGGTAGGAAACTTCGCGGCTACTCGGAGCTACGCCGGCTTCTTTTCCTCTCTATCACGAGCAGACTGATAGCCGCGGGAAAGATGAACAGTGCAGCCAGCTCGGCATGAAGTCCACAACGAACACATCGACCAAGATCAGCGCAAGGCCGATGATCAAGGTAGGAAGTAAGAAGGCTGCTCGGAGCTTCATATCGATTCCGCTGGGCTCAGTCATTACGTGCACACTCCTTGTGTAGTTGAACCATTATCAGCGCCCCTCACGGTACAAGATAGAGCCGACCGCCTTCGCCGACCCGTATGCCGATACCCCAACCGCGACAGCCGTTCCCGCATAAATATGCGGAGCGCTGCATCTTGCAGTAACCATTCGTCTGCCGCGTCAAGAATTTCACTTCTACATATGGGCACGTGATGACCAGGTGAGGAGGGTGTGGCACTTATCCCTACACATCTTGGTAGGCCACACTCGAGCCACTCCTTGCTGCTTTGCCTCTAATGCTACTGCTACTGCTACCTAATTATTGAGAACCCGCCTATGCTCGATAATCAGCGGCGCATGAAAACGAAGGAATTCGGGGAACCGGTCCATGAACAAAATTCTGAAGACCCTTGGGGCAGTAGGATTAGCAATTCTTTTATCCTCATGCGTGGCACCGTCACCTGAGCCCTCACCGCAGCCAAGCACCCCCATGGAAAGAGGGGTCATTAGAGTAACCCCCTTGCTCGAATCAGGTGAGCGGATAGTAGACCGCTACCAAGACGGCAACTACGGTTGTAACTTAGTCAGAGAATACATAAGTGGTCCAGATCCCTATGTGCAAGACGATGCGCCCTCCGTTGATCCTGGAGGCTCCACATCTCTACCCTTCCCGCCCGGTGTGTTCAAAGTGTCGATCTACTGTGCTTCAAACGACGACCCGAATCTACCCGAGTACGAAGGGCACTCTCAGGACATTCAGGTGACATCAGACCAAGAGAGCCCAGTTGAAGTGATCATGAACGAAAGGCCAGGAGCTCAACCAACAGAGGTCCAATGAAATGCCGGCTCCAATAGGTCACCTTCTGAGCCACGATGGTTCGCAAAATCCGTCAGATGCGATCAGGGATGGTCTAGCGGCGGCATCAAATAGCATATTTCTATGCGGCTTCCTGAAAAGTACGTTTCCTATCACTGGGCTCGTGAAACTCCACGGTTCATTCGAATTGCTGTGGCGGTGGTGGACTACAAATGGTCAGCTAGGCCAAGTCAGTCTCCCCGCACCTTCGAAATGAAAGCGCCAACGATAAGCAGAGGTGGGTTGCAGCTCCGCAGACTTGGGAGAAACACGGTTGGTATCGCCCTATGGAAATTGGTGAACTCCCGCCCGATTAACCGCCTAACTGAGGGGTAAAGATTCGACCGGTAGCCGCCCGTAAGCCGGTCCCTCACCGAAACCGGGCTCGCTAGCCAGGACTTCCCCTGAGATGTCATTTTCCATACTCGCGTGCACAGCGGGCAGCCTGTTTTCGCGGTTGTGCAGGCGGGTGTTGAGCACTGGTTTTTCCGTACTCCTCTGCACTAGGGTCGTTTTTGCTTACTACTCCTCTGCACGCCGAGGGAGGTGTCGGAGTGGATGCGGAATCGGCGCCGATTCGTGAGCCGGGAACGTTGACGATGCCGGATGTTCTCTGGGATCGGACGAAGTCGGTTTCGGCCGTGATCGGGCCCTTGGCTGCGCGCACGGTTGTTGGCAGGGCAGCGGTTGATGCTGCGGCCGCGGCGTTGGGCGTATCGCGGCGCCAGGTGTACGTGCTGATCAGACGCCATCGCGGTGGTTCTGGTTTGTTGACGGATTTGGCTCCTAGCCGTTCCTCCGGAGGGAAAGGGACTGTACGGCTGTCAGAGGAGGTCGAAGACCTCGTCCGGGTGATGGTGCGGAAGCAGTTCCTGACGCGGCAGAGGCGGACTTTGGCGGTGGTGTATCGGGATATTGCTGCGGCCTGCCGCGCACGGCAGCTTCCTGTCCCGGCCCGTAACACGGTGGAACGGCGAATCCGGGCGTTGAATCCGGTTGAGGTAGGCCGGCGCAGGGGAGGGCCCGATGCGGTGCGGCCGCTGCAGTCTGCTGGGGACGAGGTGCCGGTCGTCGGCACGATTTTGGAGCGGGTGCAGATCGACCACACGGTCATCGACGTGGTCGTTGTTGACGAGCGGGAGCGGCGACCGATTGGTCGTCCGTATTTGACTGTTGCGATCGATGTTTACAGTCGGTGCATCATAGGCATGGTTGTGACTCTGGAGGCGCCCTCCGCGGTGTCGGTCGGGCTGTGCCTGGCGCATGCCGGGACTGACAAAAGACCATGGCTTGAAGGTCTGGGTATTGATGCGGGGTGGCCCATGAGCGGGAAGCCGAGACTGCTTTACCTAGATAATGCCAGCGAATTCAAGAGCGAGGCGCTCCGGCGAGGATGCGATCAGCACGGTATCGAGCTGGCCTACCGTCCGCTGGGCCGGCCTCATTATGGCGGGATCGTGGAACGCCTGATCGGCACTGCCATGAAGCAGATTCACGAACTTCCCGGGACCACCTTTTCCAACCCCAGCGAACGGGGCCGTTATGACTCGGACCGAGAGGCGGCGTTGACCCTGCGTGAGCTGGAGAAATGGATGGCCCTTGCCGTCACCAGCTACCACGGCACCATGCACAGCATGCTGGGGCAGACGCCGGCTGGACGGTGGGCAGAAGGGGCGGCGGTGACGGGGCGGCCGCCGGTTGCCACGAACCCGACAGCGTTCCTTGTCGATTTCCTTCCCGTCGTGCGGCGTACCCTGACGAGGACGGGTTTCGTCATCGACCATGTCCACTATTTCTCGAATGCGCTGAAACCGTGGATCAGCCGGCGCGAAACGCTTGGGCCGTTCCTCATCCGCCGGGATCCCAGGGACATCAGCAGAATCTGGGTGTTGGAACCGGAGGGGGCTCACTATGTGGAGGTTCCTTACCGGACGATGGCTAACCCGTCTGTGAGCCTGTGGGAGCACCGGCACGCCTTGGCGCGGCTACACGAGCGCGGCGTAGCGCAAGTGGATGAGGCGGCGTTGTTCCGCACGATCGGGCAAATGCGGGAGATCGCAAGAACTGCCTCGAAGACTACCAAGCGCATGCGCCGCGACGCCGAGCGCCGCAATGCAGTGACGCCGCGTCGGGCCGGGACACCGGCCCCATTACTCCCGCCGGAAGCCACTGCTGAGCAGGCATCGGACACGGTCGCGGATGCGGCCCGGGTGCCGCTTTTCGATCAGATCGAGCAGTGGTGACCATGCCCGAGTACGAGGCACCGGAGTTGTCCCACCTGCACCCGGGTGTGCGGGACGCGGCACGGTTGCCTGCGAACGAGCGGGTTGAATTGATTCGCGCCGACCGGTGGATCGGCTACCCGCGCGCGGTGGAAGCGGTGACCCGCCTGGAGTCCCTGCTGTCCTGGCCGGACAAACAGCGGATGCCGAACCTGTTGCTGATCGGGCCGACGAACAACGGCAAGTCGATGATCGTGGAAAAGTTTCGCCGGGGGCACCCGGCCGTGGCCGAGCCAGAGCGGGAAAGCATTCCGGTGTTGTGCGTGCAGATGCCGTCTGAGCCTTCCGTGCTGCGCTTCTACATCGCGCTCCTGGCGGCGCTTGGGGCGCCTCTTCAACCACGGCGGAGCCTGGCTGACGTGGAGCAGATCTCGCTGAAACTGCTGCGCTTAACGGGCGTGCGCATGCTCGTCATCGACGAGCTGCACAATGTCCTCGCCGGACAGGGCAACAGCCGCCGGGAGTTCCTCAATCTCCTGCGATTCCTGGGCAACGAGCTGCGCATCCCGATCGTCGGCGTTGGCACCCGGGAGGCATATCTTGCGGTTCGTTCCGATGATCAGCTGGAGAACCGGTTTGAACCCATCGTCCTTCCCTTGTGGAACACCGGGGCGGACACCCTGTCGTTGTTGGCCAGCTTCGCGGCCGCCCTGCCCCTGCAGCGCCCCTCGGACATTGCTACCGCCGATATGGCGCAGTACTTGCTCGCCCGAAGTGAGGGAACCATTGGCGAACTCGCCCGGCTCTTGACGACCGCGGCGATCGCCGCGGTGGAAAGCGGTGAAGAGCGCATCAATCGCCGCACCCTGGTCATGGCCGACTATGCAGGACCCACGGAACGGCGCCGCTTGTTCGAACGCGAACTGATGTGAGACCCCCGGAGCGCTGGCCCCTGCATCCGGCACCTGCAGCAACGGAGTCGTTATCCTCCTGGCTGCGGCGGACAGCCGCCAGCTACGGCATGTACTCCCACCAGCTGCTCGAACACGGACTCGGTCACCGGGAACTCAACGACGCTGAGCTGGATCTGAACCCGCCACCGCACCTGCTCGACGAACTCGCCAAACGCGCGGGCCTCGACCAGCGCCGCGTAAGCGCCATGACCATGGCTGCCTGGGTGCCATGGCTCTTCGACTCCCTCACCCCTGTACCCGACACCTACGAAACTTACGTGCACCAGTTCTCGCTGCTCCTGCCACCCGGGCGCCGCATTGTTTATGCTCCTCGAAACTGGGTTCCCTGGCTCTCAACAAGCGGGATCAGACTGGGATGCCGCGAATGCCTGGAGTCCGGCCCGACGATACTGCTCTTCTGGCAACTGCCGCTCATGGCCAGCTGCCCGGCACATCGGCGCAGGTTGGAGACATACGAAGGACACCCCGCGGACTACATCAGGTGGGCAACTCCCGCCGATGACCAGCGGGAACTTCCGGAATCGCTAATCGTCCTGGACCGCCGCACCTGGCAGGCAATAACTACAGGGTTCGTGGACCTTCCCGGGCGCTCGGTGCACGCCGGGGTATGGTTTCGGCTGCTGCGGACCCTGCTGGATGAACTCACCACGGCCCAGGGACGATACGGCCGGCAGCTGGAGGACGTGCGGCGGGTCTGGGACCACTGCGGCCACCCGTTCCGAGCCGGCCTGCACTCATGGCAACCGTTCGAGACCCTCCACTGGACCCGACAGCAGCAACTGCTCGAAGCCGCTGCCGCCGCGATGGAAATGATCGAAGACGGCTCTTTGACAGCCCTCGGTACCTCCGGGCACCTTCTGCGTCCCGAACCGAAGGCACCGATCAGCGATGGAACCCCGCCGGGATCACTGACAGGCGCCGCCGGTGCACAGAAGCAGCCGACACTGGACGAGCTCTGGAACCAGGTGACCACAACCCTGGACACGTGCATCGCAGCAGCCAAAACGGATCCCGTGGTCGCGAAGCACCTCTTCGACTTCGCACGCTGCGGGTGCCGCAGTGAAGAATCCCTCCGCGGTCTTCGGGACACCTTCGCCGAGCTTCAGATACCCCTCGACTTTCTGTCACAAACAGAAGGAGGTAGACCCTTTGCCTGACGTAGAATAAGTAACGGATTAAGTGACATCTTTCCAGTTCGCATCGGTGTGACTGTTAACTAAGAATGGCGGTTATTCGCAGCTTCGTTTGGCGGTTCGAGCTGAACCATGACGAGGGGCGAACATGCGGCATGGGTGTCTGACCTGCTCTTGTTAGAGTCCAAAGGCTCCGCCGCTGACGAGGATGACGACACCGAGACCAATCAGGACGATCGGGAAGAGGATGTGTTCCCAGCGTTCTAGAATTTCGGCGATCGACGGCCTGGTGGCGACGAACTTTGCCAGCATGACGAGGACCGCGACGAGCGCGAGGAAGACAGCACAATAGGCGACGACGGCGGCAGGTCCTACGCTGAGAAAGACCGGCACGTAGACGCCGATATTGTCCCCACCGTTGGCGAAGGTGACCGCAGCGACAGTCCACATGGTCACGTTCTTGCCGGAAACCTTCGCCTCGTCGTCATCGTCATTATCCCCGCGCCAAGCTTGCCATGCGGCCCATAGCCCCAGGAATAGGGGTATGAGTCCGAAGTAGGGGATGACCTGCGGGGGCAGGAATGCCCCTGCCCCCAACGACACGAGCACGGCCGCACCCAAGATGGCTGCGAAGCCCAGATACTGGCCTGCGAGGATCCGGGCTGTTGTCCCCCGTTGCCCGGCACCGCGGGCGAAGAACAATGACAGCACGATGATGTCGTCGATATTGGTGGCGACAAACAGGCCAATCGCCTGCAGAACCGAGGACAGCATCATGCGTCCGCTGCTGCGTTGCAGCACCCGGGAACTGAACAGGCAGGATCAATACAGGGGGCGCTCTCATCCACGGCGAGAGTGACATCGACCAGCGCGGTGAGCGCGGAGGCAAGATGAGGGTCAGCGATGTCGTACCGTGTCTGGCGGCCCTCAAGCGCAGCAGAGACGATCCCACATTCCCTGAGGCAAGTGAGGTGGTTAGACACATTCGAACGCGTCAGGCCCAAGTCGGCAGCAAGGGCAGTGGGATAGCTCGGTGCGTCCAACAGCATCATGAGGATCCGAGAGCGGGTCGGATCGGCCATGGCACGGCCGAGTCGGTTCATCACGTCCAAGCGTGAGGCAGTAGTCAGCATCTACTGAACTATACATCAGCGGCTGACCTTTCGTGAGCGACTTGTTACGCGGTAGGCCAGCAGTTCTAGTGTTACTTTGCCGTCATGAACAGTGCCGCAATTGTTCGTATTCGCTACAAGCAGTCCAGTCAACGACAATGTCGTTTTCAGTAGCTGTCTGCACGGGCGCCCGCGGAATTCCGGGGTAGTGCAG